>NZ_JBWVBC010000003.1:0-501209 GCF_057221055.1 Ruegeria sp. HKCCD7181 | reverse complement strand
GGTTGCCCCGGCTGTCCAGTATCTCGCGTGCGTGAATGTCGATGATCGTGCTCATGATGCCGGTCCCTGAAGCTGCAGTAAGTTGCCAGCCTCATACCAGCACCCGGCAGAAAGTAAACGGGGCGCGTTAACGCTAACGCCTCGATTTGCTTGCCTTTAGGGCTAACAATTTCCTGTTTGCGCCAACGTGCGACGATCCGTCAGACCGCAACCGCCAATTCGCGGGCCAGTCTGCGTTCCCGAATGAACGTATACATGCCCGATCCGATGATCAGCGATGCGCCTGCTATCGTCATCAGATCGGGGCGTTCACCAAACATCATCATTCCCGCCGCGATCGAGAACACAAGCCGTGTGTAGCGGAACGGGGTCAGAGCGGAGGCTTCTCCGACTCGCATAGCCGTGACGATGCCGTAGTACCCCAGAACACCAAAGCCGATGGCGCCCAGATAAGGCCCGACCTGCATCACCTGCAATGGCACAACAGGCTGGGCCGAGAATACCATCAACACCGCTCCGGCCAACGCGACGGCGACATAGGCCTGCAGCGCCACAACTGATGAGGCCACCCGAACATCCAGCCGACGGGTGATCAGATCGCGTGCAGCAATCGCAACGACGGTGGCGACAACAAACAACGACTCGGGCTGAAACCCTTCAAGCCCCGGGCGGATAATCATCAGAACACCGATGAATCCGACGCCAATTGCGCTCCACCGGCGCCAGCCGACATGCTCGCCCAGAAACAGTGCCGCCCCCATGGTCACAGCCAGTGGCATCGCCTGAAACACGGCAGCCACGGTGGACAGTTCCACCAACGACAACGCTGTCACAAAGGTTAGCGCCCCGACAGCTTCGGTCCCGGCGCGGGCCAATGGCAGAGGTTGCCAGGCCACCGGATCAAAGATGCGTTTGCGGGTGACCAGGGACATGAGCACAAAGACAAGCCCGCAGAACAGCCCCAGCACGACCATGATCTGCCCAGTCGATACACTGATCGACAGGTGCTTGATGAACATATCCTCTAGCGAGAAGGCTGCCATCGATGCGATGATCAGCAGAATGCCGTTTACGTTGTTCATTTGTGCGTCCGTTGGGATGGGCTGACAAAACATGAGCCCTTAAGGCACCCAAACCGTAACTTTCGCGACGTCGCAAGCAATATAGCGACATGATTGATGATTTGCCGTGAGGCGATCAATCGCTTTTTGTGATGGATCAGTCCTGTTTGAGCGGCACGCCGTACAGTTCCAGACGGTGCCCTTTCAGCCGATACCCCAGCTTGGCCGCGATCTTTTCCTGCAGCGCTTCGATCTCGGGGTCGACAAATTCGATCACTTCGCCCGATTGCATGTCGATCAGATGATCGTGGTGGTCCCGCTCCGCATCTTCATAGCGTGCGCGGCCGTCACCAAATTCCAGACGTTCCAGAATCCCCGCCTCTTCGAACAGTTTTACCGTACGGTAAACGGTCGCGATCGAAATCCCGGAATCCTCAGCCGAAGCACGGGCATAAAGCTCTTCAACGTCCGGGTGGTCCTCGCTTTGTTGCAGCACATGCGCGATGGTACGGCGCTGGCCTGTCATGCGCAGGCCTTTGGCTTCGCACCGGGCGATGATCGTGTCGGACATTGTTACCCCCAGAGCTGTTCGGGCCTCTGTCTTAGTACGGATGTGCGGGCTGCGCCACAGGTGAATTGCCCATTATGCTGCTCGCTGTAAATCGGCCCAGACAGGCAGATGATCCGAAGCGATATGCGCGGGCCGAGCGTCGTGTACCCCATGGGCCATTGCCAGCAACCCCTGCCCCAGCGCAATCCGGTCCAGTGCACCCAATGGCTGAGCCGCCGGAAAACTGGGTACGGGCGGCAGGAACCGCATATCGGGTGCGAGATGGTCCAGCACGGGTTGGCGCGACCATTCATTAAAATCCCCCGCCCAGACGGTTGGCATCTGGTTCAGATCGGAATCGCATCGCCTGAGTTGCGTGATCTGCTGCCGCCGCGAAGCTGACAGAAGGCCCAAATGCATTCCCATCACGCGCAATGGCCCTATCGGAGTGTCAAACTCCACACGTACAGCGCCACGTGGCTCGAATCCGGGCAGATCATGGTGCCCGGTCCGACGCACCTGGATGCTGTCTCCTCGCCAAATGACGGCGTTTCCGTGCCAGCCCAGACTGCCGGCGCCGCCGAGGTCCACGACCTGCCAACCGGATTCCTCGAGCATGAAGTGGGGCAATGCTGCAGGACGTGGCGGCAGGCGCTTGTCCGCTTCCTGTAAAACAACGATATCGGCCTGCATCCCGTTCAGCACCTGCAGAATGCGCTGCGGTTGCCTGCGCAGGTCCAGCCCAACGCACTTCTGAATGTTATAGCTGGCCAGCCGCAGGGTCGATCGGTGTGTCATTGTGATCCAGGATTGCTATCGCCCACAAGATGCCACGTGCAGAGGCAGAGGCAAGCCCCTGTTTCAGAAACGCGCCTGTGAACCCTACTTCGGGATCGCAGTGAATCCGCCGGTATCAGAATCGATAGGTTGCTCCGATCACCGGACCTGACTGAGTGAACGAATAATCGTTGCCGTTGATATCATGTTCAAAAGAAATATGCCGGTATCCGCCTCGCAGCAGCCACCTATCATTGATCGCGTAATCGGCCGTCAGCAGTACCTGCCAGGTTTCACTGCCGCTTCGAAACCCTCCATAATCCAGAAACGCAGTTCCGCTCCAGCTGTCAGTGAAAAAATACCGAGCACGCGCGCCGATAATCGGGTCTGTCCAGCTTGCATCGGCTGACGCACTCCGCCCCGGTGCGGTACCGGGCGTCAGTTGAAAATCCGTATCCGTGCTGTACCAGCGAAACCCGCCCGCCAGATCCACGTTGAGCGCTTTGTCCGAGTACACCCGATAACCCAGATAGCCGCTAAAGAACTGCGTTTTTACGGAAGTATTCAGATCACCATGCGCGGGGCCCGCAGTTGCAGTTGAAAAGGAAATATTCGTGTAATTGTAATCCGCCAACAGGCTCCAGCGGCCATTCGAAGCAGCGAACGTACCCATGAACGCCATATCAAGATTGCTGAGCGCATCAGAAAAACTGAGCGTGGCGTCCAGTTCACCAAATGGGGTGTCCAATGTCGTTTCTGTCTCGGGCATAAACAGATAAATCGTAGCCTCGTAGGACCAATCGGAATGCTGCGCAGTCGCCGTATTCGCCGAAAGAAAACCGGTTGCAGCTACAAGGGCCAACTTCATTGCCCTTTGCGCTTTTCCAATTCCAAAAATCATTCAACTTCTCCTTCTACCTTCCAACACCCAAAATCCAGGTTGCAAAATTCTATGAAAATCAGCGTTTTGGCCTATGCGGCAGCCTCCGAAGGTTCAGAGGCTTCACGCCCGGTCGGATTGATCCTGGTCTCTGGAAAGAACTCGGACCAGACATGCCAAAAGATCCCAGCGCGCAGCGTTTCGACCCGTTGCAATTGCCCTTGATCCGAATGCCCCCAGAAATCGCAGCCGGTTACGGGCTGACCGCTGTCGTTATACCAAACACCAAGACTTTCGTATTTTGGGTCCAGAGAGATCACGACATCCCGCCCGCCAACTTGGGCATTCACAATCCAGTCATTGTCGATCACGAAATCATCGGTCCAGCACGCCGCGTCCTTTCCGATTGTAACCCCCCAGACCAGTGTCTTGTTCGGCAGGCGGTCATCCGAGCGCTCCATGTTGTCCATGACGGGCGCATCCTCCTGATGCTGGCGGCTGATGCCCCAGCCAAAAGTAATTTCGGTCGCCATATCCAACAGCCGCAGCAATGGATTAGAGGAAGGCCGGTTTAGAAAGACCTCACCTTCAGGGAAAGCCTTTTGAAACCCGCGGAAGGTCATCCGGTAGGTCGGCCACGGCGTCATCCGTGCCTCGGGGCGCAACGGACATGCGGGACCTTCCGTACCAGTATCTTGATCCGCTTCGCGAAAGCCGTAGATATGCTGGATCGGCTCGCCTGTCTCATTATCGCGCAGGATCAGGTTGTTGCCATGCTGTGCCAGAACCTCGAGGTCCAGTCGCTTGCCTTCGATCCGGGGGATATAGCCCTGCCCCAGATTGGCCATTGCGCAATACGTCATGACGACATCTTCACCACCCAGTCCGGCTTCATTGCCCGCCAGATGAGGGCGCATGATCTGCGCGTCAGGATGCGCCCGAGCCTGGCCATTGTTTTCGATCACCACTACAGGTGCAGTCGGTCCGACATATTTGCGAGCTTCGGAGATTGGGAAATAGCGGGCGTCGTTCAGTTGATTGCGCAACCCGAGATGCACCCAGACATAGGGAAACCCATAGAGGAACAGAACCAACAGCCCTCCGAGCACCCATGCCCAGCGCGCTCCGCCCCCAAGGGCAAAATGCGCCAGCGTGGCCACCGCAAACCCGCCTAGACCGATGGCGATAAACCTGTACTCATGACGAATGAACCGCACCATGTTTTGGCGTTTGACCTTGAGTAGCATCTGCGACACGTCACCCAGATCGCGGAAGTAGACAAACCCGATGCCCATTGATGCAAGCATGCCAAGTGCAAAAAGTATGTTTCCTATCATGTCTTCATCCTAAAGGTCTGATTGGAAATGTCGCGCACGTGGCTTCTGCGCGCGAACAGGTTTTATTGCTCCACAGACGCACGTTTGATCAGAAACGCCTCAACCGCTTGTTGGGTTTCAGGCCGGATATTCTCGATCCCTTCATATGGCACGCCATAGGCCGGCGGAGTATCCGGGTATTTTTCTTTCCGAGCCATGTGGCGACCCAGGATGCGCGCAAACTCCTGCCCACCCCATGCGCCGACTTCGGTCGAAACCGAGTATTCCTCGCGGGTATCCCGGTAAAGATCGAAGAATTTCGCCAGAATTGCGCTCTCGCCCGGCCCCGGTAGTTTCAGCTTCAGCTGATCTTTGACGACCGCCTCGGGTTTCGCGACGGAATAAATGATGACGTGATCCCGACGCGCTTTGGACTCGTCAGCAAACAGCAGCGCCGCAGACTGATCAACCCCATCAACCAGACGATCCCGCGGGATATATTGCTCTGCTCCGGCAAACCGAGACAACGTGGTGTACAGGTCCGAGACGTGCACGATGCTGTTCAACAGCCCATCGGCCTCGATCATTCCGGGCCACCGGATAAAGGCATCCACACGCACGCCACCTTCAGTCGTGTCGCCTTTACCCCCGGCATAGATGAGCGGAGTAAAACCGGATTGCGGCGCGTATTTGGTGAAGTGGCCATTGTCACCCATAACAATGACGATTGTGTTCTCAGCAAGGCCGAGGTCATCCATGCGCGTGAATATGTCGCCCAGCCATTGATCCAACAGCTGCATCTTGTCGACGTAAAGACCACCATTCACGCTTTCGGGGCCTTCCCTACCGGCGCGCGTATTGTCCAGCGGGATCATGGGCCAGTACTGTAAGAAGAAGGGCTCTGCCCCACCTGCTAGACGATCCAATTCTTCCAGTGTTTTGTCCTGAAAAGCTTGGTTCATCTCATCATACTTGGCAGCGTTCCAGCGTTCGCCGGTTTCCATCCGGATTTCACGAATTGGTCCTCCGGTTTCGCCTTCAATCACTGTCATCATCGACGAGGCATCAGGCCGGAACCAGTCGTCAATTGTGTATTTGTCATCATAATCCCGGATCGCAACCGCGACCTGTTCCTTGATCGCATCGTCGTTGAAGATGGTCATCTGTCCTTGTTGGTGAATGGCGTGTTGCGCATAATCGAACCCCTGGTTCATGGCCCAACTTTCCGCGATGTCCCCCATATGCCACTTGCCCACATGGCTGGTGGCATAGCCTGCTTGCTTCAACACTTCAGCCAGCGTAACTTCGTTTTCAGGCAAGCCAAATCCAGCGATGTCAACGGTGGTATCACCCATTCCCATTCGCACCGGCAGGCGACCGGTCATCTGGGCCACACGCGTCGGCGTGCAAGAAGGTTCAGTATACATCCGCACCATTCGCAGCGCTTCATCCGAGAAATCGTTTATGTTGGGCGTCTGATATCCGCGCACCGCGTTCAGTTCCGGGATGCCCATGTCACCGAACCCCATGTCATCGATCAGCACACTCACGATGTTGGGCGGTTTACCCCCATTGCCTTCCTGAAACGCGGCCAACGCAGAATCGACGGCAGCGTCATCTTCTGCCCACTGATCGCCGTGCTGCGCCTGAAGGATATAGTATTCCGCGTCATGCGAAATGGGAGTGTCCTGCGCAAGTACCGGCGCAGCAGTCAGGGAGAAAACGAACGAATAAACCAAAGGAGACTTCATGTAACTTCCTTACTGACTAAGGGTTCTGCCGAGATCAGAGGATCAGATCGGCTCACATAGAAACATGCTAATCTAAGTTAACTGTTTTTCAAACAGTACGCTTGCTGCCCCTTAATCCATGCCTGCTCAGCGCCTGGAGTGATCTCCGGACTGTTGCCTTCTTACCGACGTTTTAGGTGCCGCAGAAGGTTGCATGCACCACTTCACTGTCAGTCGGCGGTCGTGTCAGGTCGTCGTTCCCGGCCTGTTCCGTGTAAGGCGATGCCAACACCGTGTTCAGTCGCTGCAACGGTGCGAAGTCGCCCTGCACGGCCGCCTGAATCATTTGCTCGACCCGATGGTTTCGCGGAATGAAGACCGGGTTCGCGGCTTCCATGACAGCCTGTGATGAGGCTTCGCGCTGCAATCGCTCCTGCCAGTTCACAGACCAGCTATCGAATGCTTGAGGGTCGGTGAATTGATCCCGCGGCTTGTCACCTGTCAGCGCACGAAACGTATTGGTGAAATCCGCCTGGTTTTGCGCCATCCGCGTTAGCAAATCCGATATCAGTTGCAGGTCGCCATCTTCGGCAGTGCTCAGACCGATCTTGGCCCGGAAGCGATCCAGCCAATGACCTTGCATCAGATCAGGCATAGCGTGAACAATCTCGGTCGCCTCTTCAACGGCGGCCTCTTTGTCTTCGATCTGCTGGATCAGCGAGGTTGCCAGCTGTGCCAGGTTCCACACGGCGATTTCAGGCTGGTTCGAATACGCATACCGCCCCATCCGGTCAATCGAGCTGTAGACCGTGTTCGGGTGGTAGCTGTCCATGAAGGCACATGGCCCATAGTCGATCGTCTCGCCCGAGATCGCGCAATTGTCGGTGTTCATCACGCCATGGATGAACCCGACGCTCATCCAACCGGCAATCAAACGTGCCTGGGCATCGCGAACACCGCGCAGCAAACCCATCGGGCCATCCGCTTGCGGGTAGTGCCGCGCGATTGCGTATTCGGTGAGCTTTCGCAGGCGGTCCAGTTGTCCGCGCCCAGCAAAGACTTGAAATGTACCCACACGAAGGTGGCTTTGCGCCACACGAGTCAGCACCGCACCTGGCATCGGTCCTTCGCGCAAAACGACCTCGCCGGTCTCTACCGCTGCCAACGCGCGAGTCGTGGGAATGCCCAGCGCATGCATCGCCTCGGACACGACATACTCGCGCAGAACCGGACCCAGCCATGCGCGCCCGTCGCCCTGACGCGAAAACGGCGTCCGGCCTGAACCTTTCAGCTGTATGTCACGCCGAACACCGTCCGTGCCTACAGTTTCACCCAGCAATATCGCGCGTCCGTCCCCAAGCTGTGGGTTGTAGTGGCCAAACTGATGGCCGGAATACAGCTGCGCCAGCGGCTCGGCCCCTTCGGGCACGGCGTTGCCTGCAAAGGTTTCGGCCATCTCCTGTACGTCCCCGGGTGAGATGTTCAGGATTTTCGCTAGCGGTTCATTGAATGCAACCATCCGCGGAGCCCGCACGGGCTCGGGCGCTTGTCGCGCATAGAAACCATCCGGAAGGCGGGCGTAGCTGTTGTCAAACGGGATCATCAGGGTCATGTGGCAAACATAATTTGTATACCGGCAATTGCCATAGCGGATCATCCCGCGCCCCGTGCACAATTGCAGTCAAACAAACGAGGACCTCATGACGGCCCAAGAGATCATCGATCATCTGAACCTGCAACGCCACCCCGAAGGCGGCTGGTTTCGGGAAACGTGGAGGGCTTACAATCCCGGCCGCGCCACTGGAACCTGCATCTATTTCCTACTGCAAGCGGGTGAGAGCAGCCATTGGCACCGCGTCGATGCAACCGAGATCTGGCTTTACCACGCAGGCGCCCCCCTGATCCTGTCAATGAGCGAAACAGATCAGGGACCGGCCACGGATCACATACTTTCGCCGGATCTGAAGGCAGGTGCACCGCAATTGGTCGTACCTAAAGATCACTGGCAGGCGGCGCATACCACGGGTGACTACACTCTGGTCAGCTGCACCGTTTCACCGGGATTTGAGTTTGGTGGGTTTGAATTGGCGAAAGCCGGGTTTGATATTGCTCGGAAGTGATCGTTCACTGCGCATGGTCGCTCTTTGCGTTCTCTGACAAAGATTGCCGAGGGGCTACTTATCCACGCGCGCGAGTGCGAGCCCTAGACCGGATCCGAAAAAGAGCACCCCCGTCAGCTTATAGCGCAGCCGCCCAAGCCGAAGGATGACAGGTCTGGCCGTCTGCGCTGTTGCGGCCCAGATCAGATCTCCAAGAAAAATCACAGCGAGATAGATCGTCGCCGTCAACAACAACGCATTAATCCCCGCTTCGGGCGCCACAAACTGTGGAAGAAAGGCAGCGTTGAAAATCAGCGTCTTCGGGTTGATCGTCGCAAGCAACAGACCTTGCCAGAATAGCGCTTTCACCGGTTTTCGACTGGGGGGGCGCTCTTCCATCTTCGCGGTTCCTTGTCGCCACGTCGAAACGCCAAGGTAAAGCAGATATGCGACGCCCAGCCATTTCAACCAGATGAAAGTAGAGGCCGCGAATTGCAGAAGCGCGGATAAACCCAGAACCACGACCGCCAGTTGCAACGCGACTCCTACGGTTGTTCCCAGGACAGTCGCCGCACCGAAACGAAACCCATTTGCGATGGTGTTTGCAACAATGAGCGCGACATTGGGGCCGGGAATAGCAACGAGAAGCGCAGTAGCGCCGACCAGAGCGATGATGAGGCTTGGTTCCACCGAGAATATCCTTTCAGGTCAGACCCTAAGCAGACTTTTCTTAAATGTCAGCAAAGTTTCGCAGAATGGCAATCTGGTAATGGCAGTCGCATTGCTGTTGTGAGCCTAAGGCAAACATCGCGGCAGCACTCAATCTGCTTTTGGATGAACCCAAACCTCGGCATCTGGTTCGTGGTCAGCACGAGTACCATCGGTCTTGGCTCCAAGACGCATCGCGACGGCCTGCGAACGACGGTTCTCGTGATGGATGTAACTCTCTAACCGATTGAATCCATGACACCGATGCGCCCAGCTACGAACAGCCGCCGCGGCTTCGGTTGCATATCCATTGCCTTCCGCACCGTCAAAGAGATGCCATGCCAACTCCACTTGCGGCCAATTGGCGTGTTTGAGCAGCCCTACTCGACCAAGTGGAGTGCCCCCCTTACGCGGAACCAATGTAAAGAAACCGAAACCGTGCCAGTGCCAATGGCCGATACCCGTTAGAAAACCGAACCAAGCTTGTTCCTTGCTAACCGTTTCATCTTGCGCCTGCATTCTTGAAGAACTTGTCATGAAACGCGTGAACTCAGCCAGATCGCTTTTGCGTGGGCCGCGCAATGTTAACCGTTCCGTTTCCAGGATTGGTGCAGACGTCAAAGGTTCGGGCATCCGGGGCTCCATTCTTGCCAACCTCTTGGCTTCTATATTCCGTGACGGCGAGGTTAACACGCCAATTTCAGCCTCGGAGTGAGCGACCGCTTCGTCGGTATGCGCGCACGTGTTTACCCGAGAACGAGCCGCCCGATCGGCCGACCCTCACTCCGTAAAACCAAGCCTACAACAGGCGCTTGGCATAAGAGGCGCGCGTAATTTCCATGTCCTGAACCGTTATACTTCCAACATCGGGCAGCGCTTGCGCCAGAAGTTCGAGTATTTTCTGGTTGAGTTGTGTCCGGGTCAGCACATCTCGCCCCTCCATCAGCAAAAGCGTCGCGTGGACGAACGTCTGAGGATCGGTTCCAATCCGAAAGAACTCCACCGGTTTTGCACGCACCTTAATGGTCGGCGGATCGAACACATCCTGCTCGGAAAGAACTGAAAACAACTGGTCGCACACTGATTGGATATCGTGGATTTGTTCTAGGCCTTTCGAAAACTCAATCGAAACGTGGGGCATGCAATATCCTTTTTCTAAACACGGCTCCAAGCAGGGCCGATACGCCTTCAGCCCCTTGTGTAGCCCGATAATCTGGGCGTTGGTATCCGATACGCCAGCTTGTTCGCTCGGCAGACAGATGCGACCCCAAGTTAAACTGTTCCTGTTTCGGGCAAATGTGGGTGGCATTGAAGGTGGGAAGGAAGGTCAGGGACTGAAGCCCCTGACCGGCTCTGGTTTACCAGGTCGAGTCGGGGTCAACCTTGAACAGATGCTCCATGAACACCCGGGTGACCGCCTGCAAATGTTCAGTGCGAGCATGGTCGCGTTGCAGTTCTGCGGGAACGACGTTCCAGGTGATTGGCTCGACGCCGGCCTCGATCATTCGACGCATGCCGTTTTCATGGCTTAACTGGGAAATCGAACCGACTGCGTCCTCGGGCACGTATACGTCATACCCTGATTTTTCGGCTTCAATCGCAGGGTATGCCAAGCAAACATCAGTCCAGAGGCCTCCCATGATCAGCTTTTTCCGCCCGGTTGCTTCAACGGCGGCAACAAACTCGGGCTCTTCCCAGGCGTTCACATTAGTCCGGTCAATGAACACGGCGTTTGGGGCCAGCTCACGCAGTTCCTCGATCATTGGATCGTATCCATTCAATCCCACTGCGACATGGCTAAAGATGATCGGGATATCGTAGATTACCGCGGTCTTGATCAACCCGGTGGTATTATTGATCAGCTCTTCATGTTCGATGTTCTTGACCCCCGCCAGAATTGGCGGCTGGTAGTCGATAAGGACCAGCACCGAGTTGGTTGGTGACAGAAAAGGGTCTTCGTCCGCAGCCCGCACCGGCGTGCCCTGATAGCCCTTGGGGTAGGTGGCAACGCCATCTACTGTTTTGATCATCGGAGTTTCTGCCAGTACCGGCAGCGCTGTGGCAGCGATGCTCAGGCTCAGAGCTGTTGCGAGGGGTTTGAGAGATAAGGTCATGAGAGTTGCTCCTTTGGATGTAGGGGGTTAGGCGTGAACGTGCTCGGCAATCAGCTGCGCGACTGACGGCCCTGGGCCGACAAGCTCAAGCACGTTGCGATCCGGATCGCGGATGAAGATGGTTTTGGTACCCCGAAATTCACGACGGCCGGTAATGCCGATACCATTTTCGGTGACAAAGGCTTCGGTCGCTTCGGCGTCTTTAACCTTTACGGCCAGGTGAGTGATGCCGGGGTATTTCCCAACCTCGTCCATCAGAACATTTTCACCGGCTTTTGCGGTGGCCGGACCAAGCAGGTTGATGTTGATCCCGGACGGGTGCAACATCACTAGCGGATGGCCGTTGTCATAACCACCGTCAGCGATCAGTTCGAATCCCAACAGTTCATAAAACGAAACAGACGCATCCCGGTTGCTGATGCGAATACCGATGTGATCGAAGTTTCTAATATCCAACATGGCTGTGCCTTTCCTTTGCTTGCAACAAAGGTAATTTTGCCGGTATCAAACTTTAATAACTCAATTGGAACGGCATCTATTCCAAATGGATCAGAATAAAGACCTCTTTGACGGCATGGTTCTGTTCTGTGCTGTGGTGGCGCGGGAAAGCATGAGTGCAGCGGCAAAATTGCTGGGACATACACCCAGCCACGTCAGCAAGGAAATTGCGCGACTTGAAACGAGGCTTGGGACGCGGCTTTTGAACCGGACAACACGACGGTTAAGCCTGACGGAATCTGGCCGCATCTACTATGAAAATGCCCGCCGAATTGTAGAAGACGCCCATGCCATGCAAGATCGATTGCATTCGTTAGGCGACCAACCCTTTGGAGAATTACGGATGAGCGTGCCGGTGGTCTTTGCACACGGTTGGCTAAATCACTGGTTGCCCGAGTTTCTTGACCGCTACCCTGACATCAATCTCCACCTGGACATTTCTGAACGTCATTCGGACATGATCGGAGAAGGTATAGATTTGCTGGTTCGGATTGGGACCCTGCCATCGTCCGATCTGATAGCCCGAGAGATACTGCGCACGCGGGGTCTTACAGTGGCATCCCCGTCCTATCTGAAACGCAATGGCACCCCGCATCACCCTAACGACCTAAAAGATCACGAACTGATCGATTTCTCGTTTCACGGGATCACGCAAAGCTGGACCTATGCGGGGCCGGATGGCGAGGGAATTGCGGTGCCAGTTTCTCCTAGGGTACGATGCGATGACGCGCACACCGAAAAAGTGCTTGCCCTTGCAGGCCGCGGGATTACCCGCCTCCCTCAGATCGCCTGTCAGGCCGAACTGGACGCCGGAACTCTTGTTCCCATTCTAACGAAGTTCGAAAACCCACCGCTTGGCGTTCATGTGATCTATGCGAGCCGTGACAACCTGCCAGCAAAAACTCGTGCCATGATCGACTTCTTGGCCGAAAAGATTCGTTGAATTTTTTGTCTCTTACCGGATGCGAATTTCCTTCGAAGGTTTTGCAACGAACGAAAGTTGAACTTCAATCAGACATTGTAGCGGCTACGGTCAAAATCAGCTTTTTCCGCTAAGCCCCTATTAAGAAACGCAACCTTCACCCCGCCGCGCCCGCCGAAACCGCACTCACAACCCCGCCACCTACCAGAGCTTTCACACCGGTCGTCCCCGGGCATGAAGTTGGCAATCCACGCGCCACCCGGACGGCGAGATAGGCAAAAGCCTGCGCCTCGAGCATGTCCCCGTCCAGACCGACGGTCTCGACCGGTTCGACCGGGCAGTCCAGCGAAACCCGCAACATCTCCATCAACACCGGGTTGTGCCGACCGCCGCCTGTGACCAGAACGCGAGCAGGTGGTTTTGGGCAATGCTCCATCCCTTTTGCGACCCCGGCAGCGCACATGGCTGTCAATGTGGCCACCGCATCTTGGTCGTTCAATTGTCGCACCAGTTCGACCATCTCGGCAAAGTCATTGCGATCCAGAGATTTTGGCGGCATTCGGGCAAAGAACGGTTCTGCAAGAAACAGTTCTAGCGCTCCCGGTTCGACTGCCCCATTGCGGGCGACCGCACCATCCCGGTCCATCGACTGCCCCAGACGCGCCTGCATCAGATCGTCGACAGGTGCGTTCGCGGGCCCGGTATCAAAAGCCAAAAGTGCTCCCGGGGCCTCAGGGCCGTCAAAGGACGGATCCACATAGGTCAGATTGCCGACCCCGCCGAGGTTAAGAAAACACAAAGGGGCATCGGCTTCGATCCACTTGGCACAGGCAAAATGAAAGAACGGCGCCAGAGGTGCGCCCTCACCGCCCATAGCCACGTCATCGCTGCGGAAATCCCAGACAACCGGGAGACCCAGTGCCTGCGACAAGCTAAGGCCATCGCCTACTTGCAGCGTCCCGCGTCCGCGAGGTTCATGCGCAAGGGTCTGGCCGTGAAATCCGATCAGGTTCGCATCTTCAAATTCCGCCAAAAGGTCAGCATGTGCATGCGTCACCAATTCGCCGGCAGTCTCGACTTGTGCACCATGCCATTGACCCAATGCGTCACGCAGTTGCGCGCGCTCGGCCTTGGTATAAGCCCGGTACGCGCTTGGGCCGAATCCGAGAATCTCATACCCGTCCGTTTCGACCACAGCAGCGTCCACGCCGTCTAGCGATGTGCCGGACATGGCTCCTAGCGCCCTGACTGCCCCAGTTTTTCCGATGATCCGGCTCACTCGCGCATCTCCTGCCAACTTCTGCCCAGCGTCGTTCCGGTATTTGCCCAAACCCGACGATCTGGGTAAGTTGCCCATTTTCTCGGATCCAAAGCAAGGCACCTGCCGCGAAAACAATGAATATTGAGACCAAATCGAGGCCGGATCAGCACAACCAGACGGCGAAACTCGATCTGGCGCGCGCGCCAGTTTATTACCGAAGCGCTGGCATTTTCCGATCTCGCGCCACTTCGCTCGGCTTCAGAGCGCATCAACAGAGCAGCACTTACCCACCTCTTTGAATTGGTGAGCCACAGCTGTCGCGTTTCTTGGAAAAGGCACCTTTTCCTTGCCGATTCCCGCGCCTATACAGTGCCTCGCAATACTAACCCGAGGCACGATATGAACTACCACCCCAAATCGGAATTCATCGCCACGATGATCGAGCGCGGCTTTCTCGCCGACTGCACCGATTATCAGGGCCTTGACGACGCGCTGATCAGTGGGGTGCAAACAGCCTATATCGGTTATGACGCCACGGCGCAGTCGCTGCACGTGGGGCATCTGATGAACATCATGGTGTTGCGCTGGTTGCAGAAATGCGGGCACAAGCCGATCACACTTATGGGCGGCGGAACCACGAAGGTCGGCGACCCATCATTCCGGTCGGACGAACGCCCCTTGCTGGGACCCGAGCAAATCGATGCCAACATCGCGGGCATGCAGAAAGTGTTCGCCAAGTACCTGTCCTATGACGACAGCGAAACCGGCGCGAAGATGCTAAACAATGCAGAATGGCTGGATAGCCTGAACTACCTCGATTTCCTGCGCGATATCGGGCGGCACTTCTCGGTCAACCGGATGCTGAGCTTTGAATCGGTGAAATCGCGTCTGGATCGCGAGCAGTCGCTCTCGTTCCTCGAGTTCAACTACATGATCCTGCAGGCCTATGATTTCCTGGAGCTGAACCGTCGATATAACTGCGTGTTGCAGATGGGCGGTTCGGATCAGTGGGGCAACATCGTTAACGGCATCGACCTGACCCGACGTGTGCTGGATCACGAGATTTATGGTTTGACCACACCGCTGCTGACCACCAGCGACGGTCGCAAGATGGGCAAATCCCAGGGCGGCGCAGTCTGGCTGAATGACGAGATGCTGTCGGCTTACGAGTTCTGGCAGTTCTGGCGCAACACTACCGACGCCGATGTCGGCCGGTTCCTGAAAATCTTCACCGAGCTGCCTGTCGATGAATGTGACCGTATGGGCGCACTGGCAGGATCCGAGATCAACGAAGCCAAGGTTCGTCTCGCCAACGAGGTCACGACCCTTCTGCACGGTGTCGAAGCCGCTGCAAAGGCCGAAGCCACAGCCCGCGAAGTCTTTGAAAAAGGCGGTGTTGGAGAGGATTTGCCGACACTGACCCTCAGCGCTGATGAGCTGGGCGAGGGCATGTCTATCGTTCAGATCATTGTGAAATCCGGACTTGCAAAATCAGGCAAAGAGGCCAAGCGTCTGATCGCCGAGAACGGAGCAAAGTTGGACGACGCCCCATTGACTGACGCGGGGCTGATGATTGACGCGGGTGCCCTGTCCTCGCCCATCAAGCTGAGCGCCGGTAAGAAACGTCACGCTCTGGTGCAGCTGGGTTAATTCACCTTCCTCCCGAGAAAACGGCCACCTGATCAGGTGGCCGTTACGTTATGATCAAGGCGTATCAGCTTCTTTAGCGCTTGCCCTTGCCGCCCCCTTTACCGTCGCCGCCTTTACCGCCGCCGTGGCCACCTTTACCGCCACCTTTACCGTCGCCGCCCTTGCCGCCGCCGTGGCCACCTTTACCGCCACCTTTACCGTCGCCGCCTTTACCGCCGTCGTGGCCGCCCTTGCCGCCACCTTTACCGTCACCGCCCTTGCCGCCGCCGTGGCCGCCCTTGCCGCCACCTTTACCGTCACCGCCCTTGCCGCCGCCGTGACCACCTTTGCCAGGGCGGTCATTGCCGCTGCCGTCGCCAGGTTCGTCATTGCCGCCACCGTCACCGGGGTCTTCGTTGCCGCCACTGTCGCCGGGGTCTTCGCTGTCGCCGCCGTCACCGGGCTCATCATTGCCACGGTCGTCACCGGGGTCTTCGCTGCCGCCACTGTCACCAGGCTCGTCATTGCCACGGCCGTCACCGGGGTCTTCGTTGCCGCCGCCGTCACCGGGCTCGTCATTGCCGCCACCGTCACCGGAGCCATTATCCGGGGACACCGAACCGCCAACCTGTGCCAAGTCAGAACTGCGATCTTCACCGCGATCGGCATTGCCGGCGCTTCCGATAGAAGCGGTTGGAAAATCTGTCAAAAGCGCCGCCAGTCCTGGACATTCAGCGCCGGTCACGCGAAGGGTTGTTTCGAAGTCTGATCGTCGCTGAAGCCGCTCCAGGAAGCTTGGGGTCACCTGCGCACAATCGCAGAGCGCCGCATAATCACCCGCATTGGTCAGGCTACGCGCCGTGTTTCCGTTGCACGTTTCAGGCGCAGCTTCTGCAGATCCTACAATCAAAACTCCCACGAATGGTGCAGCGACCATCGCACCCATGGTCTTAATCTTTAACTTTCGCATCTCGTTACCTCCTTGCACCAAAACACCCGGGTGCGTCAGAGTCATCGATCACGAATTGGCGAATTGGCGTGAAGCGTAAATTAAGAATTGCTGAGAAAGCCCGCGTTCGCGCCAGAAATCCGGCATCCACAGTGTATTGACCACTCATATCAGTAGACACAGGTGGGCCAACGCGATAAATGAACAAGTGTTCAAATCTTGGGAGGAGACCGCCATGCACCTGTCCACCACTTCGGCCATCGTTACCGGAGGCGCCTCTGGTCTGGGTGAGGCCACAGCCCGCTACTTTGCTGAAAATGGCGCGCAGGTCACGATCTTGGATCGCGACGCCGATCGCGGAGTTCAGGTGGCGGCTGAGATTGGCGGGTATTTTGCGCAGACAGACGTGACGGACGAAAATTCGGTCGCGGCAGCTGTCTCGCTTGCGATGGAAAAGATGGGGCGGATCACAGCAACCGTGAACTGCGCGGGCGTTGCCTATGGGATCAAGACAGTCGGCAAGGATGGCCCCCATCCTTTAGATGCGTTTCAACGCACGATCGATATCAATCTGGTGGGTACATTCAATGTCTCGCGACTGGCCTCTGCCGAGATGGCCAAGAATGCGCCCGAACCGGACGGCGCGCGCGGTGTGATCATCAACACGGCTTCTATCGCCGCCTTTGACGGGCAGAAGGGTCAGACTGCCTATGCCGCGTCCAAAGGCGGCGTTGTTGGCATGACCCTGCCCATGGCGCGGGATCTCGCGTCGACCGGTATCCGCGTAATGACCATCGCGCCGGGTATCTTCATGACCCCGATGCTGGCGGGCCTGCCCGATGAGGTACAACAACAACTGGCTGCGGACGTGCCCAACCCTGCCCGACTGGGTGACCCGCGTGAATATGGTCGTCTGGCTGGCTTCATCGTCGAGATGGGGTACCTGAACGGGGAAGTCATCCGCATCGACGGTGCCCTTCGTATGCGTTAGGCATGACGCATGACCGAACGGGAAAAGATGGAAGCAGGAGTATGGTACAGCTGCCTGGACCCGGAGCTCGACGCGTTGCGCGCCAAAGCCCGCCGCGCCGTTCACGCACACAATACCTGTGATCCCGACACGCGTGACGCGATGGGCCCGGCCTTACGGGAGCTGTTTGCCGACGCGGGAAATGGCTGTTTTCTCGAGGCGCCCTTTCACTGCGCCTATGGCATGAATATCCATCTGGGCAATCGGGTTTATTTCAACGCCGGTTGCATCATTCTGGACACGGCACGGGTTCAGATCGGGGATAATTCCATGTTTGGGCCGAACGCCCAAATCTATTGTGCGCAACACGCGAAAGAATCGGCTGAACGCGCTCGCGGGTTAGAGGTCGCCCTGCCCGTCACTATCGGCCGGAACGTCTGGGTCGGCGGTGGCGCCATCATCCTGCCCGGAGTGACAGTTGGCGACAACGCAATCATCGGAGCAGGCAGTGTGGTGACAAAAGACGTGCAAGAAGGCCAGACGGTGGTCGGAAATCCGGCACGTACCATCTGACGAATCAAATCTCGGTACGCGGCGATGTTGGCAGCTTGATACACTCGCGCGTTTTGCGGCTTGCAGACCGAAACTATTCGGCCTCGGCTTTTTCCTCGAGCATCAACCATTCGTCTTCGAAAGCGACCAGTTTTTCCTGCCGCTCGACCAACGCTTCGGTGGCTTTCTGAAATTTGACCGGCTCGCGCGTGAACAGTTCTGGGTCCGACATTAGCTCTTCCAACTTGGCAATCTCTGCCTCCAGTCGCGAAATCTCGGCCGGGAGGTTTTCCAACCGGTGTTTCTCCGAAAACGAAAGGCCTGCCTTCGGCTTACTTTCCTGCTTTACCTTCGGCTTCGAGGGCTTTGATTTTTCTTCTGTTTTCCCAAGAACATCGCCACGCTGCGCGATGTAATCCGACCATCCACCAGCGTATGCGGTCGCCCGTCCGTTACCTTCCATCGCGATGGTCGTTGTGGCGACGCGGTCCAGAAAATCCCGATCGTGGCTGACCAAGAGGGCTGTGCCGTCATAGTCATCCAGCAACTCCTGCAGCAGATCCAGAGTCTCGACGTCCAGATCATTGGTCGGTTCATCCAGCACCAGCAGGTTTGACGTTTTAGCCATCAGCTTGGCCAATAACAGCCGCGCTTTTTCACCGCCAGACAATGATTTAACTGCCGCTCTTGCTTGCGCATCGTCGAACAGGAATTCCTTTAGATAGCCCACCACATGTTTCGGCTGGCCCCGCACCATCACCTGATCGGCTTTGCCAGAGACCCGCATCTCGGGGTCGCCGGTCAGACTGTCCCAAAGGCTCATTTCCAGGTCTAGTTGCGCACGGGTCTGGTCAAATACAGCGACCTCAAGATTAGTCCCCAATGAGACAGCACCTTGATCGGGCGTTTCCTGACCCAGAAGCATCTTCAGCAGAGTTGTTTTGCCCACGCCGTTGGGGCCGACAAACGCCACCCGGTCGCCGCGCTGCACCAACAGGTCGAAGTTCCGCACGATTTGTTTTTCACCGAAACCTTTCGTCAGCCCCTTGGCTTCGATCACCTTGCGCCCGGATTTTGGACCGGATTCCAATGACATGGCGGCCGATCCTTGCCGCTTGATCTGTGCCGTACGCTCTGCGCGCAGCGCTTGCAGGGCTCGGACGCGTCCCTGATTGCGTTTGCGCCGCGCGCTGATGCCTTCTACGGCCCAGCGGGCCTCGGATTTGATCAGCCGGTTCAACTTGTGGCGCTGCTGATCTTCTTCTTCCCAAATCTTGTCGCGCCACGTCTCAAAGGCCTCAAAGCCCTGTTCCTGTCGCCGCACGGCACCCCGGTCGATCCAGAGCGTCGCCCGCGTCAGGGCGCGCAGAAAGGCCCGGTCGTGCGATATCAGGACAAATGCCGCCCGCGTGGCACCCAGTTCGCGTTCCAGCCAAGCGATGGCTTCGATATCCAGATGGTTCGTCGGTTCGTCCAGCAACATCAGGTCAGGCGCTTCACCCATCAGCTTGGCCAGCGCCGCCCGCCGCCGTTCCCCACCCGAGGCCGTCTCGACCGGGCGCGAGGGATCAAATTTCAGGCCTTCTCCGGCGCGTTCAACCTTGTACAGCTCACCCGGCTCCAACCCGCTGGAAGCGTAATCGCCAAGTGTGGCAAATCCCTGCATCCCCGGATCCTGCTCCATGTAGCCCACAGATTTTCCAGGAGGTATCACGATATCACCGTGGTCTGCCTCGACCAGGCCCGCCATCACTTTCATCAAAGTGGACTTACCCGAACCGTTGCGCCCCACCAGAGCAACACGATCACCTGGCTGGACAACCAGATCCAAACCGGAAAACACCGGATCACCCCCGAAGGTCAGGGAAATGCCGGACATCTGCAATAAAGGAATTCTCGCCATGCCCGCCAGCTAAACCGGCTTGCGCAAAGCGTCAACGCCCCGGCTTCAGGTTTTCGGAAATACTCAATTACCCGGCAATAGTGCGCAGCAGACGTTTGCGTGCCGGGGGAATCGTCTTGATTTCGAGCCCTGTGAAGACGTGCAGGGTATTCAAGTGCCGGTCCACAACCGCATGATCGCTAACCCAGCCACCCATCGACAGATAGGTGCGCAACAGCGGCGGCATCCTCATCATTGCTTTTTTCGCGTCCGGCCTGCGCCGTAGACGCGAAGCAAAGCGGAACACATCGTTTGCCTTGACACGCGGTAACCAGCGTTTCGGTCCGAGGTGCCGATGTTTGAGTACAGCAAACGCGTCCAGATACTCGGCCGTTTCAGTCCCTGCGAAAGATGAACAGCCAAACAGCATCTCGACTTCGTTCTGATCAACATACGTGGTCATGGCTCCCCACGCGACCCGCAATATATCAGGATCATTCCAATCGGGATGAATACAGAATCGCCCCATTTCCACCATGGGCCCTTTGAAGTCCTGGAGGGCGGCGAGGTCGTAGAACTGCGCTGAATAGCTGTCCCCGATCTTAGTTCCGTCCTGCATCATAAGCATTCGGAAACAGCACACCAGTTGGCCACCGGCCCTCATGTCTTCAATCAGGATATGAGTGCAAACCCGGTCAAATCGGTCGCTGTCGGTCCCATCGGTGCTAAAGGCCTGTGTGCGCAGGCCCTGTGCAGCAGCAATATCCTTTTCTGATTGCGCGACACGGGCCCGATAGCGGCCTTTGGTCAACAAAACTGCTTTGGCCATGGTCGCATCCTCCGCGGTTGCCGACCTGTGTTTCGCTATCCGTCCCCTAGCACAAGATGTGTGACCATCTTGTGACGGCATCAAGGGTCGTCACAAAATCAGTTGCTGACACCCGGAATGTTTGCCGGGTTGAACTGGCCGATATTGCCAAGCAATTGCCGCAGGAAGCTCTTGTTCTCGACACTGGAATCCGTGACGCGCCGGTCCAGAACAATGATGTAGCCGTCCTCCAGCCCGAATCGCTCGATGTTTCGCACCACACCACGCTGGTCAAAGCTAACGGCAACCAACTCGCGCGAAACGACCTCGGGCCGTTTGGGGCCGCGATAGCGTACGCGCGATGCGACATAATAGTATCCGGAATCCTGCAACACGCCGGAGGAGCTTGGCGCGCCCAGAGCTTCAAGCACGGTATCACGGTTATCGACCCCTACTTTGACCTCGGCCAATTCTTCGGGGGTCGGCACATAACCGTGATTCTTGAATACTGGCGAGCAGGCCATCGCGGCCAGAAGGGCACCAAAGGCCAGCGATTTAAACACTGGTTTCATCTTGTTTGTCACCTTCACTATTCACACCCTCTTGCCTTGGCACCTTTCGGCTTCTATCCGATTACAGAAACCATTGCCTTGGTTCAACACAGGAAAGGGTCTCGAATGACCGGATCAAATCCGCTGCGCGTCGCGGATCTGCAGCAAAACACCCCGACACCGTTTGATTTGCGCCCTGGCGCGGCTGCTCTGGATGTACTCAAACAGGAGCTCGGACTGCTGGGTCTTCGCAAACTGTCCTTTGTCGGCACGGTGCAGGCGCAGGGCAAGCACGATTGGGTGCTGACCGGAAAACTGGGCGCGACCGTTATTCAACCTTGCGTGATCACGCTGGATCCTGTCACCACACGGGTAGAAACCCAAGTGCGCAGGGTTTTTCTGGCTGATTGGGCAGAACCGGACGAACCCGAGTTCGAAATGACCGATGATGACGAAACAGAACCGCTGGGCTCTGAAATCGACCCATCTCAGGTCATGACTGAGGCTCTGTCGCTGGCTCTGCCTCAATATCCGCGCAAAGCCGATGCCGAGATCGGACAGACCGGCTTTACTGAGCCAGGTAAACAGGCAATGACCGACGATGACGTAAAGCCCTTTGCTGGGTTGGCAGAATTGCGCGACTCGTTAAAAAAAGACGAGTGACATAGGTCTGTTTTCCTGTCATAGCAGGCCCTCAGAAAAATCGCTTGAACATGCCGAGAATCGCAGTATTTTCGCGCGCTCATCGGAATTTGGGTTGGACATCGCGGGGCTCGTCCCCTAAACGCGCGTCGAACCACGTGAAAAACGAAGAATGAAACCCGGTCGGCGGCGAATCTGCTGACCCTTAGTAGACAAAGGTTGAGACCATGGCCGTCCAACAGAACAAAGTTTCCAAGTCGCGTCGCAACAACCGCCGCGCACACGACGCTCTGGTTGCTGCAAACCCGAACGAATGCCCGAACTGTGGCGAGCTGAAGCGCCCGCATCACGTTTGCGCATCCTGCGGCCACTATGATGATCGCGAAGTCGTCGCACAAGCCGACGAAATCGATCTGGACGAAGACGCAGCCTAAGCCCTATCGAGCGCAGGCAAAGGTATGACGGATCAGCCCTCGCAAACCGGACGGATAGTCATCTCGGTTGATGCTATGGGCGGAGATTCGGGGCCCGCTGTTGTTGTGGCGGGAATAGCCAAGTCTGCGGACAAGAACCCGAAGATCGGGTTCATCCTGCACGGTCAGGAAAATGTGCTGCGAAAACTGGTTGCCAAACGGCGCGTTCTTGATGGGCGCGTCGTTTTTCGTGATTGCCCGGATGTTGTCACGATGGAGGACAAGCCCAGCCAGGTCGTTCGCAATGGCAAGCAGACCTCGATGTGGTCGGCCTTGGAGTCGGTCCGTGAGGGCGAGGCTCATGGCGCCGTATCCTGCGGCAACACTGGCGCGTTGATGGCGCTGTCGATGATGCGCCTGCGTAAACTGTCCGGCGTCAACCGCCCTGCCATTGCGATTCTGTGGCCTTCGCGCAACCCGCAAGGGTTCAACGTGATGCTGGATGTGGGCGCGGATGTGCGGGCCGACGCGAAAGATTTACTGCAGTTTGCACTGATGGGCGCCTCGTATGCCCGCAACGGTATGGCGCAGACGCGCCCTCGGATTGGCCTGCTGAACGTGGGTACTGAAGAGCACAAGGGGCGCGCAGAACTTAAAGAAGCTCACGCGATGATTTCGGATTTTGCCGAACGTGCAAATTTCGACTTTGTGGGTTTTGTTGAAGGCAGCGACATTCCGGGCGACAAGGCGGATGTCATTGTTACGGATGGGTTTACCGGCAATGTCGCGATTAAGACGGGCGAAGGCACAGCCAGCCTGATCGGTGATTTGCTGCGTCAGGCATTCAAGTATTCTCCGCTGTCGCGCCTGGCTTCGATCCTGGCTATCACCTCTCTGAACCGCCTGAAGAAGCGCATCGATCCAAGACGCGTCAATGGCGGAGTGTTTCTGGGCCTCAACGGAACAGTTATCAAATCCCATGGCGGGGCTGACGCCACGGGCGTTTCAGCGGCGGTAAAGCTGGCCTTTACACTCGCGGAATCCGGATTTTCAGAAAAGTTGGCCGCACGGGTTGCATCCACAGCCGAGCTTGAACAAGATGCCGCGCATTCTGCGTCGCAGACAGAATAATAACAAAAAAGGCAGTACCCCAGCATGGCAGGCCGCTCAGTTGTCGTAGGTGTCGGGCATTATCTACCGGTACGTGTCGTACCGAATGCCGAGTTTGAAAAGACACTGGACACATCAGACGAATGGATTCGCACCCGATCCGGGATCGAACGCCGCCATTTTGCCGCCGATGACGAGACGACCTCGGATTTGGCGACACGTGCGGCTGAGGCAGCTCTTGCTGATGCAGGCCTTGAAGCGAGCGACATAGACGCGATCATTCTTGCAACCTCGACGGCAGATCTGACCTTTCCTTCTGCTGCAACCATGGTTCAGGCCCGGCTGGGCATGACAAACGGATTCGCTTTTGATGTTCAGGCTGTTTGCGCCGGATTCGTTTTCGCACTCAGCAATGCCAACGCCTTGATCCTGTCCGGTCAGGCCAAAAGAGTTCTGGTTATTGGGGCGGAAACCTTTTCGCGAATCATGGACTGGACTGATCGTTCGACCTGTGTGCTTTTCGGCGATGGCGCAGGCGCTCTGGTGCTGGAAGAGCAAGACGGGCAAGGTTCCCCATCGGATCGTGGAATTCTGGCGACTGACCTGCATTCAGATGGCCGCTACAAGGACTTGTTGTACGTAGACGGGGGCGTTTCGACCCAGTCCACCGGGCATTTGCGGATGCAAGGCAATCAAGTCTTCCGCCATGCTGTTGAAAAACTTACGAAAACTGCAGAAACCGCGTTGGAACGGGCCGGGCTCAGCAGCGAAGAAGTTGATTGGATTGTCCCGCATCAGGCCAATATCCGCATTATTCAGGGCACAGCCAAGAAAATGGGTCTGCCGATGGAACGGGTCGTGGTTACGGTACAGGACCACGGAAATACATCCGCTGCATCCATTCCTCTGGCACTGTCTGTGGGCAAGGAACGCGGCCAGATCAAGCAAGGTGATTTGATCGTGACCGAAGCCATCGGCGGGGGTCTGGCATGGGGCGCGGTTGCCCTGCGCTGGTAACTGGCACAATCCGGCTTACAGAGCCTCCTGCAATTCATTGATATTGACAGTGAATTTCCCATCGCCATATGCTCTCCTATCAACAGGGGAAAAAGCATGGGCGACAAAACACTGACCCGAATGGATCTGAGCGAGGCCGTCTTTCGTGAGGTTGGCCTTTCACGCAATGAAAGTGCGCAACTGGTCGAAAGCGTTCTGAACCACATGTCGGATGCGCTGGTGCGCGGCGAACAGGTCAAGATCTCGTCTTTCGGGACGTTCAGCGTACGGGACAAAACTGCCCGCATAGGTCGCAACCCCAAAACCGGTGAAGAAGTGCCGATTAAACCCCGCCGCGTTCTGACATTCCGCCCGTCGCACCTGATGAAGGATCGCGTCGCCGCTGGGAACCGCAAGTAAACCCCGAGGCCAGCAAAAATGAGCAAGTCCCCCGACGCCTTTCGCACCATCAGTGAAGTTGCGGATTGGCTGGGTGTTCAGGCCCATGTGCTACGCTTTTGGGAAAGTCGATTTACGCAGGTGAAACCGGTCAAACGCGCCGGAGGGCGCCGGTACTATCGCCCCAATGACATGCGCCTGCTGGGCGGCATCAAGAAGTTGCTTCACGATGACGGCATCACGATAAAGGGTGTCCAACGCATTCTACGGGAAAAGGGCGTGGCCAATGTGGCCGCACTCTCCCCTCCTCTGGACGACGAGTCTCAGCAGGCGAAAAGCTCGGTGGTTGAGAGCCCTATTCCACAAGCCGAAGCCTCTGAGGAAAGCACTGTCGTACCTTTCACTGCTAAGCCCACCCCAGAAGAAGACAGGCAGTTCGGTATGGACCTGACAACACCGGCTGCTGCTGCCAACGGACAGGTTTCCACGCCCCCCGAGGCCCCTGTTTCTCTGACCGAGCCGTCTGGTCAGAACGATCTGGATACGGCTCCATTGTTGGGTGGAATCGCTTCGCTGACCTGGCAGGTCGAGGATTTCGATCCGCAGGTTCTGCGCCGGATCGCACCCATAGCCAAAGACCTGCGTGCCTGGCTGGACCGGGTTGAAACCCAACCGGTGGGATAAGAATAAAAGGCGATGATTTCCTCTTGCCCCTGCCGGGAAAGTCTTTATGAACACCTCAACGTCGGGCTATGGCGCAGCCTGGTAGCGCGTCCGTCTGGGGGACGGAAGGTCGCAGGTTCGAGTCCTGCTAGCCCGACCAAATCACACCGACGTTTATGGCAGACAGGCCAGATCCCGCTCTGGCACCAGGGGGGATCGGAATGACAGGCGTATGCCCAAACCAACAGATCGAGGCGATGATCACACGGGGTGAGATCGCGGCCAGTCCGGATGTCCTTTCGGCGCAAATTCAGCCAGCCAGCCTTGATCTGCGTTTAGGAACAGTCGCTTACCGTGTGCGTGCCTCTTTCCTTGCTGGTGAAGGTCGCACCGTTGCGGATCGTCTGGCCGAATTTGAGATGCACCGCATCGACATCACCGACGGCGCCGTGCTTGAGAAAGGCTGCGTCTATCTGGTGCCCCTGATGGAATCCCTGGCGCTGTCTCAAGACATGACTGCTGTGGCCAATGCCAAAAGTTCGACCGGGCGGCTGGACCTACTGACCCGCACGGTCACTGATGGAGGCACCGAGTTCGACCGCGTTCCTGCGGGCTATTCCGGCCCACTCTATGCCGAGATTTGTCCGCGTTCATTTTCAGTTCTGGTACGTCCGGGAATGCGCCTTAACCAAATCCGCTTCCGACAAGGTCAGGCAGTACTGAGTGACACCGAACTGACCAAACTGCACAGCGCGTCCCCTCTGGTTGATGGCCCTGCAGTTATTCAAGACGGGCTGGGGTTTTCGGTCGATCTTCAGCTGCCGGACACTGATCTGGTCGGATTCCGCGCCAAACCCCATACCGGCGTGATCGATCTGGACCGCATTGGTGGCTATGATCCGCAGGATTACTGGGAAGAAGTGCGTACCACGGACGGTCGCATCATACTTGATCCCGGTGCGTTCTATATTCTCGTCAGCCGAGAAGCGGTGCACATCCCGCCAATGTATGCCGCCGAGATGGCCCCCTATCTGGCCATGGTGGGCGAATTCCGGGTGCATTATGCAGGCTTCTTCGATCCTGGCTTTGGTCATGCAGCCGCAGGCGGAGCAGGTTCACGAGGTGTCTTGGAGGTGCGATGCCATGAGGCGCCTTTTGTGCTGGAGCACGGACAGGTCGTTGGACGTCTGGTTTATGAGAAGATGGCCGAGATGCCCACGCAGCTTTATGGGGCAGGTATTGCCTCGAATTACCAGGGGCAAGGCCTGAAACTATCAAAACATTTCAAGGCAGTAAGTTAGGATTCAGAATTTCATGAAGCGTCGCATTTGACGCGTCATCCGCTGGGCATGTTTCATGTTCTGCCCTTGCCGGACGGTTTTATCCTGCATGTGGCGCGCGCCTTCGGGATCACGCGATGAATTCTGACCGGACTCAGGCTTGCGACCTACCCCGCTTGCCATATTCAGCCCTTTGTCGACCCCGCGAGTCACAAGACGGCGCATCACCTGACGCACGATCATGTCGATGATCCGATTGGCGTTCATTGCTCTCTCCGTGTTCCGATCTTCAAGGTAGACGATCTGCGCGGCAATAAAAGGGCGCGCCGATCACTCTTCCTCGAACAACTCTGACTGATCTTCATCAAGATCGTCTTCACGCTCGCCTCCTAAAGGCACAGCACCGGGCGGTGGACGGTTTTCCAGAAGGCCGGCTGCGCGCAATTCCTTGAGACCGGGCAGATCTCGGGCATTCTCCAAACCGAAATGGTCCAAAAATTGTGGTGTCACGACAAAGGTGACGGGTCGGCCCGGTGTCATACGGCGGCGACCCAGTCTGATCCACTCCATCTCAAGCAGTTGATCGATCGTACCGCGCGAGACAGACACACCACGAATCTCTTCAATTTCGGCTCGCGTACAGGGTTGATGATAGGCGACGATGGCTAAAGTTTCGATTGCGGCCCGGCTCAGCTTGCGCGTTTCGACCGTTTCTTTTTGCATTAGGAAGCCCAGATCAGGGGCGGTACGGATAGCCCAGGCCTCACCAACCTGCACCAAACGGACGCCGCGCCCTTCATAACGTTTCTGAAGCATTTCAACCGCTTGTGCTGCGTTGCTGCCATGAGGCATGCGGGCTTCCAAGTCCGAAACAGTCACAGGCTCGGCGCTGGCGAACAACACCGCTTCAACCATCCGTTCCTGCTCGGCCAGCGGAGGCGCCTCAAACAGGGTGCCGGTGTCGTCTTCTTGGGGGGCGTCAGTCACGATTCTCGGTCCTTTTGCGCAGATGAATCGGGGCAAAGGTTTCGCTCTGCTTGATCTCCATGTGTCCTTCTTTCACCAATTCCAGCGAGGCCGCAAAAGTAGCTGCCGTTGCAGATCGCTTACGCACCGGATCTGCGTCCCAGCCATCGGGAAGATAGGTCTCCATATCGGTCCATGTGCCTGCAAAACCGATCAGAGGACGCATGCGTTCAAGCGCTTGCTCCATCGTGAACACGGCATCGCGATCCATAACGAATGGACGAAATTCATCCCGGGTTCGGATACGTGCGTAGCCCTGCATCAGGTCCAGCAACGTGGCAGAATAGGTTACGGTGCGGATGCGGGTGATATCCTCACCCTGCCCGCGTTTAAAGAAATCACGACCCAGCTGATCACGTGCCATCAATCGAGCGGCAGAGTCGCGCATGGCCTGAAGGCGCTCCAGCTGGAACGCCAGGTGTGCAGCCAGTTCCTCACCAGACGGGCCGTCATCATCGGGGTCCGGGGGAAGCAGCAGGCGGGATTTCAGGAACGCAAGCCAGGCTGCCATCACCAGATAGTCCGCCGCCAGCTCGATCCGCAAGGCCCGCGCCTTTTCGACGAAGGCCAAATATTGCTGGGCCAGCGCCAGAACCGAGATTTTCCGAAGATCAACCTTCTGCGTCCGCGACAAGGTCAGCAGTACATCCAGAGGGCCTTCAAACCCGTCGACGTCAACAATCAGCGCCTCGGCAGCGAGCCGATCCGCGACCGAGACCGGGTCTTCGCTGAAAAGATTATCGTTCATACACCTGCCCGCCCATTAGGCGAGATAGTTCAGCCTCGACGGCAGGGATGTCAAGTTCCTGCGGCGGATGGCGCATTGCAAGGGCTCGATCCGCGCGGATTTGCGCTGCCTCGGACATCTGCCCCGCAGCCTCAAGAACATCAGCTCGCGCCTCAAATAAACCGTTGCAGTGCAAAACCACGTCACAGCCAGCGTTCAACGCCTGCTGCGCGATGTCAGACGGCGTACCACTGAGCGCCTTCATCGAGATGTCGTCGGTCATGATCAGACCATCAAAACCAATGTTTTCGCGGATCAAACCAATCATCTTCGCCGATATCGTCGCCGGTTGCGCATCGATCAAATCATAGACCAGATGCGCCGTCATCCCCATCGGCAGATCATTCAGAGCCCGAAACGGGGCAAAATCGCGGTGCTCCAACTCCTCCAGCGGCAAATCCACATGCGGAAGGTCGTAATGACTGTCCAAAGTCGCCAATCCATGTCCCGGCATGTGTTTCACAACCGGTAAAACCCCGCCATCCAGATGGCCTTTCGCAACTGCCCGCCCAATCCGGGAAATTGTAGCCGGTTCAGAGCCATAACACCGGTTCTTCAGAAACGGATGCGTCGATTCTCGGGCAAGGTCGACCATGGGGGCACAGTTGCTGTCTATCCCGAGCGAAAACAGTTCATTAGCAATCAAACGGTACCGCAGATACATCGCGCGCTCGACCTCGTCACCGGCACGGTCCGAATGATCAAGCGGCGGCAGCCATTCGCGGGCCATAGGAGCCCGAAGACGCTGTACGCGGCCGCCTTCCTGATCGATCGTGATCGGGCAGTTTCGCCCAACCGACTCGCGAAAATCGTCGCAAAGCGCACGAACCTGATCGGCGCTTTCAATATTCCTTGCAAACAGGATGAACCCGAATGGGTTCATCTGTCGAAACAGGGATTTCTCGTCGGGTGTTAGTCGAAACCCTTCAGCGTCGGTAATGGTTGCTCCAAAACTCACCGTGCGGCGACCGGAATGCAGTCCGCGCCTTGAGCGACCAGCGCAGCGCAGAATTGACGCGAGTCGCTAACATCCTCAAAGCCGAGGACGCGCAGACGGTAAAAGGTGCGCCCGCCACTTGAAGTTTTCTGGATAACTCGCTGTTTTCCATCCATATACTCGCCAAAACGACCGCTAATTCGCGCCCATTCCGTCTGCGCGACGTCGACACTCTCATACGCGCCCAGCTGCGCCAGCCGGGTGCCCTTGGTCAGAGTATTGGGGTCTACGTCCAATCCCACGGCCGCTTTGACAGCAGCGTTGATCGCGGCTTCGGTTCCGCTGTTTGTTGAAATACCACTGGGTGTTGCCCGGGCTGGTCTGTTCTGCGGCCGCAAGGAACGACGAACACCCGGCAGCGCGGCCAGGGCCGGATCAGGTTGCTGGGCCGCGAAATCCACCGGGTCAATTGCTGGTTCTTCTTCCGGGGTGACCAGTGAAGCCAATTGCACGCCCTGCTCTGACGGTTGGGCAGTGTCGGCAGCCTCGCCCGCCAATTCCGCAACCAGCGAGTCGACGGCGCCTTGCCGGAGTTTGGAGGCCTGCTGGTCTGTGACTTCTTCCTCGACAACGTGAACCGCCGGTGTGGGTTGCAACGCGCTCATCGGGGTGTCTTCGTCCGTCAGCGATACCGGGCGCGGCGCCAGAATCAAGCGATCCGCCGGTGCTGCAGCTGATCCCACTGCGGCCACTGTGTTGACGGCCAGCCCTTGGTGATCGGCAGGCGTACCGCCTGGGTTTTCCGGTTGGATGCGCATCGGACCCTCGACAGCACGAACAACCGGCACACCGCTGACATCGCGCATGACCAGTTTGTATCCCCAGACACCTATGCCTGCGACCAGCGCCAAAGATGCGACGGCCCCGAACATATTGATCATACGTCCCAGACCGGCGCCGGCGCGCGGTGCGCCATCGTAGTCGTGCATATCATCCGGGTAATCATACGCATCCTGAGGATGTGTTTGATTCGTGTAATGCATCTGCTCGGGGCTTGCTTGCCCCGAGTAATCGTAACTCGCCATATCCGCCTCACCGCCCGATTGCGCCTTAAAATGTGGCGCGCGGGTCATTTCTTGTCTGCCTCGGACCGGCGGTTCGGGCGGTATTGGTTACCGCATCTCCTGCGCCGGAGTAACGCCAAGAATACCCAAGCCCGCTGAAATCACAACAGAAACGGCCCGGGCCAAGGCGATTTTTGACTGACTTGTGGCTGCATCGCCATCCTGGATGAAGCGCAGCGAGGTTTCATCATTACCTTTATTCCACAACGCGTGGAAATCTCCAGCGAGTTCATAGAGATAGAAGGCAACACGGTGCGGTTCATTAGTGCGCGCAGCGATCTCCACCAGACGCGGCCACTCAGCCAGCTTTTTGGCGACTGTCAGCTCGGACGCGTGGTCGATCTTACCCAAATCGGCAGCTTTCAGAGTTCCATCCTGGGCATCAATCCCCGCCTCAGCGGCGCGGCGCAGCACGCTCATGACACGGGCGTGGGCGTATTGCACGTAGAACACAGGGTTCTCGCGGCTCTGTTCCAACACCTTGTCGAAATCGAAATCCAGCGGTGCGTCGTTCTTGCGTGTCAGCATAACAAAACGGGTCACGTCCGGCCCAACCTGATCAACCACATCGCGCAGGGTGACAAAGTTTCCTGCCCGTTTGGACATCTTGAACGGCTCGCCATTCTTCCACAGCTTCACCAGCTGCGTCAGCTTGATATCCAGTGGCACCTTGCCATCGGACAGCGCTGAAACCGCGGCCTTCATCCGCTTGACGTAGCCACCGTGATCCGCGCCGAACACGTCGATCAGCGCGTCAAAACCACGACTCACCTTGTCATAGTGATAGGCGATATCCGGGGCGAAGTAGGTCCAGCTGCCGTCGGATTTCTTGACGGGTCGATCCACATCGTCACCGTGCTCGGTGGATTTGAACAAAGTCTGCTCGCGCGGTTCCCAATCCTCGGGCTTTTTGCCCTTGGGCGGTTCCAGAACGCCTTCGTAGATCAGGCCCTTGTCGGTCAGGGATTGCAGCGCGGCTTCGATGCGGCCTGTGCCGTAAAGCGATTTTTCCGAGAAGAACACATCCATCTCGACGCCCAACGCTTTCAGGTCGGCGCGGATCAAATCCATCATCGCGTCAGTCGAGAACTCACGCAGATCGTCCAGCCATTCGCTTTCCGGCTTGTCGATCAGGCTGTCCCCGTATTTCTCTTTCAGCGCCTCACCGATCGGGATCAGATAGTCGCCGGGATACAGACCTTCGGCGATCTCGGGGCTCAGACCGTTGGCTTCGCGATACCGCTCGTAGGCGGACCGAGCAAGAACGTCGACCTGTGCACCGCCATCGTTGATGTAGTATTCACGAGTCACGTCATGGCCGGAATAGGCCAGCAGGCTGGCAAGCGCATCACCGAACACCGCACCGCGCGTATGACCCACATGCAGCGGGCCTGTGGGGTTGGCCGACACATATTCGACATTCACTTTCTGGCCATGCCCCATGGTCGAGCGGCCATAGTCGGTGCCCTGCTCAAGCACAGCCGCCAGAACACCTTGCCAAACCGACGGCGCCAACCGCAGGTTCAGAAAGCCCGGCCCGGCAACTTCGGCGCTGGTTACGCGATGATCATCTGCCAGCTTATTAGCCAGTACATCCGCAATGTCGCGCGGCTTCATCTTGGCCGGTTTCGCCAACACCATTGCGGCGTTGGTCGCCATGTCCCCATGCGCCGCATCGCGCGGAGGTTCGACCGCCACGTTGTCAAAGCTCAGCCCCTCAGGCAGCGCGCCTTCGGACTGCATCTGCGCCAGCGCGTCCAGTACGAGGCCGCGGATCTCGGAAAACAGGTTCATTTCGGATGTCCTTTTGCTTGCCCGGCGGTTTACCACGCAAAGCGACAAGGTCAATGGAAGCGAGCATTTTGGGCTTGGTTTACCGACAAAGCCCGCTAGTGTCAGCGATATTTCAGGAAACGGAGACCGATCCATGCGCCCTGCCCTGCCCCTTGCCCTGCTTCTGTTAACTTCTCTGCAAGCGTGGGCCGAGATGCCCGAGCCACAAGGCCACGTATTACTAACGCTGGGGGGAGCCGTGTCAGAGACCAACCTGCCCGCGCGTGGGGAAAACGATGGCGGACTTCTAGGGTATCTCGAGGTGCAGCACGATGGAGCAGCAGGCCTTGATGCGGCGATGCTCGACGGGTTGGAACAAACCGAAATCACAATCACTTACGGTCCCGAAGGCAACCAACGTGACATTGCGTTTTCCGGGCCGCGCTTATCGGAAGTAATGATCTTGGTCGGAGCGGAAGGGAAAACCGCCAAACCTATGGCAATGGATGGTTATCAATCGGAAATTCCATGGGACAGCATCGCTGCACATCAACCGATTGTCGCTACGCACGCGGATGGCGCACCGATGGGAATTGGCGGTTATGGCCCTACGATGATTGTCTTCCCACCAACCGACGACGCGGACCTGGCACAAATACAATCCGGTCAGCAAGTCTGGGCGCTGGCTTACATCGGCATTGAATAATCAGCTGCCAGTAAGTCGCGCGTGATCCTGCAAGGCGAACCGGTCGGTCATACCAGCAATATAATCCGATGCGATGCGCGCCAGTGCGGTCTCGTCACTTGCAGCCTCTATATCGTCATGCCAGTGCTTGGGCATCTGCTTCGGGTCGTTGAGATAGATCGGAAACAACTCTTCCACCACTTTGCTGACCTTGGAACGCACCTCCATCACGCTGGGGGCGCGGTACATGCGGTTGAACAGGAATGCGCGGATCTGTTTCAGTTTCCCCCAAAGGTCATCCGAGAACTGAATGACCGGATACCCCAAAAGGCGGACATCCTCGACCGAACGCGAACCTGAGGCAGCGATCAGTTTGCTCGATGTGTCGATCACGTCAGAAACCATCACGCCAAAAACCCGACGCAACGCCTCGTGCCGGCGACGATAGGCGTCGAGCCCGGGATATTTGGCATCCACTTCGGCAAAGCACGCATCAACGATCGGAAGCTGTCGAATATCCTCGTCATCAAACAACCCGGCCCGCAACCCGTCGAACAGATCATGGTTGTTGTAGGCAATATCGTCAGACAACGCCGCTACTTGAGCCTCGGCGCTGGCATGGGTGTGCAATTCCAGATCAAAGCGGTCATTGCACTCGGCCAGCGCCCACGGCAGCGCGCCCAGCACCGGGCCGTTGTGTTTTGCAATACCTTCAAGGCATTCCCACGTCAGGTTACAGCCATCGAAATCAGCGTAATGACGCTCGAGCTTCGTAACAATCCGAATGGCTTGCGCGTTGTGGTCAAATCCGCCGTAAGGCTCCATCAACGCATGTAACGCGTCTTCACCCGTATGACCGAATGGGGTGTGCCCAAGGTCGTGGGCCAGCGCGACAGCCTCTGTCAATTCAGGGTTCAGCCGCAAAGCCCCGGCAATCGTGCGCGCCACCTGGGCCACTTCGATGGAATGGGTCAAACGCGTGCGATAGCTGTCACCCTCATGCTCAACAAAAACCTGCGTCTTGTGCTTGAGCCGTCGAAACGCGCTGGCATGAATGATCCGATCCCGGTCGCGCTGAAAGCATGACCGAAAACTGCTTTCCTCCTCTGGTACAAGCCGCCCTCTGGCGCGGCCTGGGTCCGAGGCAAATCCCGCTCTGTCCAAAGGCCTTGTCCTTGTCGCCTGTCCTTGCAATTTCTATATTGTAATGAGTAAAGGAAATAAACCTTTGGAGTTTGGCATGAATCTGCCCCCCACAGTCACCGAACGCGCCTTTGAACGCCTCGCCGAAATTGGTGCAGCGGATCAGGGTCAGGCCCTGCGCGTCGCAGTGGAAGGCGGCGGATGTTCCGGTTTTCAATATGAAATTGCGCTAGACGAACCAAAAGACGACGACCTTGTGCTGGAAGGCAATGGGCAAAAGGTGATTGTCGACTCGGTTTCGCTGCCTTTTCTGGAAAACGCGGTGATCGACTTCACACAAGAACTGATCGGTGCGCGGTTTGTGATCGAGAATCCCAACGCAACCTCTTCCTGCGGCTGCGGGACATCATTTTCAATGTGACCTTGCCCTGCCCGCGTGGTTGAGGGATAGATCAACTGGCAGCCAGCCGGAGGATCGCGCATGAAAATCGCTACATTCAACATCAACGGCATCAAAGCGCGGGCAGAGGCCCTGCCACGTTGGCTGGACGACGCACAGCCGGACGTGGTTCTTCTGCAAGAGATCAAGTCGATCGACGAGAACTTTCCCCGCGAGATTTTCGAAGAGCGCGGCTATAACGTGGAAACGCACGGCCAGAAAAGCTTTAACGGCGTGGCGATCTTGTCGAAATTACCGCTCGAGGACGTCACGCGCGGGTTACCCGGTGATGACGAAGACGAGCAGGCGCGGTGGATCGAGGCGACGGTCGTAGGCAAGAAAGCACTGCGTATCTGCGGATTATATTTGCCCAACGGAAACCCCACTCCGGGTCCAAAATACGACTATAAACTGGCGTGGATGGAGCGGCTCTATGATCGGGCTCGCGCTCTTCTGGCCACTGAGGAGCCCGCCCTGATGGCTGGCGATTACAACATTATCCCACAGGCCGAGGACGCTACCCGCCCCGATGCCTGGCGTGAAGACGCCCTGTTTCGGCCGGAAAGCCGCGCGGCATTTCGCAAAATCATGAACCTGGGCTTTACCGAAGCGTTTCGAGCCCGAACCCAAAGCGCCGGCCACTATTCGTTCTGGGATTACCAAGCTGGTGCATGGAACAAGAACGATGGCATCCGTATCGACCATTTCCTGCTGACGCCTCAAGCCGCTGATTTGATGCAAGACTGCCAGATTGACGCCGAAGTTCGTGGACACGAAAAACCATCGGATCACGTGCCGGTCTGGGTCGAAATGGATATCTGACCTACAACCAGGCCGTCACATCGTGACTGTATATCCAGTCATACCGACGTGCCAGGCGCGGGCCGAGGGCGGTCAGCGCGCACTGAGCCGCCAACCGGACCGGGCCACGCAAATGGAAATTGCGCGCATTCGCGGAAGCAGCAGCAACAACCTGACGCGCCCGGGGGCTTCGCACTGATTCATATTCTGCCAGCGCGGAGGTTATTCCGGACTGCTCCTGAAACGCCCGCGCCAAGACCCAGGCGTCTTCGAGCGCAAGACACGCACCCTGTGCCATGAAAGGCAGGGTTGGATGCGCTGCATCTCCCAGCAGGGCCAATCTCCCGTTTTGCCAATTCTTAGCGACTGGACGTAGGAACAGCGCCCAAAGGAACGTGTCCTTTACCTCGGACAATATATTCGCGACTGGACCGCCGAAATCGGCAAAGCGGGCCCGCAGTTCGTCGGGGTCACCTTTCAGTTGCCACCCTTCTTCGTGCCAGTCCGAGCGCTCTTCGATGGCCACGATATTCATCAGTTTCTGGTTGCGCAAAGGGTATGTGACCACATGCCTTCCCGGCCCCATAGTCAAAGTTGCGCGCACCCGATCTACTTTGTCCTGCCAAGGGATCGTGGCCCGCCAGGCGATCTGGTGCGTGAATTCAGGCGATTCCTCGCCGTTCACGATAGGACGGAGCGCGCTGCGCCCGCCATCGGCGGCAATGGCACATTCGACCCGAAGCGTTTCGCCATCATCCAATATGACCTCGGCTTCAGAGGAGTGCATTTGCACCCTTGCCACCTTCGTGCCCAATCGGATTTCAACACCCGCTCGATCCGCCGCCTTGCGCAGCAGATCCAGCAAGTCCGCCCTGTGATAGTAATAGGTTGGCCCGACCTCTGGCGCCGGCAGCTGACTAATAATCCGACCTTTTCGGTAGTCCCGCAAGACTGTGCCATAAGACCTTTGCCCACTCGCAGGCGGATCTCCGACCACCCCCAAAGCGCGCAAAACCACCATACCGTTGGTGCTTATCTGCAACCCGGCACCAACCTCGGTCAGCTCGGGCGCCTGTTCCAGCACCACAACCTGGGCTCCGTGCAAGCGCAGTGCAAGAGCGGCCGAGAGTCCGCCAATGCCCGCTCCGATTACGCAAAATTTCAAGCCATCGATATTCATGTGCCCGGCTTAAAGCAAAAATGCCGGAGCGACAGGCCCCGGCATTCATGTTTCTTGCAAAGTTCCAGCGATCAATCGTCGCGGTGGACCTTTTCGCGTCGCTCGTGGCGCTCCTGCGCCTCAAGCGTCATGGTTGCAATCGGGCGTGCGTCCAAGCGTTTCAGCGAGATCGGATCGCCCGTCTTCTCGCAATATCCGTACTCGCCTTCTTCGATCCGGCGCAGGGCCGAGTCGATCTTGGCGACCAGTTTGCGCTGACGGTCCCGCGTGCGCAGCTCCAGCGCGCGATCGGTTTCTTCGCTTGCGCGGTCAGCGACATCAGGGATGTTCCGGGTGTTGTCCTGCAACCCTTCGATCGTATCGCGGCTGCCCGCCAAAAGTTCGTTTTTCCAATCCAGCAGCTTGCGACGAAAATACTCAAGCTGGCGTTCATTCATGAAAGGTTCATCTTCAGCCGGACGGTAATCGTCCGGCAGGAAAACTTCCTGCTTCATATTTGCTCCCTCGGTATGGCCAGAAACGTCGGTCGCTGTTGTATTACCTGACATTTGGCTCCCCTTTCTTCGGAGCGTTTATCCGACGACGCAGGGAATGTCACTATGCAAACTGTGCCCCGCCGCGTCGTCAACTCGCTCAGTCTAAATATGAGACTTGTAACAACAAATCCTTGATAATCTGTGGAAACAGCCGGGCATTTTTGAGGCAATCTCAGAAACTTCGCTCGAGCGAGCTTAGCGAATCAATCAGAACGGCCTGTAGTTATTGAGGTTTTCAACTCAAGGAGACGCAGCGACTTACCTTGAAAATCATACAGCCGCTCTGTAACTCGGATGGCAACCGCGCCCGACTGGGCACGAATCCACATGAGGGCCCTATGACCGCACGTTTTCAAGGCACGGCAGAATACGTTGCCACCGACGACCTGACCATCGCTGTGAACGCCGCTGTCACGCTGGAACGCCCTCTTCTGGTCAAAGGCGAGCCTGGCACCGGCAAGACCGAACTAGCCAAACAGGTGGCCGGAGCGCTGGGTTTGAAGATGATCGAGTGGAATGTGAAATCCACCACCCGCGCGCAGCAAGGCCTGTATGAATATGACGCGGTCAGCCGGTTGCGAGACAGCCAGTTGGGCGACGAGCGCGTACATGACGTGTCCAACTACATCCGCAAGGGCAAACTGTGGCAGGCGTTCGAAGCGGACGAAAAGGTTGTTCTGCTGATCGACGAAATCGACAAGGCCGACATCGAGTTTCCCAACGACCTGCTGCAGGAACTCGATAAGATGGAGTTCTATGTTTATGAGACTGGTGAGACGATCCGGACCAAACACCGTCCGATTGTGATCATCACCTCGAACAACGAAAAAGAATTGCCTGACGCATTTTTACGGCGTTGTTTCTTCCACTATATCCGTTTCCCGGACGATGCGACCATGCGCCGGATCGTCGAGGTGCACCACCCCGGCATTAAAGACGCGTTGCTGACGACCGCCCTGACCCAGTTCTACGAAATCCGCGAGACGCAAGGGTTGAAGAAAAAGCCCTCGACCTCCGAGGTTCTGGACTGGCTGAAGCTTTTGCTGGCCGAAGATCTGACCGCAGAAGATCTCAAGCGCGATGGTGTCAACGCCCTGCCCAAGCTGCATGGGGCGCTGCTGAAGAACGAACAGGATGTGCACTTGTTCGAACGCCTTGCCTTTATGGCGCGCAGTAAGCGCTGAAAGTTGCCTGTCCGGGTGACTATACGGTGAAGACCGGTTGCGTCCGGGCGGGCCGGATGGCAGCATAACCGAAATCAGGGCTTGCCATCGCTCGGCGCCCGACTGCCCTGCAGGAAAGGACGCCCGCTTTGACCGACGATCTGTCGATCCGCCCTTTGCGCCCCGACGACCGTATCGAATGGTCCCAGATGTGGCGTGACTATCTGGCCTTCTATGAAACCATCGTACCGGACGCCGTCTACGACACGACCTTCACGCGTTTGCTGGGTGATGACCCGCAAGACTTCTCGTGCTTTGTGGCCGAGGCCGACGGGGAACTTGTCGGGCTGACCCACTACCTGTTTCACCGTCATGCCTGGAAGGTCGAAAATACCTGCTACCTTCAGGACCTCTTTGCCCGTCCCGAAATTCGTGGAAAAGGCGTTGGCCGTGCATTGATCGAGGCAGTCTATACCGAGGCGGATCGACAGGGTGCACCGTCGGTCTATTGGCTGACTCAGGACTTCAACCACACTGCACGCAAACTATACGACCGCATCGGTAAACAGACGCCCTTTATCCGGTATCAGCGCCCATGAGGCGATTAGGGGTACTCGGTCTGTTGACGATCCTGGCGGGATGCGCCGGTGTTGGCCCTGACGATCAGCCGACGCGCGTACAGGTCGTCGAAGCCTCTTTGCCTCCGGCCAAATCCTTCGCAGCCGCCCGCCCGTTGCCCCCTGCCCGCTCGAATGAAAACATCGCAGCTGACTTTTTGGCCCTTCATTTCGCACTGGAAAGCGGTGCGCCACTGCCGGTGTTCACCCGGTTCGAAGGACCGATCACCGTTCGCCTGACTGGCACACCGACGCGTTCGATGCTGACGGACCTAACCCGCGTGCTGGGGCGCATTCGGAGCGAAGCCGGGATTGATATTCACCAAATCACGGAAGGCCAGGCCAATATCACGATCGAGGCCGTCAGCCAGAAGCAAATTCACCGCGTTCTGCCTCAGGCGGCCTGTTTCGTCGTACCTAATTCATCAAGCTTGGAAGAGTATCGCCGCGACCGCCGCAAACGCAAAAGCAGCTGGACCGAACTGCGCAGCCGCGAACGCTTGGGTATTTTCATCCCATATGATGCCAGCCCTCAGGAAATCCGCGACTGCCTACACGAGGAACTGGCTCAGGCCCTTGGCCCATTAAACGACCTGTATCACCTTCCGGATTCGGTGTTTAACGACGATAATTTTCACACCGTTCTCACCGGTTTTGACATGCTGATCCTGCGCACGGCCTATGCGCCCGAACTGCGCACCGGTATGACTCAGGAACAGGTTGCGCAGGCTGTACCCGGCGTGCTCAGGCGCCTGAACCCGCGTGGTGAAAGAATTCCCCCTCAACCCGTCTCGGAAACACCCCGCGCGTGGATCAATGTGGTCGAGCGAGCATTGGGCCCCAGCGCAACGGACGCCCGGCGGCTGCGTTCCGCGCAAGAGGCCGCGCGGATCGGGCAGGAACAAGGTTGGACCGATCACCGCCGCGCCTATCCCCACTATCTAATGGGGCGCATGAAGCAATTTGACGACCCCGCGGCGGCACAGCGCGAGTACCAGATTGCGTTGCAATATCTGGACGCAACACCAGGAACTGAAGTGCACCGCGCCCACATCACCGCCCAGACAACCGCTTTTGCGCTGGCGAATGGTAAAGGCCCGGACGCTTTGCCCGAACTCGACCAAGCTATAGACGTAATGATGCGCGCCGAAAATGCTGCGCTTCTGGCGACGCTTATGCTGTTAAAATCCGAAGCGCTGCGTCAGGCCGGGCGAACCGATCAGGCACGCGCGGTCAGGGTGGACAGTATCGGATGGGCGCGTTACGGGTTCGGCTCGGACGTGGTGGTGCACTCGGTGACACAGGAAATCGCCCAGAGGACCGCCAGCAACACAAATGGGTAACGGCGCATGTTAGTGGTATTTGGAATGGCGATCTTGGGGGCGGTTCTGGGTGCCCTGACTGCCCGCAAACGGAAGGGAAGCGGTGCCGACATGGCGCAATATGCTGCCGGTTACGGGATCGCCTTTGCTCTGGTTGGACTGGTCTTGTCACTGATCCTGGTACGACTGGTGGCCTGACGGATGTTTCTGCCCTTCTTCGAAAACCTTCGGAAGACCGGCATCCCCGTATCATTGCGAGAATATCTGACCTTTTTGGAAGGGATGAAAAAGGGGCTGGCCACCTATGATGTCGAGGCTTTCTACTACCTTGCTCGCGTGTCGATGGTTAAGGACGAACGCAATATCGACAAGTTCGATCGCGCCTTTGCCGCCAGTTTCGAAGGCCTGAACGAGATCACCTTCGATCAGGTGCTCGAGGCCGTAGACATTCCGGCGGACTGGCTGGCCAAGATGGCTGAAAAACACTTGTCGGACGAGGAAAAAGCCGAGATCGAGGCCATGGGCGGGTTCGAAAAGCTCATGGAAACACTGCGCGAACGCCTGAGCGAACAGCAGGGTCGGCATCAGGGCGGCAACAAGTGGATCGGTACGGCTGGGACCTCTCCGTTCGGGGCATATGGCTATAACCCCGAGGGTGTGCGCATCGGCCAGAAGGAAAGCCGCCACCAACGCGCGGTCAAGGTCTGGGACAAGCGCGAATTCAGGAATCTTGACGACACCGTTGAACTGGGCACCCGTAACATCAAGGTCGCCCTGAAGCGCCTGCGCCGCTGGGCTCGTGAAGGCGCAGCGGAAGAGTTGGATCTGGACGGCACGATCCGCGCGACGGCTGAACACGGCTATCTCGATGTGAAAACTCGCCCTGAACGCCATAACGCAGTCAAGGTCTTGCTGTTCCTCGACGTCGGCGGCTCGATGGATCCGCATATCAAGGTGGTCGAAGAGCTGTTTTCAGCGGCACGAACCGAATTCAAACACCTGGAATATTATTACTTCCACAACTGCCTGTATGAAGGCGTATGGCGCGACAATCGCCGCCGATGGGACCAACAGATTCCAACTCATGAAGTGCTGCGTACTTACGGCGGAGACTATAAGTGCATCTTTGTCGGCGATGCCTCGATGAGCCCCTATGAGATCGCCTACCCCGGCGGCGCCAACGAACACTGGAACCAGGAATCCGGGCAAGTCTGGCTACAACGTGCGCGCGAGCAGTGGGGATCGAACCTGTGGATCAACCCAGTGCCCGAGAAGTACTGGGAATACACTCATTCCATCGGCATGATCCGCGAGATCTTCGAAGATCGCATGGTGCCGATGACATTGGCCGGGCTGGAACAGGGTATGCGAGAGCTGACACGTTAGCCCCGTAATTTGGTTTGCACGCCACCCAACTGTTTCCGCTCGACGGACAAAGCGAGCAAAACTCGGCCAATTTCGCTCGATTTGACGCCGTGGATAAACAATCCATCTAAAATACTCGGCGGTTATCCTTTTCGTGATATGTTTTGACCGAATTGAGGCTGGGGGGCTGAAATGACCAATCAAGAACTTCGCACAATTTTTGCGTCCGTGGCGACTGCCGCGGCACTGATCATCACATCCACTGCGGTAGCTACATTATCGTTATCGCCCGATGCAGCATACGCAAAGAGCGACAAGGGAAAAGGCAACGGCAATGCCGGAAAAGGCAACAATGGCAACAAGGCCGGCGGAAATGGGAAAGGGAACTCTGCAAAAGGAAGCGATGCTAAAGCCGGTCAAGACAAGTCCCGGGTCCGGACCGTAGGCTCCCAGAAAAACAACAAGATCAAAAAGCAAAACAAAGGAAAGACACAGAGAGCCTATGCTGGCAAAGCCGGGAACGGAAAAGTCCGGACAACCACGCTTGCAGAGTTTGGGCGCGAATTCAAACGGGACGTCGGACAGTTGTTCGGAAAGCAACCTGCACGGAAGTCCGAGCGTAACTCAGCCTCAAAAAAACGCTCATATCAGACAGCCTCGGTCAAACCGCTTGAACGCTCGCCCCGCCCGGTTACACGCAACAACAGATTTCATGACGTGGATGGCCGCAAGAAGCACCGGTACCGCGATCCGCTTGTGGCAGCGATCACTGATCCCTATGGCTCGGACAAGCTACGCAATCTGGATGCCGCCAAGGCAGCCTCCCCGGCGTTCAGAAATGCCTCTGCCAACAGCAATGTCGGCAAAATTGCCACCTATCAGGCTGCTGCGGCCGAGTATTATGATACGCGCAAAGAATTCTATGATGCACGACGAGATTTACGCGACCTGAACAAAAGCTATGACGGACGTAGCAGCGAAGAGATAGCCGACGACATCAAAGCATTGGATCCGTCCGATCCCGATTATGACACCGAGCGCGACAAGTTGGAGGCCGAATTGCAGGACGCGAAGGCCTACGAGGAGGCCCGAGATGACCTGCGCGCAGACGTCAAAGATTTGGGACACCAAACCTATGATGCACAGCAAGTGGCTGAAGAGGCCTTTTTTGACGCCTCCAAAGGACGTACTCTGACGCGTAGTACACTGGGAGATTTTCACGGACACCTTGGGTTGCCGCAACCCAAACACCGCTACAAGGACGATGTGACGATCCAACCTGTGCCCTATGATCCGGGTTATCTTCAATATCCTGATAAAAATTACCGCCTCAAGGAAACGGACTACCGTCTTCGCTATGATGAGCCAATTTATGGCGACAAGAAGCGCCGGTATCGTGACCCTCTGGCGGCTGCGATCACTGATCCCTATGGCTCAGACAAACTGCGCAACCTGAATGCCTCCAAGGCAGCTGCGCCAGCATTCAGAAATGCCTCTGCCAACAGCAATGTCGGAAAGATTGCCGCCTATCAGGCTGCTGCGGCGGAGTATTACGATCTTCGCGAACAACTCTATGATACCCGTCGGGATTTACGCGCCCTGAATGAAAGCTACGACGGGCGTAGCAGTGACGAGATTATCGATGACATCGCCGCGCTTGATCCGTCCGATCCCGAATATGATGACAAGTTCGACAATTTGGAAGACGAGTTGAAGCAGGCGGAATCCTATGAAGCGGCACGCGATGACCTGCGCGCGGATGCCAAGGGCCTGAAAATTGACAGCCTGGTTGCAAAAAAGGACGCAGAACATGCATTCCTGGATGCCTCCAAAGGGGCGGTCCTGACTTCGGAGGCGCTGGTGAATCTGCACGATAATCTGGGTTTGACCACCCCTCAATACTAACTGCGTGCCTGCTGCCGAGTGCTGAAGGAACTGAAGCACTTACAATTGATCATAGTACGAGACCTTCTTAGGTCTCAGGGCAATATGAGCAGACGACCAATGGTTGGCCCGATGGAACATTGAGAACTCAGGATTGTCTGATCCGCTGCCACTCTGCCCCCTTGCCAGCCGGGATGCACTGGCCCATATCTAAGTCATGCTGCGCCTCACGCCAATCTTGCTGGCAATCGCCTATGCCGTTGTAATGTACCGGATTTCTGTCTGGCGCACGCATCGGGAATTGGATGCAAAATCGACCGAACTGGCTGATCCAGTACTGAAACGTATGACCGATCGCCTGGCCGCCGCGTTGGATGTTGCGCGTGTGCCGGTCTACATTTACGAGATCGATCCGGTAAATGGTCTGGCCGCTCCGGACGGGCGTATCTTCATTACACGTGGTTTTTATCGCAAATTCCGTAGCGGCGAGGTTTCGGCCGAGGAGATGGCCAGCGTGATCGCGCATGAGCTAGGGCATGTGGCGCTTGGGCATGCGCGCCGTCGCATGATCGATTTTTCCGGCCAGAATGCCATGCGAGCGGCGCTTATGATGGTTCTGAACCGCTTTATTCCGTTTATCGGAGCGTGGATAGCCAATGCCCTGACGGCTCTCCTTGCGTCACGACTGTCACGCAGCGATGAATACGAGGCGGATGAATATGCCGCTGCATTGTTAACCAAGGCCGGGATTGGGATCGGGCCTCAGAAGTCGCTATTTCACAAACTGGAAGACCTCACCAAGCAACGCGCAGGTGTGGTTCCAGCCTGGTTGATGAGCCACCCCAAGACAGATGAACGGATCGCCGCGTTAGAAGCCTTAGAACACCGGTGGAGCGCGAAGGGTTAGGTAACGTAGCGTAGATCCAGCCTTCCCCGATACTTCGACCGTTCGCAGTTATTCGAGGTATCTATTGAGCAGAAGTTGATTGCAGCGCTTTTCCGACTCGAGGCAGGCGTGCCTTTTTCATCAAAGCGCGCAGGGTCCATTGGCTGCCAGACAGGCGATTGGCCTCGTCCAGAACACGGGATGCCAAATCGGCGATACCGTCAGAGTCGTTTAACCATAGCTCATGCAAGAAGCTGTCCGGATCACGACGATCGAGCCCTTCTTCAGCAAGGATGTTGCGCGGGAAATCCTTGGCGTTAACCGTGATGATCAAATCGGCAGACGACACAACAGCGGTAGCCAGCACATGAATATCGGAGATGTCTGGTAACCAAAGCCGCTGCTCCAGCCCGGCAGATGCAGGACGCTCCGCATCCGGCCACTGAACCTTAGCCAATGCTATTTCGGCACGTGCTTGCGCCTCGCCCTCGGGTCCGAGTTTGCGAGCGGCACGGGCCCATTCTTCAAGAATTCTGCCCGACCAGATAGGGGTGAAATGGCCCAGCTTGGCAGCGCCCAGAAGCATTTCCCGCATCACTGTCGGATAGATGACGCAGGTATCCAGTACGACCTTCATAGCCGGTAGAACACGGCTTTGAGATATCCGCTTTCCGCCAACTGCGGCAGTTGCGGATGATCTGGCCCGGCAAAGCCGGTATGGATTAGTTGTGCCTGCCGCCCTGCCCGGCCAATCCCGCGCGAGGATGCGTCGCGGAATCGTCCCAGGTCGGCAGCATGCGAGCACGAGCACAGGCCCAAATAACCACTTGGTTTGACCAAAACTGCCGCCAGACGGGCGACGCGTTCATAAGCGCGCAGCCCTGCGTCAAGCGCTTGTTTTGACGGAGCAAACGCTGGCGGATCGCAGATAACAACGTCGAACTGCGCACCTTCTTCCCCCAACTTTGTCAGAACTTCAAACGCATCGCCCTGACGGGTCTGGAACCGGCCTGCAAATCCTGAAGCTTCTGACCCCTCGGCCGCCAGCTCCAGCGCTGCGGCAGATCCGTCTACCGACAGCGCCTGAGCGGCCCCTCCCGCGAGCATGGCAAGTCCAAAGCCGCCCACATGGCTGAACACATCCAGAACCTGAGCTTGCGGATGAACCAACTGCGCCGCAAACGCGTGGTTGGGGCGTTGGTCGTAGAACAAGCCTGTTTTTTGCCCGCCGGTCAGATCAGCCATATAAGTGGCGCCGTTCATGGGCACGGGCAGAGGTTCTTCCGGCGCCTGACCGCGAAGGGTCTTGTTCACATCGTCCAGCCCCTCCAACCCGCGGGTCCGGCCCGAAGCGTTCTTGAGAACGATCGTCACGCCCGTGACCTTGACCAGTGCTTCAGTCAGCAACTCTAGATATACTTCCGCCCATGCGGCGTTGGGCTGGATCACGCAGGCGTCGCCAAATCGGTCGATGATCACACCCGGAAAGCCATCGGCCTCGGCGTGGATCAGTCGATAATGAGGCGCATCGAACAGGCGTTCGCGCAGTTCCAACGCCCGCCGCAAGCGAGTTTCGAACCATTCTGCGTTGAGATCAGCACCGATATCCCGGTCCAGCACACGGCACATGATCTTCGAGTTCGGATTTACCGCGACCAGCGCAATGGGCGCGCGCTTGTCATCCTCAAGCACGGCCAGAGCGCCTGCCGCGATCTTGCGCGTGCGGCGGTCTGTAACGATGTCGTTGGCATATACCCAAGGGAATCCATGGCGCAGACCGCGCGCATTGGCTTTGGGTTTCAGGCGGATACGTGGGCGGTCAACTGTTTGGGTCATGGCGCCCTCATAGTCTCGAATGCGGCGCGGGGAAAGACCCTGTCAGCGGGCTCGCTTGCGCCAACCGCCGCGTCGCTTCGGCGCTTCGGCGGTCTCAAGCCCATCGCGCAAAACCTGCGTCATCGGATGGTCTGCATCCTGCGCGGAATAAGCCGCGTGCAACTCGGTTAGAGCCTGCCTCTGATCGCGCTCGGCGGGCAATCCCAGAGCCCAGTCCAGAAAGATGCTGCGGCACTCGGGCAAGGCGATGCCTTCGATGCGATAAGCTTCTCGGATCAGCCCTTTGGGGTCATTGGGATCATCACTTCGCGCCATCATTGCCCTCCTCGACGACACCACCGATAAGATCGGCGGCAGTTGCGTAACTCTTCTGCAGTGCGGCTTGCAGATGTTCGACCTGTTCGAAACCGGTCGCCCGGCACAGAAAGGCCGCGCCACCCTCCCCGATCTTGTCAGCCTCGATCACTTTCCCAGACAGCAACCGTGCCGCGCATTGTACGGACCAGCATAAGTCGTAACAGTCTTTCAGGGTTTGCGCCTGCGCGACATCCAACAAGCCGACTGCGACGGTACCATCCAGACCGGAATGCACGTCTCGCTGAGTGGTTCCTGAAAACAGAGCCCCCGTTTCGGCGATCAGTTCGATATCCATCATCCGACCGGGACCATTTTTGGCATCCCAAACACCCGCGGGCGCTTTCGCCGCCGCCAACCGGGTGCGCATCTCAGCCACTTCGCGCAGAGCCTTCACCCGATCACGAGGGCGCGACAGAAACTCAGAGCGGAATGTTTCAATGTCTTCGCCCAACCCGACATCACCTGCGACCACGTGCGCACGCGTCAGCGCGAGATGTTCCCACACCCAGGCCTCATTCTGCTGATAGTTGGTGAAACTGGCCCAGCTGGTCGCAACCGGACCCTGATTTCCGGACGGGCGCAGGCGCATGTCAACTTCATAGAGCCGCCCTTGCGACATCGGAGCCGACAGCGCCGTGATTAGCGCCTGTGTAAACCGCGCATAATAGGTGCGAGTGGCCAGAGGTCGCGGGCCATCCGACATGTCCTGATCCAGCGGATCATAGATTACGATCATATCCAGATCAGACTGTGAATTGATCCGCCCGGCCCCCAAAGACCCCATACCCAGAACGGCGGCTCCACGCCCCGGCGCGGGGCCGTGTTTTTTGGTGAACTGCTCGGTAACACAGGGCAGAATGGCGGCGATCACGGCCGCTGCCAATTCGGCATATTGCTGTCCTGCTTGTGCGCCATCAATAAGTCCGCGCAGGTGATGCACACCGATGCGAAAGTGCCATTCCTTGCACCAGCGGCGCGCCAGATCCAGCTGCGATTCATAGTCGGTCTCCGCAGCCAGAGAGTCTGACAACTCAGCTTCCAACGCTGTTCTGCCCGGCCAGTCGGCAAAGAAACTGCCGCCAATCACCGCATCAAACACCGAAGCATTGCGCGACAGATGAGACGCCAGAGCGTGTGAGGTGCCGACGATGTCGATCAGCAGATCGATCAGTTGCCGGTTGGCCTCGAACAAGGAAAACAACTGCACACCGGCAGGGAGCCCAGCGAGAAATCCGTCGAGCGCCTGCAATGCTTCGTCTGGCTGCGCGGTTTTGGCAAGGCGCGACAGAATTTCCGGCTTCAGCCGTTCGAATATTCGCGCCCCGCGCTGCGAGCGGAGTGCCGGATATGTAGGCCAGCGGGCCATTATATTCTGATCGAAGGAAACCTCTTGAACAGATGCAGGCGCGGCAGAGGGTCCCGGGGCGAAAAAACCCTCGGTCAGATCGTGCACTTCGGCCAGCCGGCGGGTTAGAACGCTGGTCAACTCAGCGCTGCTGAGCCCCATCAGGCAGGCGACCCTTTCGAACCCGTCCTCCGATTGAGGGATCTTATGCGTCTGCGCGTCGTGGACCATCTGAATGCGATGCTCAACTTCCCGGTGGGCCCGGTAGTGATCCGTCAGCTTGTCGGCCACATCCTGAGGCACCCAACCTTTCCCCGCCAGCGCCGCAAGGCCCGTCACAGTCCCGCGCACGCGTAGGTCGGTGTCGCGCCCGCCGGCGATCAATTGCCGCGTTTGGGTAAAGAACTCGATCTCGCGAATACCGCCCTGCCCCAGCTTCATGTCGTGACCGGGGATGGACAAGGCGCCGCCAGTTCCCTTGTTTTCACGGATACGCAGACGCATGTCGTGGGCGTCCTGAATGGCGGCGAAATCCAGATGCCGCCGCCAGATGAACGGGCGCAATGTTTCCAGAAACCGCTGCCCCGCCGAAATGTCTCCTGCACAGGGTCGCGCCTTGATGTAAGCCGCCCTCTCCCATGTTCGGCCTAGGCTTTCATAGTACCGCTCGGCCGCCTCAGCCGCCATGCAGACCGGGGTCACGGCCGGGTCCGGACGCAAACGCAGGTCAGTTCGAAATACATAGCCATCAGCCGTTTTATCGCTGAGCGTTGCGCAGAAATTGCGCGTCGCCCGGACCATGCCTTGCCGCGCCTCGTAAAAATCATCCGGATCGAACCGCGTTTCGTCAAACAGCACGATCAGGTCTATGTCCGAGCTGTAATTCAGCTCGTGTGCGCCCATCTTACCCATCGCGAGAATGATCATGCCGGCAGCGGTATCTACGTCGCATTCCGTCATCCCCGGCAGCTTGCCGCGCCGGATCAGCGCCGCGATCTCGGCTTTGGCGGCAACATCCGCAGCCAGCGCACCAAAATCCGTTAACGCCGCAGTCACCTTTTCAAGCGGCCATGCCCCTGCCAGATCCGCCAGTGCCGTCAACAAAGCCAACCGCCGCTTGGCCTTCCGCAATCCCGGCTTCATCTGGTCCGGTGGCAGGGCGCGTACGGTTCCCATTACATCTGCCAGGGCTTGATCGGGTTGGTGCATCGCCTCTGGCAGCCATTCCCGCTCTATGTCGATCAGCCCTTTCAAATATGGGCTGGACCCAGCCGTCCCGGCGATTAACTCGGCCTGCTCGGGAGTGACATCCGGCACCGAGGCGCGCGTTTCATCCCCGAGTGACGGATCAAAAGCGCGCGGAGTACGGAGGATCGCAAGAGGATTGGTCATTTCGCCTCCAGCGGCGTGTCCTGGCTGAAACTGTTGACCCAGACGTCATGGCGCCGTTCCCACAAGGAAGAAATCAACATCGTCTCCCAGCCGGACGCACCGGGACGAAGGTATTCGGCCCGATAAGACAAAAGAACAACGTCGGTTGTCAGGACCCGCAATTTAACCTCGCTGAGTTCGAATTTCGCCATGGTCGGCGCGTCAGCGAACTGCCCTACATGATCGTCGCGATTGGCAAAACCGGTTGGATAAACCCCTAGAAAATCCGGGCTGAGCAGCGAACGATCCGCTTGGGCGTTACCATCAACCAGAGCGGCCCAGACCTGTTTTTCCAATGACAGGATTTCATCAAGTGTCGGAGATTTTACGATTTCAGTATCTTGCATTTGGTGGTCCCGTGTAATTGGAAAATTGCTCATTCGGTAACCCGGAACCGGCCAAATAGCCTTGTAAGAATGTGGGTGGGTATTATTGGCATTGGTTCAAATGCATCTCCGTAACTTCGTGCACCCAGACTCTAGTGGCTTTCAAACGCAGTTAAAACTGACCTTTTCGAAGTTGCCGAGAAAAACACGACACAAAGCTAGCGTTCGTTTCAGGTTCACGCTGGTTGCCCCTTGCTGTGCACATGTGGGCAAAACGGACATTTGCTCGTGGTACTGGGTAATTCGCGACACAAGACGGCAACGCTTGGCTAAGCGCGGTACGAAGAAATCGCCTGCTGGAAAAGCTGGCTGTGGCACCGTACGGTATCTCAGCGTGGGCTACGACATGTGTTAGGTTCTCATCCGGCATATTCCGTTGAGATTGAGCCGTCGTGCAAGAGTTCAGTATTGGATTTCAACTATCAAACGCGGAGAAACATTATGAAAATAAACCAAACCCTCAAGATGGCTGCCAGGGCCGGTGTCGCGCTGATTGCTTCAGTCTCGATGGCTTGGGCATGCACTGGGATCATGCTGACCGGCTCGGACGGAAGTATCATCCGTGCAAGAACTGCCGAGTGGGGACCGTTCGACTTGCAAACCAAGATAAACATCGTTCCGCGTGACTTTGAGTACAGCGCCGGAGAGATGCCGGACGGACAAGAGGGAGCGTCGTGGAACGGTCGGTTTGGTGTGGTCGGTATCAGCATGCTGGATCATGGCGCACCTGCCGATGGGATCAACGAAGCAGGCCTTACAGCAGGCCTGTTCTATCTGCCCGGGTTCACTGAGTATCAGGCCTATGATCCCGAGCAGGCCGACAATTCGATCCCGGGCGATCTATTGGCCGGCTATGTTCTGTCCAAGTTCGAAACGGTGGAAGAAGTCCGTGCCGGGCTTGAGGGCGTTCGAGTCGTCGGTGTCGTCGATGAGACACTCGGCTTCCCCTTCCCGTTGCACATGCTGGTGGCAGACCGCTTCGGCGACCGGATCGTAGTCGAATACATCAATGGTGAGTTAACCGTTTTCGACGCGCCGCTGGGTGTGATTACAAACTCGCCGACATACGACTGGCACATGACGAACCTCAACAATTTCGTCAACCTGTCCGCAATCGGTGTTCCCCAAGTCGAAGTCAGTGGGGTGACATTTGCACCTCTGGGCGCGGGCAGCGGCATGATTGGTCTTCCAGGAGACTTTACACCGCCATCGCGTTTTGTCCGCGCTGTAGCTTTCTCGCAAACAGCCCGTGAGACCGAGGGGGGCTATGATACCGTTCGTGAAGCATTCCGAATTCTGGACAATTTCAATATTCCACCGGATGCCGCCGAAGGCGCAGAGGACGATGTTCAATCTGACGATTTGCTTTACAGCGCAACTCAGATCACGGCCGCCAGCGACTCCCAAAACCTTACTTACTACTACCACACAATGTTCGACCGGACGGTTCACATGGTGGATCTCAAACAAATCGACTTTGGGGCAATGGGAAGTGAGATGGTCAGCTTTTCCACGAGCGGGGATCGTGAACCAACAATCGTCGATATGACACCTTCCAACTAAGGGCGGAATTGCACGGGGTCCGCCAAACAGAGGGCTGAGGCGGATCCTGAACATTCTTTGAGGGGTGAAGCCCCCCCGCCCAGAGCAAGGCGGAAACCGGCTACAACTTCGTCGAAGATTTGGGCAATTGCTTGTTTGATCAGTTCTGCCTTCAACGCTCCCGGGAATCTAGGAACCGGCAGGGTCAGACGCAGAAGCGGCTCGTCGTAAGAGCGTGATTAAGCGCTATTCCAGCATACCGAAGCTGCCTTTGCCAAATGGCGCGATCATTTGGTGGTGCACGAAACAGAATCGCTGCCCTTGCAGAGACTGGCTCTTAGTCGTTTTCCAGCGCCTCGAGGCGAATATTGCTCGGTTCGGCTATTTGGCCTAAGGTGCCTGAGCTGTAATGCTCTAAACTGACGTTTGCGAATTGTCCTGAGAGAGTGGTTCTGGCCTTGAAAACTGTAGTTCTTGCGGGTTCATCAACCCTAATGGCGATTAGGTGTACGGTGCAGCAGCAGCTATCAGAGACCAATGACGGGCGAACAACGGGCATTCGGAAATTCAGAAATTCGCCAACTAGCTTAAGCAGGTACGCTTCTGATGCGGTCGACGAACAATTCTAAAAAAGCAATTGACCCAGTGTCAGAGACGCAAGTGCGACCTCTGGAATGGATCGAACATGCTGATAAAATTCACAAAAACGTTGTCTTAGTAGATTGGATGCTCGGCAATCGCTGCAACTACGCATGCAGCTATTGCCCTCCCGCACTACATGACGGAACGAAAGGGTGGCAAAGCCTGAGCGACGTTGTGGGCATGATTGAAGCCTTGCAAGAGCACTATCAGGCCGGTTTAGGTAAACGTGTTTGGTTGCAGTTCACTGGGGGCGAACCAACTCTTCACCCAAAAATCAAAGAGATATTGGGTGCCGCCCGCACACACGATATGAAAGTAAGTTTGATTTCCAACGGGTCCCGAACGGAACGTTTCTGGCAAGCCATTCGCGACAAGTTGGATTCCCTAATCCTGACTTTCCATCTGGAAGAAGCTGAATTTGCGCATGTGCACCGGGTCATCGAGATTTTGTCGGAAGTCATTCACGTTCAGGTCAATATCACAATGCTGCCGGATCGGTTCGATGAGAGCTATGATGTGGCCCGTAACCTTGGTGCTGATTTTCCGCACATCGGAATTGTGATGAAGCCGTTGCGTGTAGGGTTCGGGCACGCTCTCTATCCCTACAGCGAAACCCAGATCACCAAGATGCAAGAGCGGATGTCCACGCCACCCGGCTCGAATGGGCAGCTGCGCCATCCGCGTGGAATAATGGCCCGTCAAAGTGCAGACGGTACGCGGGAAGAACTTCGAGCCAATGCTTTTATTCTCAGATCCGAAAACCGCTGGCGCGGTTGGACCTGTGAGGCGGGCAAAGAGTCATTGAGGATAACCGGCGAAGGGTTTGTGAACCGTGCAGTGTGCGGTGTAGGCGGACGCATTGGTGAAATCGGACGAGAGATTACCCTGCCAGAGGATTCAGTAATATGCACGCGCGACACTTGCTCTTGCGTAGCTGACATCCTGATTTCGCGCGCAAAGTGGGAATAGAGAATGGCCGTATGAGCTTCCTGAACTGTCTTGGTCCGCCGCAGTGTATTGATTCAGGAGGGCTCGAAATGACGAACAATCGGCAATCAAGAGTAATGATTGTCGCCAAAATGCGGTGAGTTGAGAGACAAAACAGCAATGCTGATGCTGTTGCGAAAATGGATGATCAAGAAAAGCGGTCTTTCAGAGGCCGCGACCGATCAGATTAGCCCTACTGCGATACACCTAAACTGATTGGCGCTGTTCTGCATCAGATTACGGTCCATTCCATTGCGAAGCGCATCCCGGCCCTCAGGAGAATCCCTCCAACGCCAACCGCACTGCTTTTAGCTGACTGACGGTCGTTTTGCTGGGCAATGAAACGCTATCCCGTTCTTATTCAGAACAGTTTGAACGCATCCGCCAGCGCCGGCTTACTTGTCTTCGAGCAGTCAATTTTATAGTCTAAGGGTGATTAATCTTTGAATTTTCGGCGCTCGGAAGTGTATTCGGCTTGACCGGATTACAACAGCGTAAAGCAAATTTCAGCGGCCAGTTCGGGGGGAACTCATGACAAAGGCTAGCGACGCAAGAACGCTACCTGAAGTTGCCAAAAAAGACGCCGATGAAGTGTCGGAAGTCTATGATTTCTTACAATCCCCTGACTGGCAGGAGATGCTTGAAAACGCTCGGATACAGCGCGAAAAAAATCTTGCCGCACGTGGTCGAAAGCGCGAAGAAACTCAAGAGCCCGCATCGGGCCCCAACAAACAAGACCAATCAACCACAAGAAAGCGCCCCCCGGCGCCAAAGACTTGGCTAGATCGACTTGAAGAAGCTCGGCATCAGAGAGAGGCGGTGCTTGCGCGTCGCACTGGTGATTCGGAAGACTTCTTGCCGAGTGGCGCCGATGGCGCCCAGAACGACAGTGTCGGCGGCAACGCGGCGGGAAAATCCGCTGATCCTTCGAAAGCCCAAGGCCAAGACAAAAAACTGTCCGGGACCGGTCAGAAAAACCCCGAGCACACCGGGCCTGAGCCAAATCACACCCCGACAACAAAGGTACGCGAAAACAAGATCACCGGGCGATCGCAGCGCCGCAGTATACTCACCAAGAACGACAAAGTAAAACGCGTCAAAGGCGATCCAAAAAGATCGAGATTACGTACAAAACTATCCACCACGGAGGCTGCTAACGGCCTTCGCAAAAAGCTTTTTAAGAATCTGGCAGAGCAGCAACGATCACCCAGGGTTCGGTTGGGCTCGGTTGCCATTGGATGTGTCATCGGTGTGATCGCTTCGTCTTCGATCTATTTTGTTTCTTCAGGATGGGGTTCGTGGGGCCTGCGTGAAAGTATCGGATTGGGGATCACGGGCGCAGAGACAGCTGAAACCGCCGCATTGCAAGGCGAGGAATTCGTACAGCCGAATGTTCTGCAACCTGTCGTGCCGAAGGTTGAGGAAAGTGAAACGATTTTGTTACCCGAAGCTTCCGGCGCGGCACCAAGATCGCCCTCACCTGGCGCCAATTCGGTAGCAACCGAAGATTTAAACAGTTTTGCTTCGCTAACGCCCCCTCTGTCGAGTCTGACAATGGATCCTGAAGTCATTGAACCAGTAGTGTTACTGTCCGCTCCCAGTGTTCGATCAAGTGTTCCGGCACTCGAACAACCTTCGCTGTCAACGGAAGTCTCCAGCCTTCGGCCTCAACAAGAGGCGAACAGAAATTTCGTATGGTATCCAATTACGCCAGAATTTTTTGGTACGGCAATCGCCCTGTCTGACGGAGCTGCGGCAAACACTGATCCTACTGTTATTTTAGTCGCTGCGAGCGCTCCCCCACCGCGCCCGCTTGACGTGTCGTTTCAACCAGCCTCTCTAACACCTCCTGCCCCGATTGCATCTTGGGACGAACGCGGGTCATTGCCGAAGCAAGCTATGGCGTATCAGCCTAAACCACGTGGATTGAATGTCATCGCCGCAAGTTCAGACCTTCCCACTGCAGATACCGTGGCCGTTCTTGATCTGGCAGATCAACCGCACGTGCCTTTTTCGTCAGAACCGGTTGAAAGTGAGTTGAGGACAGTCTCATCCGACCCCTTGGTTCAACCTGAAGATCTGGCGCTTTATTCGGCGATCACACAACCGCGTCAATTGAAGCCGCGGTCAAGGCCGTCAGAGCCAAAGGCTGCTGCAGTACCGCTTGGCGAGGGCATCGAAACACTGGAAACAATCTCTCGCGGTGAAGGCGCGGAATTCAGGCTGTTTGCACCTACCAGCGTCTCGGCGGATGCTGTGGACTCTGTCGTAGCTGGACTAACAACTTCAGGTCACGCTCTAAGTGGAACAGCACGCGTTGGCTTTGGGATAAAGCAATCCAATGTTCGGTTCTACCATAGGCAGGACGCCGCAAAAGCAGCCGCCCTGGCAGAAGCCGCTGGCGCTTTGTTGCGGGACTTCACCGGTTCAAATTCCAAGACCCCAAGCGGGATAGTAGAGTTATGGTTGGCTGGAGAAGGCTCTGGAAAATCCTCAGCCAAACCAAAAGCGAAAAGAAGTAGTCGTAGCGTTTCCGCTGGCAACCAAACAAATCAACTAAGAAGTCAGGTTTTAAAGAAACTCAGGGCAACAACGAGCCCGTGACTCCTCTGTATAATTTTAACAGCGAAGGATTGAGACAATCTGTGGTAAAGTTAATAGATAGCGTTCCGGTTTTTACAGATGACTGATAGCAGACTCATCGGCATTGTTACTGCCCTACTGTTTTTAACGGCGTCGCAAGGCGCGCGCGCCGAGGTCACGCTTGAACATCTTCTGAACATAGATCAGTTTTTATCTAATAATGACACCCAATCGCTCTATTCTTACCTCGAAAAAAATCCGGAATTACTCTTGGGTGAAGATGAATTGTCGCTAGAGCTACGCAACTTTTATGAAGCTGCGTCAGGTGGGAATCTGGATTTTGGCTATGCCTCTGGAGCACAAGCCAATCCAGATGACACGGCAGTTGATAACTCATCAATTTCCAGCTCGTTGCAACACTAAAACCAATGTCCGTGCTTCACGCCATCAGTTGCTCGGATCGACCCAAGATTGCCTATGTTATTGAGCCTAGGTTCTCAGGCGGCACCTCTGCGGCGGTCGCCGCAGAATTGAGTGTTGCAGTGGAGTTTGGGCAAGTTGTTGTGCACGCAATAACTTCCACGACATTCGGTGAAAACCAACATGTGGCGCCCGTGCTGCGGCAGGTGCTCGACGAGTTGCGAATTCCGCTGGTTTGGGACGCATCGAGGATAAGTGCAGATATTGTTATCCTCCATAATCCGTCTTTCCTGAAGTTTCAGGACTCGTTGGACGCTAGAATTTTCGCTCGGGAATTGATGATTGTTACGCATGAGAACTTTCTGCGACCGGGCGGGGAAGAAGGTTTCGACGTAGCAAACTGTCTCGGTCAGATTGATGTATCAACGCTTGCGCTAAGGAAATCGCTCGCACCAATTTCGCCGTATAACCGAAAGACCGTAGAAAGTTGGTTGTCCAAATCTCCCGAAGCGCGACATTGGGAAGTTCTCGACACTGACTGGTTCAACATATGTCCTGCCGTAGTATGCGATACGTGCGAGAAACCAAAGGACCGCCGCGGGAGACATTCGCGACCAGGGTTTGAAAAATTTCCCACTCTTGCCGACCTTGATAGGTGTTTTCCGAAGCATTCTCAGTGCAATATCATTCTCGGTGCGGATGCATTGTTGGATGCCGGTGTTCTTCGCACACATTGGAACATGCTACCATTTGATTCCATTAGTGTTGACGAGTTTTTTGGAATGATAGATTTTTACGTTTATTTTACAGCGCCAACTTGGCAGGAGAGTTTTGGGCGCGTGATTGCCGAAGCACTTGCCGCCGGCAAGGTGGTTCTTACCGATTCCAATACCGGGAAGACTTTCGGTGATGCTGTTCTAACCTGTCACCCGGCGGAAGTTGACGGGATAATATCCAACCTTGTTGCTCACCCGCGCCAATACCACACGCAGGTTTCCAGGTCACAATCGGCTCTGGAACGCTTTTCCGTGCAAAACTTCAGATTGATGCTTTCCAGTGTTCTGGCCGCTGACAGCGGGGTATCGAAATGATCTATATTGAGGCCGGTTCGCGTTCGTTACGATCGTTCGACGCGCAATTGATTTTGGCCGAGCAACTTTCAGCGCGCGGTTTCAATACCTGCATAGGAGCCGAGTATTTGCCCGATGATGCAGGGCGTGGCAGAATTTACGAGGCGGCCAAATTCCTTGTCGATCCTGCAGAGCATAAAGCGGAAACTATCTTTATCCTCGGCGCTGAGGAAATCGACGACCTCCTCCTTGCTTCCCTAAGGCAAATGCAGCTTGATGCGGATATTCCGGTGATCGCCATGGGCCGCTTCAAGTCTCAGCAGAGTTACATAGGTGCCAAAGCACGCCTGGCATATGCACTTGGGCGCGAAGCCGACGTAATCGACCTCACAGATTTCCAGCCCCGACCGATGCTACCGTCAGCCGTCAGTCCCTTGGTCTCTGAAGTTCGGCCGGTTTCACGGCCAGCTGGCGAGACTGCAACTGTTACGATTGTCTTAGGTTCAATGGAATTGGACGGCCCCGAAACGTTGTCTTGCCTGTCTCGGATGAGTACCCAAGGTAGCTACAATTTGAAACTCGTTGTAAGCGGGGCACAGAACGAGGCAATAAAATCGTCACTTTTTCACGATTTGCCCACGATTCTTTATACTGATCTCTCGCCTCTTACACTGGCCAATTCGACAGATATTCTAGCGATGTTCGGACACGGCATCGCCGGCATTCGCATGGCGGCGCTTGCGGTCGAGCTGATGGCTGCCGGAGGCGTAGCCATTGATTGCACCGAGGATGAAGTCCTCATGTCATCTGGCGCGCCTGCATTGCTTGGGCCCAAGACACTATTTGCTTTGGATGGGTATCTCATGGGGAAAGTGCTTGGAAACATTCCCCACATAGCGGAACAGGCATCAAAATCTCAGTGGCTGCATACAGTAGACATTTCTCGTCTGGAAACCGCAGCGGGCCTCACTGCAAAAAAGCACCAACCCGTGCGGACGGAACAAAAAACCATTTTCTTGCCTACGAATGGTGTGGGCTTAGGGCACGCACAACGATGCGCCATTATCGCCAAAGCCCTACCAGACGATATGCCATCAACGTTCGCTGCCTTTCCCAGTTGCGTACCGCTTGTCAGACGCGAAGGCATAGATTGCATTCCGCTTGTCGCGCGAACCGATCTGAACGACCATTCCAACGCCAATGACATCTTGACCTATCGCCGTCTGGGTGCCGCGCTTCAAGAAAATGACATGTTGGTTTTTGACGGCGGTTATGTTTTCGATTCAGTCTACCGGGTTATCCTTGAGCACCGATTGTCGGCAGTTTGGATTCGGCGGGGCTTATGGCCCAAAGGCCGATCAAGAATAGGCATGCTTCAACGTGAAAGCGTGTTCGATCGGGTCATTGTACCGACGGAGGCCTTTGAAGAGCTCAATGACGCCTACAGTTATGGCGAACACGTACATAACGTCGGCCCCATTTTTCGCGAATTGGCTCAATCCGAAGAAGAGCGCGAGCGTCTCAGGGCGCGTCTGGCCGAACGATTGGGGCAGAACTTTAGGCAATTAGTCGTCAGCATGTTAGGTGGCGGAGTAGCTTCGGAAAGATCCGCGCAATTGCAAGCAATATCCGGGATTCTAGAAGCTCGATCCGACTGCCTGCATCTGATTGTCACTTGGCCCGGAAGCAAGGTCCAACCTGCTGCGTTTGGCTGGAAAAACACCCGAGTGGTTCAAACTTTAGAGGCTACGTCGCTGTGCGCCGCTGCAGATTTGGTCATATCGGCGGCGGGTTACAATTCGGTCCACGAAATCCTCTACCACAAATTTCCTGCGATCTTGATCCCACAATCGGCACCTTATTTGGACGACCAAGAGCGACGCGCCAGAGCTTTGTCTGACCGTGATCTTTGCGCTACGATCACCGAAAGAGAATTCATGAAATTGGAGCGGACCCTATCAGATTGCTTGGGTTACGGCGGTGTGGAAATCTTTCGATCAGCATTGAGTAAAATTGAGTTACCGGAAGCGGGAGTATCGAAGGCGGCTGAATTAATAGCCGAGACCAGGCACAGCAAATGACGGAAAACAATTGGTTCAAAATTCTCAGTAGAACGTCACCAGAACGACCTGCCCATCTGGACGATCTGATTTACGACAATCAGAAAGCCCGGCCATGTGGGAAAGTTGTGTTTCCCCAAATGAACCTGACGCCGTCAATCGCACTTTGGGACCACGAACCGGTTGGCCACACACACATCGGTGTCAGGATATTTGAACCGCCGAACTCTGTTTGCAAAGTCGCCAGGTTTCTGGCCGCTGCCGCTATAGAAAGAGATGTGTTTCCGATAATTTTAAGCCGAGTGGATTTTTGCGGATTTGAACAGTTCGGTTTCCGTATTGAACGCGTTCCCGATGAACAACCGGCGGCGCAGGCCGCTGAAGAGGAAATCAGAAAATTCTGGGATCTTGCGATAATCATCGACGGGCACGAAATTAGCCTTTTAAGTTAGCAAACTCTGGCCGCGCTGAAAGAACCCTTGCCGGAACGATGATGTCAAATGAATCCGGGCGAAGCAGGTACTGCGTCTTCGTAGTGTTTGGATGTGACCAATTCTGCTCTCTGCATGCTCTTCCAAAGCCAATCGCTATCGAGGACAAAATGTAAATCTTTTTCACATTACCCCTTGCAAGATCGCGAGAGCTGCCCCATCTAGACAATGTGAACGCAATTTACATCAACCCGGAGATCCAAAATGACCGCATTGTCCGACACCGCCGTCCCTTCAAGTCCGGGGTGGCTTTACCGTGCCGAAGCCTGGCTTGACAGTAAAGGCAAAGGTGCCTGGATCGCCGCCATGGTCCTTGGCTTTATCTTCTTCTGGCCCATTGGTCTTGCATTTCTGGCCTACATGATCTGGAGCAAACGCATGTTCAGCAAATCCTGCAGCCGCCGCAAATCCTGGCACAGCCACATGAGCGCAATGAAGCCGTCCGGCAACAGTGCATTTGACGCCTACAAGGCCGATACGTTGGCTCGTCTGGAGCGCGAACAACAGGATTTCGAGTCCTTCCTGCGCCGCCTGCGTGAGGCCAAGGACAAGGCCGAGTTCGACCAGTTCATGGAAGACCGCGCCCGTGAGAACAGCGACGACGACGCCGAAAACGGCGAGCGCGCCTGATACGAACTTGCCCTGTCCCGGCAGTCGGGACAGGGTGTCCAAGATCATCACCCGGACTTCGTTCATGACCCATTTGCCCGACCCCGACATTCAGCCGGAATTCTATCAATCCGTTGCGACCAAAAGATTTTTCGCCTGGCTATTCGACATCGCCTTTATTTCGCTGCTCTGTACTGTGGCGATCCTGCTGACTTTCGGTATGGGCTTTTTCATTCTGGCCCTGATCTACGCTGTCGTCAGTTTCGTCTATCGCGTTGTCACCATCGCAAACGGATCCGCCACCTTAGGCATGCGGTTCATGGGCATCGAACTGCGTGACGCCTTCGGCGCCCGAATGGATACCGGTAAGGCAGTCGCCCACACAGCCGGATACTTTGTCAGCATGGCATTTCCGGTCATCCAAATCATCTCGGTCATCATGATGTTGACCAGCGCCCGCTGTCAGGGTCTGACGGACGCATTCCTGGGAACCGTAATGATCAACCAGCGCGCCTGAGATCCCGATTGCGTGAATCACTTGGCGGGTCCCGGAACCATTGCTATCATTCGGTTCCAGGAAACACGGGAACTACATGCGACACACGCTGCCAATAGCACCACAGTTCTATGTGACGGCACCCCAGCCCTGCCCTTACCTTGAGGGCAGGATGGAGCGTAAACTATTCACAGCTCTTCAGGGCGATGGCGCCGATCAGCTGAACAATTCCCTGTCGCAACAAGGATTTCGACGCTCGCAGAACGTACTCTATCGCCCGTCTTGCAGCGAGTGCTCTGCCTGTCTGTCCGCGCGGCTGGACGTCTCAAAGTTCTCACCGAGCAAAAGCCAGAAGCGCGCGGTAAAGCGCAATTCCTACCTGCAGCGGCGCGCGACGTCGCCTTGGGCCACGGACGACCAGTTCGAATTGTTCCGCAGCTATCTGGACGCCCGCCACGCCGATGGCGGTATGGCCGACATGGACGTGTTCGAATTTGCCGCCATGATCGAAGAAACGCCGATCCGCAGTCGCGTGGTTGAATATGCCGACCCGGACACCGGTAACCTGATTGCCGTCAGCCTGACCGATGTACTGGATGACGGTCTTAGCATGGTCTACTCGTTTTACGATCCCGCGTTGCAGCAAAACTCGCTGGGCACATACATGATTTTGGACCACATCGAAATCGCGCGAGAAGCTGGCCTGCCCTACGTTTACCTTGGGTATTGGGTACCGGGCAGCCCCAAGATGGGATACAAGGCGAAATTCGCGGGCCTTGAAGTATTTATGCGCAACGAGTGGCGCCCGGTCAGCAACCCTGACAAACTAGCCGATATTACGCATCATCCGCTGTCCACCCAACCCATCGCGGAACAGGTAGCTGGCATTCAACTGCCCGACAGACGCCCTACCAAATGACAAACAACATTCGGCAGAGTTTGCACGCCATCACCATCGTGGTGCCAGACTACGACGCTGCGATTTCGTTTTATACGAAGGTTCTCAGTTTTTCTCTGACGCAGGATATCGACCTTGGAGATGGAAAACGCTGGGTGCGTGTGACACCTCCGGGTTCAGAGGGAACGTCGCTTTTGTTGGCGACCGCTGACGGTGCGGATCAGAAAGCCGCCATTGGAAATCAAACCGGAGGACGTGTCGGGTTCTTCCTTGAGACCGATGACTTCCAACGAGACCACGCTGCTATGCTGACTGCGGGCGTGATCTTTGAAGAAGACCCACGGCACGAACCTTATGGCATCGTCGCTGTGTGGCGGGACCCCTTTGGAAATCGCTGGGATCTTATCCAATTCAGTTGAGGTTTTCTCGGCGGCAACTCCGTTTCAATCTGCGTCGGCATTCTCCCAAACGATAGATAATGCAGCACTGAACACTCTCCGACATTCCCGATCATTCGGGGAAACAGGCTAACGTAACTGGTTGAAGTGTTGGATTGGGCTTCCGGCCCGCGCTGGAATTGGCCCGCAATTGTGCAGCAGAGACCATCGCTTGAGGGTTGAGAAGCCCAAGGTTCTACCTGTGTGGAACAAATGACCAAAAAGGAATGGCCCGCAGCAAAGCTGCGGGCCATTCCTTTTTTACGTCAGAGGCTTTAGCCCACAAGGCGCCAGATCAGTTCGGAATCAGGTCCGGAACAATGGTCACGATCGTCGGGAAGAACCACAGGATCGCAATACCCACTACCTGAATGAACACAAATGGAACGATCCCACGATAGATATGCCCAGTTGTCACTTCCTTTGGTGCAACCCCGCGCAGATAGAATAGCGCAAAGCCGAAAGGTGGCGTCAGGAACGAGGTCTGCAGGTTCACTGCCACCATGATCGTGACCCATTTCGGATCGAACGAACCGCCATAGATCACCGGGCCCACGATGGGGATCACGATGTAGATGATCTCAAGGAAATCCAGCACAAAGCCAAGAATGAACAGCACCAGCATCACGATCAGGAAGACCGTGAACTCGTTATCAAAGCTCTTGAGGAACTGCTGGATATAGTGCTCGCCCCCAAAGGAAATCACCACGAGGTTCAACAGCTGCGACCCGATCAGGATGGTGAACACCATCGAGGTCACCTTGGCCGTTTCGCGCACAACCGGAGTCAGAACGCCACTGGAGAACAGGACCCAGCAGCCGAACAACAGGCCAAACAGCGCATAGAGATAGGCCGAATAGGCGATACCAAATGCAATCCAGGTCTCGAAGCTTACGTTCCCCTGATTAACGCGCAGGTCAAAGTTCACACCCATCAGCAGGGCGATGATAACCGCGAAGGTCGACCAGATGATCACTTTGCCGGACCGACCCTGATCCTGCAGCTTGCGATAGGCCGCCAGCATGATGGCCCCGCCCGCTCCCAGCGCCGCCGCCGGTGTCGGGTTGGTCACGCCGCCAAGGATCGAACCCAGCACCGCGATGATCAGGACCAGCGGTGGGAACACCACCCGGATAAGATCATTGGTTGCACAGCGGGCGGCCGCCTCTCTGCAGCCGTAGATGGCCAGAGCAAACGGCGCCGCAAGCAACACGAAGGTCAGCCCGGACGAGGTCGTTGGCCCAATCAGCAACACATCCACCAGCAGCATCAGCAACAGACCGATTGTGCCAAGGACTAACGGCTGCGTCGGACGCGAGGGCGCGATCCCCCGTCCCAATGCCAGCGTCAGCCCCAACAGGACGACAATTACGGCCACACCAGTCCCGATAGGAGCGGCTGCAGCAATCTTTGCGTCGCGGGCAGCGGTCAGTTCCTCTTCGCTCAGCCGCTGTGCCTGTGACGCGCCACCTGCAGCATCAATGGCCTCTTGCTCGACAACGGCCTGATCCCAGGCGGACTGTCCGTGCAGATCGATCATCGAGGCCTTACACTCGGCTGACACGTTCGTACGCAACGAAGCACTCTGCGAAACATCGGAAAACGCCGAAACCGTTATGTTTTGGCTACCGATTACACCAGCACTGCCCATCAGGACCACGCCGACGATCAGCGCGACCGGAACGCCAAGCAGCCATGTCAGGCCCTCGCCGCGGGTGATGGGTTCGCCACTGCCACCGGACAACTCGACCGCCGGCGCTTTGTCCGGGTTCAGCAAAGCATAGCCGAAAGCATAAAGGGCATAGAGCAACGCCAGCATAATTCCCGGCAGCAGCGCCGCCTGGAACAGCGTGCCGACCGAAACAACAGCGGGCTCACCCAGGTATGTCAACGCGTCGGTGCAACCGGCATCAACCGCGCGGGTTTCCTGAGCAGTCGAATAGAGGTCACCTGCCAGTGTACCCAGAAGAACGATAACGATGGAGGGCGGGATGATCTGTCCCAATGTCCCCGAGGCCGCGATCACACCTGTAGCAAGTTCAGGCGAGTAGTTGTTCCTCAGCATGGTCGGCAAAGCCAGCAGGCCCATTGTCACCACGGTCGCTCCAACGATCCCGGTTGAGGCCGCAAGAAACGCGCCCACAACCACGATGGACACCGCCAAACCACCCGGCAACGGGCCAAAGACGCGCGCCATCGTAGTCAGCAGGTCGTTTGCAATCTTCGAACGCTCCAGCGTGATGCCCATCAGAACGAACATCAGAACCGCCAGGAGGGTTTCGATGGATTGCCCGGCCAGAACACGCTCGTTCATGCGGTTCACGATGAAGGATACGTTGCGGTCCAGCGCGGTTTCCCAGCCAGAAACGAATACCGGCTCGGCGATCCTCGGTAGATCCGGGTATCGGAACACGGATATGGTGTCGGGTTTCACGCCGGTATTCACCAGATCACGATACAGCTGCGACCCGGTGTCGATCGCCTGATGCACCAGAAGCCCGGCACTGTCCAACGCCGCGATTATCCCGAAGGAGATGATTCCTGCTCCACCGATAGCAAAGGCCACCGGAAAGCCGGAAAGGATGCCTCCGAAAAGGCAGAAAAATACGATAATGAGGCCTATCTCGACGCCATCAAGTCCGAATAGCATTGTCTTGGTCTCCGTCCTTAATGTGCGCCTTCGTAGGCTTCTTCACCCTCGCCAAGGCTGTCCTTGTCGAGGTACTTTCCAACGCTTTCAGATCCTTCCACATATTCCAGATACGAGCGGTACAGGAACGCTATCGCATGCAGGAACACCATCGCGGCAAAGGCGACGAGCAGAATCTTGAACAGGAAGTAGCCGTTGAATCCGTTGGGGCTGAACCCGATGGTTTCGACGTTCCAGCGCAATGCGCGGGACTTCATCACCAGACGGTCCAAAGTATCACTGGCCGAGGGTTTCGGCACGATCAGGTGCCGCCACATGAAGTACCAGCCGTACATCCAGGTCAGCACCGCCATCGGCATCATGAACAGCAACGCGCCCAGCATGTCGACCACGCGCTTGGCCCGGTGGCTGATCCCGGCATAGATCAGGTCAACCCGTACATGGCCGCCCTGTACAAATGTGTAGGTACAGCACAGGCACACGACCATGGCGTTATAAAGCTTCAGTTCCTCGGCATACCAGCTGATGTCCATCTGCAGAGGGATGCCGAACCCGAACGACATATCAGGCCGGGCAAACACGCGCTGCATGAACACGATCACGATCTGCTGGACCACCATCAGCAACCCGGCCCAGGCAAAGAAACGCCCGGTCGTGTTGGCGAACCCTTCAAGGACTCGCACCATGCCCCACATGAAGTTCCGGTAGTAAAGACCAATGGCGGTCAGAACCAGAAACAGCGTGAAGATGACAAAGAAGAATTCGACCGATCCGCCATAATAGACAAAGCGCATGATGGATTCTTTGTCCGACCAGTCCAGCCAGAGCTGCGGATGCGTGATGGCGTATCCGAAATTGTAAAAGGCTTCGGCGATGTTCTGAACGAACCAAACAAGTCCGTTCCACAGGGCGCCGAAGAAGGAGATACCGTTATCGTCCTGCATGTTGTCCCCGGATCGTCAGTTACAATGCTGATTATAGCGGATTTGTCCGAACCGCGCATTTGCAACAGGAAAGGTTCCCCCGCATGTGCGGGGAAACCAAATGATGGATTTTCTTGGCTGTTAACCGCGTACGCGGTTACGCTGCGTGGTGTAGACGCCCGAAGACAGGTCCAGCCATCCCGCCGACGACGTCGACGATGCCACTGCGCTATCGTGGATTTTCTTGAACAGCTCGTCGCCCATGTTCTCGTTCAGCACTTCCTGGCTGGCCGCACCGAAGGCATCCCATACGCTGTCCGGGAATTCCATGACTTTGACACCACCCGACTGCAGGCGCTGCAGTGCGGCACCGTTGTTGGCCAGGAATTGCGACAGGTTCCACTGGTGGCACTCGCCTGCTGCGATCTCGATGATCTTCTGCTGGGCAGGTGTCAGGCTTTCGAACACGTCGCGGTTGGTTGCCAGCGACAGACCCGCATTCGGCTCGTGGAAACCAGCGGTGTAGTAAACCTTGGTGATTTCCTGGAAGCCGGCTTTTTCGTCCGCCCACGGACCGATCCACTCGGTTCCGTCAATCGCACCAGACGACAGCGCCTGATACACTTCTGAGCCCGGAATGTTCTGAACCGAAGCACCCAGTTTACCCAGAGCTTTACCGCCCAGACCCGGCATACGGAACTTCAGACCGTTGAAATCTTCGGGGCTGTTGATCTCTTTTGAGTACCAGCCGCCTGCCTGCGCGCCGGTGTTACCGGCCAGGAACGACTTCAGACCAAAGATCTGGCCCAGTTCGTCATGCAGCTCCATGCCGCCATCCTGGTAGTACCAGTTGACCATTTCCTGAGCGGTCATGCCGAACGGAACAGCGGTGAAGAAGGCATAGCCAGGGTGCTGACCGACAAAGTAGTAGTCAGCCGCGTGGTACATGTCTGCCTGGCCCGACGACACAGCGTCGAATACTTCAAACGCGCCAACCAGCTCGCCTGCGGCCTTGATATCAACAGTCAGGTTGCCGTCAGACATCGCGGTGATGCTGTCCGCACAACGCTGCGCGCTGTCAAACACGCCCGCAAGGCCCCGGCCCCATGACGTAACCATGGTCAGCGTGCGCTTGCCTTGTGCATAAGCCGGTGCCGCCAATGCGGTTGCAGCGGCAGCCGAACCACCAATCGCAGAAGTTTTCAGAAATGAACGACGATCCATGTGAGTGTTCCTCCCCTCCATTTTCAGTGCCCGGGACTGTCCGGGTTAGTCGTTTCGAATGAGCGTCAGCGTAATGACACTCAAGGGAATGTGAATACCTAGTACTACGTAGGGGGGCCGCATTTCTCGGGCTTGGACAGAATATCTGACCGGATTTTTCCTTTGTTTCTCGAAAAAATCGCGTCAGTGGGCTTTGTCCCCCCCATTCTTTTTGCAATTCCTTCCTGTCTTGCGTATCGATTCGATCATGGGCGGAATTCGCAACCTTGTCTCACTGACCTACGCGCAAAAATTGTCGTTGGTGGCAGCAATCCCGCTGCTTGCGGCGGTAGCGGCAATTGCCGTGGTGGTTGCTTACGAAGCCCGCGCTACGACTGAGCGTGAGATTCAGGCCCTCGAACGCCGCCTGATCGAAGCGAAAAAGGACGAGCTGCGCAACTACGTAACTCAGGCGCGCAACGGTTTTGCCTATATCTACGGCCGTGCAGCACCAAATGATGACGAAGCAAAGAACTTGGTCACTCAGATTCTGTCGGCGATGATCTATGGTAAAGACGGCTTCTTCTTTGTCTACGACTATGACGGCACCAATCTCGTCAGCCCCCGTCAGACTGAATTCATCAACCGCAACTGGGTCGATCTCACCGACAGCGATGGCACACCGGTTGTTAACGAGTTCGTTCGTCTGGCACGTCAGGGCGCAGGCTGGCACAGTTTCATGTGGCAAAAACCTTCGACCGGGGAAGAGGCACAGATGATCGCCTATGTGGTCGGTCTGCAGGACTGGCGGTGGGCCGTCGGAACCGGAGTGTTCATCGACGACATCGTCGCAACGGTTGCCAACGCACGGGCCGAAGTTGAGGCACGGGTGCAGCGCACATTCCTCTATATCGGCGGAATCGTTTTGGCTGCGGTGCTGGTTGTGTTCGCCTCGGGCATGATGCTGAACATCCGCGAACGCAGGCTGGCGGACGCAAAGCTAAAGGAATTGACCCAACGGGTATTCGATACGCAGGAAGAAGAGCGTGGCCGTGTGGCGCGTGAATTGCATGACGGCATCAGTCAAATCCTCGTCGGTGTGCGCTACGCGCTGGATAATGCGCGCCGCCGCCTTTCAGGTGGCGATGAAACAGGTGCGCAAGCTCCACTGGAAAAAGGGATCGACAATCTGGGCACAGCAATCACCGAGGTCCGCCGTATCAGCCGCGACCTGCGCCCGGGCGTTCTGGATGATCTGGGCCTCGGCCCGGCCCTCAAGGCACTGACGGACGATTTCCGCGAGCGCACCGGGATCGAAACCGAGTTCTCGACCGTCGTGTTTCGCAACCGGTTGGATCAGGACAGCAAGATTGCCTTGTATCGAATTGCCCAAGAAGCTTTGACCAATATTGAACGCCATTCCGGCGCAACTCACGTTACAATCGACCTGCGAGGTCACAAAAAAGGTGCCACCATGCGGATTACCGACAATGGCCGCGGACTGCGCAGCGAACCGGGCCAAGTCAGCGCCGGGATCGGATTGCGCAATATGCAGGAACGCATCGAACAACTTGACGGGTCGCTGCGCATTCTGTCATCTCGCGGCACGCGCAGCGGAACCGTGATCGAGGTCAGCCTGCCGCTCAGCCGCATGCTCTCGCCGCAGGAAGGCGCAACACCGAAGCGAAAGGCCGGTTCCTGATGCCCGATACGATCCGTGTCCTCATCGTCGATGACCACCCGATGGTTGCCGAAGGTATTCAATCCCTGTTGGAAATCTACGACGAGATTGAGGTGGTCGGCACTCTCTCCAGCGGACAGGATGCTGTCGATCAGGCGACGCGTCTGCATCCCGACGTGATACTGATGGATCTGAACATGCCCGGTCTGGGCGGGCTGAGTGCAACCGAGATCATCTTGGAACGCCTGCCTGCGACCCGAATTCTGATCCTTTCCATGCATGACAGCCCGGAATACATATCAACTGCGCTCAGCCATGGTGCCAAGGGATATGTGCTTAAAGACGTGCCCACGGATGAGATCAAACAGGCCATCGACGCCGTGATGCGGGGCGAGCAATATCTGTGCACCGGCGCCAGCGGCTCACTAGAACCCAAGCAAGGCGACACCCGTGAGGCTCTGACCGGGCGGGAACAGACAATCCTGCTGGAACTGGCGCAGGGCAAATCCAACAAAGAGGTCGCCAGAACCCTGGATATCTCGGTTCGTACCGTTGAAACCCATCGCAAGAACATCAAACGTAAACTGGGCATCTCTTCGACGGCCGGCCTAACCCGTTACGCGATGGAACACGGCGTACTGCAAGGCACCGGTCACAGTTTTTAATCGCAGCGCGCAGCGCTGCCGGGCCCAACCGGAGAAGCTGCGCCGTAAGGCGCATCGACGACGGGCGGGAGCCCTACCCTTCACCGCGCGGCCTGATGTCTTCGCCGAAAAAGACCAATGTCCCGTCCTCGTCGATCACATGAAACTCGCGCTGCTGATAAGGTTGGTCAAAGGGTGGTCGCACCCGCCCCTCGGGCAAATCGGTCAAACCTGGTTTCAGTTCGGCGTACAGCGCATCAATACCGTCAACGTCCACATAGAATGACTGATTGTCTCCCAATGGCCGCCCGTCTTCGCGCGGAGGGCACTCCAATAACCGAATAGCAACCGCTCCGCATGACAGATAAGCGTAGTTTTCTTGTCGAAACCCGCAAGAGAACCCTAAGCGGTTGCAGTAGAAATCAATCTGCTTCTGCAACGAAGAACACAGGACAAATGGCGTCAGTTGCAAGATACGTGACATGAACGGCGTCCTCCGGTCTGAACAGACTTCAGTCTACATGTTCACCCAAATCAATCCAGCAGCCTATCTTTCCGCCGCCCCTCTCGTTCATAGTGATGTGGCAACACTCGGCCATACAGCTGCTTGGTACGCTCGACACCTCCACACATGCCTTCGGTCTCGACGAAGGAAAAGATACCGACATATCGATTGCGTTCACCAGTAACCGGCGCCACCCGGTGCAAGGAATACCGACCCTTGAAAATCTGCAGGTCGCCCGGTTGCAATTCCAGACGCCGCACATTCGCCATACCTCCGTCCAGGACTGCGGTGACCGCTCCGAAATTCTCATCCTCTGCACTGCGCAGGTTAGGCGCGTACTCGAAATCCCCGCCCTCCTCTCCGTTCTGAATAGCCAGCGTCACCGTGTAGTTGTTGGTGTCGAAATGCCAGGGAAAGCCCTGCCCCTCCTCCACCACATTTATGATCACGTCGGCCAGCGGATCATCGTAGCGAAAGAAACGGTCTTCGGGCTCGTCCAAAGCCGTACGGATAAATGGCAGGAACCCCGGATACTCGTAGATCCGGCGCAGAGGTCCCGTCTTTTTAAAATGATCTGCTGGCACAAACGCGTTCGAGCGGTCGTAGAAGCGCCGGATCGGGTGACCAATTCCAAAGCGCGGATCGTCCTTCGTGAAATACGCGTTTGTCCGGTTAAAAGAGCGATGCGCTTTGGGCGCGACGGCATCGGCCTCTCGCAGAAGGTGTCTCAACCCCTCTTCATGCGCGAACCCAGGCAGAACCGCGCAGCCATCCTCGTCCAGTTCCCGCCGGAGATCCCGGATCAACTGCTCATATCCCCACGAGTCCGGACGATCGATCGGATACTTTCCCAGATCCACCAGATCCTGCAACATGGTCTGCCTCCCTGTTCTGCACCAACAGGTTCAGCCTGCCTCACTCGAAGATACCTCTCTGGTCCATTTCGGACATTGGATTGACGCAATCTGACAAGTCAGATTTCGGCTCCAAGCCATCGTTTTTAGCCACATTTTCCCGGAAGTTCCCGGCATGCGTCATTTTGCGCAATAAAATGTCGCAGAATTCACCATTCAGGTCATGAAATTTAGTCAATTGCCTGTTGACGCCCCTTTCCCTCGCTCATAAGGTCCCTGCCAAGCAAAAAGGAGCCTCTGGCGATGAGAACGCTAGTCGTAATCGTAGGAACCACGCGCATGGGCCGGTAACGGTAAACCATAATCGAACCCATGCGCCTCCGAAAACCTCGGGGGCTTTTTTTATGCTAAACGCAAGACACATGTCGCGAACGGAGCAAAGCAGATGACACGTGAGATGACCGGCGCAAAGATGGTAGTTCAGGCCCTCAAGGATCAGGGTGTGGACACGGTATTCGGATACCCCGGTGGCGCCGTCCTACCGATCTATGATGAGATCTTTCTGCAAAACGACATTCGCCACATTCTGGTGCGTCACGAACAGGGTGCCGTTCACGCAGCCGAGGGTTATGCCCGGTCCACCGGCAAACCCGGTGTTGCGCTTGTGACCTCTGGTCCCGGCGCGACCAATGCGGTGACCGGCCTGACAGATGCGTTACTGGATTCGATCCCGATTGTGGTTTTGACCGGACAGGTCCCCACCTTCATGATCGGCTCGGATGCGTTTCAGGAGGCCGACACCGTTGGCATCACCCGCCCCTGCACCAAGCATAATTGGCTGGTAAAAGACACGGATTCGTTGTCGGCCACACTGCACGAGGCGTTTCACGTCGCCACTTCGGGTCGCCCTGGACCGGTACTGGTCGACATTCCCAAGGACGTTCAGTTCGCTACGGGCGAATACAGTTCACCTAAACCCTCGACCTCGCACTACCAACCAGTTTTGAAAGGTGATTTGGAAGAGATAACCGAATTGGTTGCAGCCATCGAAACCGCGAAGAAACCTGTTTTCTATACAGGCGGTGGTGTCATCAATTCAGGTCCGGCGGCCAGCCAACTGCTGCGGGAATTGGTGGACTCGACGGGCTTTCCGATCACTTCGACCCTGATGGGATTGGGTGCCTACCCAGCGTCAGGAGAGAACTGGCTGGGAATGCTGGGAATGCACGGTCTTTACGAGGCCAATCTGGCGATGCATGACTGCGATCTGATGATCAATATCGGTGCGCGGTTCGACGACCGCATCACAGGTCGGATCGATGCATTCTCACCGAACTCAAAAAAGGCGCATGTCGATATCGACCCGTCCTCGATCAACAAAGTGATCCGCGTGGACATCCCGATTGTTGGCGATGTGGCCCATGTGCTTGAAGACATCCTTAAAGTCTGGAAAGCGCGAGGTCGTAAGACCAATGCGGCTGCGGTGAAACAATGGCAGAACCAGATCGGTGAATGGCGCAAGGTGAACTGCCTCGCCTACACCAACAGTGACAAGACGATCAAACCGCAATACGCGCTGCAACGTCTTGAGGAGTTGACCAAGAAGCACGACCGCTATGTTACGACCGAAGTCGGTCAGCATCAGATGTGGGCGGCGCAGTATCTTGGGTTCGAAGACCCCAACCGCTGGATGACATCCGGAGGGCTGGGTACGATGGGCTATGGCACTCCGGCCTCGATCGGTGTGCAGATGGCGCACCCGGATGCGCTAGTGATCAACGTGGCCGGTGAGGCTTCGTGGCTGATGAACATGCAGGAAATGGGCACCGCCGTTCAGTATCGCCTGCCGGTGAAACAGTTCATCCTGAACAACGAACGCCTTGGCATGGTCCGCCAGTGGCAGGAGCTGCTGCATGGCGAACGGTACTCTCAATCGTGGTCCGAGGCCCTGCCCGATTTCGTCAAGCTCGCAGAAGCGTTTGGCGCCAAGGGCATCATGGTCAGCGACCCCGCCGATCTGGACGACGCGATTATGGAGATGATCAATTACGACGGTCCGGTGATCTTTGACTGTCTGGTCGAAAAGCACGAGAACTGTTTCCCGATGATCCCGTCAGGCAAGGCCCATAACGAGATGCTGCTGGGCGAGGCGGAGACACAAGGTGTTATCCAGGCCGGCGGCGCAGTTCTGGTCTGACAAGTATCGAATTTCGTCGGGCGCCCCGAGCGCCTGACACCTCAGGATGACGAAAGGGACATAAATGTCTGCCCTACATATCAAAAAAGGCTCCACCCGCCATTCGGCCTATAACCTACGTCCGACCTTCTCGGACGTGCAGGAGCGTCACACGATTGCCGTATTGGTCGAAAACGAACCGGGTGTCCTGGCCCGTGTGATCGGGCTGTTCTCGGGCCGTGGTTACAATATCGAAAGCCTGACCGTGGCTGAGGTCGATCACACCGGCCATCTCAGCCGCATCACCATTGTCACAACCGGAACACCGCAAGTGATCGAGCAGATCAAAGCGCAGGTGGGTCGTATCGTATCGGTGCGTGACGTGCACGACCTGACGGTCGAAGGATCTGCGGTCGAACGCGAACTGGCTATCATCAAGGTCGTCGGCGAAGGCGAAAAACGCGTCGAAGCGTTGCGGCTGGCCGATATCTTCCGTGCCAACGTGGTCGACAGCACACTGAATTCGTTCATCTTTGAAATCACCGGCGCACCGGACAAGATCGACGCCTTTGCCGATCTGATGCGCCCGCTGGGTCTGGCGGAAATCGCCCGGACCGGTGTTGCGGCCCTCCTCCGGGGCGACTGAAGTCAAAGAGCGCCCCGCTTGTCACTGTGCTCAAGCGGGGCAATTCCGTTCCGAACGCGGCGGACTGCTCCGATACAAATTGCAATCCTGTGCGGTCCTGTGTCTTGGATAGCAACGCGTGAAAAAGATCATGCAAAACAGGATAAAGCCTATTGCGTTTGCCGTTTTGCGCGCTAGCCTAATTGACGCAACGCTATACTCGGACCCTTCGTTGGGGTCATCATTACGATTTAGGCTGTCGCTTGGTTTTTGGACCATCGCGGTCGTGTTTTCCTAAAACTTCAAACAACCTGGGACAGACATGACCGACACCACCCGCAGCCCGGCAGAATTGCGAAACATGTTCGGTGCAAATCTCAGGCAGCTGGCTTCAACTTATCCAACCGTCTCGGCACTATGCCGCCAGCTTGGCATCAACCGCACGCAATTCAATCGCTACCTTGCAGGTGAAAGCTTTCCGCGGCCGGACGTGCTGGATCGCATCTGTTGCTTTTTTGAGGTCGACGCCCGAATTCTGCTGAAGCCTCTGAATGAGATTGAACAGGCGGACAACCACCCTGCCGCTGACACGCTAGACAAATATTTGACGACCCATAACGAAATGCCTCTTTCGCCAGGGTTTTATCATGCAACAGAGTCTGACCCACAGATTCCGGATGGGGCGGAACACCGGTTGCTGTTCGTGCGCAAAGTGGGACACACAACCCTGCTTCGCAGCTTTGAGCCAAGTGCTCATTTACCCGCATCGCCCGCGAAAGAGCGCGAGATCCAGGGCATTATGTCAAGCAACGGAACGCAGGTTTATGCCTTGATATCTCGCCGCGACGCACAGAACAGCCGAATGATTAATGTGTCCCCGAAGAACGGAAAAGAAGAATGGGCCGGCTACATCGTCAACCTGTTCGAAAGCGCGTCCACGCCCCCAAAACCCAAGCAGATAATCCTGCGGCACCTGAATAACGACACCCAAGCCATTTTGCGTCTTGCGCGCGCGGTACCGCGCGCGCCAAGCTGACAGTTTCATTCGACGTTCAGGCAGAGTCCGGCCCTTCGTTGTCGGTTATCTGACGATAAAGGTGCCAACTGGCGTGCCCTAACAAAGGCAGTACGATCAGCAATCCCAGAAACCAGGGGATCATGGCCAGAAACGTCGCCACTGCGATAAACACGCCCCACATTAGCATCACGCGCATATTGGCACTGACATAGGCATAACTGGAGATCATCGCTGTTACGAAATCCAGTTCCCGATCCAGCAACATTGGTATCGAGAGAACGGAAATCATGTAGAGAACAAGGGCAAACACCGCCCCTACAACAGTGCCCACCGCCAGCATGGTCAGTCCATTTGGGGTCAAATAGACTTCGAGCGAAGATGAAACGTTCGTCATCGTCGACAGGCCCATGAAAAGGGCAAAGATCATGTGTCCCAGAAAGAACCAGAACAAAAACATCACTACGATGATTGCACAGATCGAGGGTAATTGCCTGCGGCCTTGCTGAACGACCACACCGAATATCGCTCCGAAATCCAGTGGTTCGCCCTGTTCCAGACGGTGCGACACCTCGTATAGCCCGACGGCGGCAAAAGGTCCGATCAAAGGGAACCCGATTGCAGCCAGAACCAACCAGAACGAGGTACCGGTTTGCACGGTAATCCAAGCCATCAGCCATCCGGCGAGAACGTAGAATCCGGCGAACAACAGGCCAAACACCGGCGCGCGGCGAAAATCGCTCCAAGCGCGACGCAGCGCTTCTTTCAACATGCCCGTATCGACGGGTTTCAGCGTCGGCACGCCAAAGGGTTTATCCATTTGTAGTCTCTCCTCCCCTACGTCTGTTTCATGCAGCCGGTCTTTTTTGCGGCCAGCCTGTTGCCTCGTGATAGGTAGCGCCAATTGACAATACTTGCGCATCTGCGCCGCGCGGGCCAAAGACCTGCATTCCCATCGGTAAGCTGTTACTTCCGAAACCCACCGGCATCGACAAACTGGGCAAACCCAACAAGCTGACCGGCGTCACAACCTGCATCCAACGGTGATAGGTGTCCATCGCGGTACCCGCGATCTCAGTCGGAAACGGTGTCTCTATCGCAAAGGGCCAGACCTGCGCACTCGGCAGGATCAGAGCATCATAACTTCGAAACAGCTCAGCCGCACGCCGAAACCACTCTGATCTTGTGACACTGGCGTGATGAACATCCATCGCGCTCAGCGCCAAACCCCTCGACAGTTCCCATTGCGCAGTGTCCTTCAGTGCCGCCATTCGGTCGGCCAGAGGTTGCAGCCCGGTCGCGACACTCCACGACCGCAAAGTAATCCAGCTGTCCCAAATCCGTTCGGCCTCGAACGGAGGTGGCACGGCCTCAACACGCGCGCCAAGATCTTCCAGAACATCCAGCGACTGTCGGCAGAGATCGAGGATACCGGCCTCGAACGGAATGGCCCCGCCCCAATCCGCAAGCCAACCAATACGCAGCCCTCTCAGGTCGGTGGCCTTTACCGGCGCTACCGGTTGGTACGGAACGGGCAATGGTTGACGCGGGTCCGGCCCGGACATCACGTCCAGCAGAATTCCGATATCAGTTGGACTACGCGCCATTGGTCCCAGCGTTGATAACTGGTGCAGGAACCCGTCCCCTACGGGCTCTGACGGAATCTTTCCCCAACTGGGCCGGAATCCATAGACGTTGTTCCAGGCCGCGGGATTACGCAAACTGCCCATCATGTCCGAACCATCGGCCAGTGCCAGCATCCCTGTCGCTAGCGCAACCGCCGCCCCTCCGGATGACCCGCCACAAGACCGCTTCGGATCATAGGGGTTGCGTGTTTCGCCGTAGACCAGGTTGAATGTGTGCGAGCCCAGTCCAAATTCGGGCGTATTGGTTTTGCCGATCAGAATAGCCCCCGCTGCCCGCAATCGCGCGGCCAGCAGATCGTCTTTCTGCGGGACGTGATCGCGAAACAACGGCGATCCTTGCGTCGAAGCGATCCCGGCCACATTAACCAAATCCTTGACCGCGATGGGCAGCCCATGCAGCGCGCGCCGTTTGGGCTCAGCATCTGCCCTTTGCGCTTCGGCCACAAGTTCGTCCTGATCGCGCAAGGCGACAATGGCGTTGACCCGGCCGTTCACCGCACCGATCCGCTCCAGGGTGGCACGCATCACATCAACTGCCGAGACACGCCCGGAAGACAAATCGGCCAGCAGATTCTCGGCAGAAATTTGGGTCAGGTCCATCAGGCTCTCATTCGCGCAAGCTCATGCTTTCGCGGTTCAGCCTAGCCAAGGCCTCGCACCATTTAAACCCACTGTTTGAATGTATCTTTTCCGAATTTGCCTTGTGTATCCGGGATCAGCGCCATCTGGCCCCAAATACCCCGGAGGAGTATCTGTCAGAGGAGACAGACGCTCACTCAGGCAATCGAGGATTATCCGTCGCCTTGCGCTTCGGACCGGCTTTTTCCAGCCACGTTCAATGCCAAGGTCGCAGCCATGAACCCGTCCAGATCGCCGTCCAGAACACCCTTGGTGTCCGAGGTTTCGTGATTGGTCCGCAGGTCCTTCACCATCTGGTAGGGCTGCAATACATAGGAGCGAATCTGGTTGCCCCATCCCGCGTCGCCCTTGGCTTCGTGCGCGGCGTTGATCTCGGCGTTCCGGCGATCCAGCTCTTGCTGGTACAGGCGCGATTTCAGGGCTTTCATGGCAATATCGCGGTTCTGGTGCTGGGATTTCTCGGACGATGTCACCACGATCCCGGTCGGGATGTGCGTGATCCGAACCGCCGAATCCGTGGTATTCACGTGCTGACCACCGGCACCGGAGGACCGATACGTATCTACACGAATATCTGCTGGATTGACCTCAATCTCGATATTGTCGTCCACAACAGGATATACCCAGACCGAGCTGAAGGACGTGTGACGTTTCGCGGCCGAGTCAAAAGGCGATATTCTCACCAGGCGGTGCACGCCGCTTTCTGATTTCAGCCAGCCATAGGCGTTATGGCCAGAAATCTTGTAGGCTGCGGATTTGATCCCCGCTTCTTCACCCGCCGTCTCGGATTGCAGCTCGACGGCATACCCTTTTTTCTCGGCCCAACGCACATACATCCGCGCCAACATCGAAGCCCAGTCGCAGCTCTCGGTGCCACCAGCACCCGAGTTGATCTCGAGGAACGTGTCGTTTCCGTCGGCTTCTCCGTCCAGAAGCGCCTCAAGCTCTTTCTTCGCGGCCTTCGCCTGCAACTTCCTGATGGCGTCCTCGGCGTCCTGGACGACCTCTTCGTCCTCTTCCATCTCGCCCAGTTCAATCAGTTCGATATTGTCGTTCAGATCAGTCTTGATGGCTTCATAGGTTTCGATGGCATCCACCAGCAACTGGCGGTCACGCATCAGTTTCTGTGCATTCTCTGGGCTGTCCCACAGGTTCGGGTCTTCGACACGCGCGTTGAATTCCTCCAACCGGTGGGGGGCGGTTTCATAGTCCATACGCTGCGCCAGAAGCTCCAGCGACTTTTCAATTTCCGCCACGGTGTTTTGGGTTTCGGCGCGCATGGTCAGGTCCCAACTTGCTCAATCAGGCCTGCGTGATAGCAAGAGGTGCGGGCCACCACAAGACGACTGAGACGCGAATGCAAAACGTACCTTGCGAGATTCTGGACAAGTGGGGCTTGACCCGCCTCTCGCAGGTTGCTGACGCCGGGCACGCGCGCGTGTGGAAAGTGACTACTGCTGAAGGAAACTACGCGGCACTCAAACTTTATCGCCGGGCGGATCGTGGCAACGAAGCCGCCGGCACTCATCTATTGGACGCGTGGCAAGACCGCGGTGCAGTCAGGATCATAGCCGAGACAGACAACGCCGTACTCATGGAATGGCTGGAAGGTCCTACATTGGGAGATGTGGCGCGAAACGGTGCGCCCGACCAGGCAGTGAAACTTATGGCACAGTGCGCGCACCGACTTCACAGAAAGCCCATTTCCAACTCACATGAATTGAAACCCCTGAAACAAGTCTTCGCGCCACTTTTCACCGCGACCTTTGCAGATAACTGCTCAACATCATTGGCGCGGGGCATGCGGCAAAGCGCAGACTTGGCTCAGAAACTTCTGGACAGTCAGAAACGCAAAACCGCGCTGCACGGTGACCTGCATCCTGACAACGTTATTCTGACAGGCAACGGTCCGAAAATCATTGACGCAAAAGGGTATTATGGCGACCCGGCTTTCGAACTGGCTAACGCAATTCGGCATCCAAAAGGTATGCCGGAACTGGTTCGTCGACCAGAACAAATTGCGCATTGCCTAGCACTGTATTCCAACGCGATGGAGGTCCCTATGTCTCGACTGACGCAGTGGGCTGCCGCCAAATGTGCGTTGTCGATCTATTGGCGGTCAATCGGCCCCATCACAGATGACAGCGAGGCCGACCTTCTCCATCTGCTGCTAAGCATCGCCGATCAGTAAAGTCCGCCGCCTTGCAGGTCACCCTGGCTTGCGTTGGGGCCAACCGTGATCGTATCGCCCGTAGACGTGGTTACCTGACGGCCAGAATTGCTGACCTCTTCGAACAACGGCAAGTCCGACCCCATCGCAAATCCACCGTCGAAGACGCGGTCGATGAATCCGTCTACACCGTCGCGGAAATACTCAGCCACTACATAATCACCAGCAGCGTCCTGCGGCAGGCGTGCACCACTGAAGCGATCGATCTTGATAAAATGCCCACCCGGGGGCACATCAAACGGACCGCCACCATATTTCTCGACTGCTTTTTCCATAAAGCTCTGGAACACAGGCCCGCACATCGTACCGCCATAAGCGCCCCGACCCATCGGGCGTGGACGATCATATCCGATGTAGCACCCAGCCACGATATTGGAGGTGAAACCGATGAACCACGCATCCTTGGATTCGTTGGTCGTACCTGTTTTACCCGCTGTTGGAACCGGCAGATTGACCACACTCGATGCGGTTCCTCGGTCGACTACCCCCTTCATCATCGAGGTCAGCTGATACGCGGTGATCGCGTCCATAACCTGACTGCGGTTTGTTTCAATGGTCGGGGCCTCATCCGGTTCCAGCCAGTTGGAGTTACAATTCAGGCACTGACGGTCGTCATGGCGATAAATGGTCTTTCCAAACCGATCCTGAATACGGTCGACCAGAGTTGGCTCGACCCGCTCACCGCCATTGGCGAACATCGCATAGGCGGCCACCATTTTGTATAGTGTCGTCTCTTCGGATCCCAGCGAGTTGGCAAGGAACGCGCCCATCCGGTCATATACACCAAACCGTTCAGCGTACCCGGCAACAACAGGCATCGTGACCTCTTGCGCCAGACGAATAGTCATCAGGTTTCGCGACTGTTCGATCCCGGTGCGCAGGGGTGTCGGGCCGTAGAATTTATTCGATGAGTTCTTGGGCCGCCACAAACCCTGAGGCGTGTTTACCTCGATCGGGGCGTCCACAACAATTGTTGCCGGGCTATACCCGCTGTCCAGCGCTGCGGCGTAGACAAAGGGCTTAAAGCTCGAACCCGGCTGGCGTTGCGCCTGTGTGGCACGGTTGAACACAGTGTCCTGGTACGAGAACCCACCCTGCATCGCCAGAACACGGCCCGAGTTCACGTCCATTGCCACGAAACCGCCCTGCACTTCGGGAATCTGACGCGCGGACCATTGGCCCTCTTCACCGGCGACGACCAGAATGACGTCACCGCGTTTGAAGTTGGCAGCAAAATCACCCTGCATCCATTTTATGTCCGCCCGTGGGATTATCCCGTCTGCAGGGCCATCTTCGATTCCAACTGTCAGCTGATTATCAGCCACGTTCAGCACAACCGCCGGATACCATCGGGTCGGTAACACCACGTCGCGCGGGATATCCATAATGGACAGTGTTTCGCGCCACTGTGTTTCATCGGCAAGCTTTTCTTCGGGAATCACCTCACCGGTACCGCGCCATTTGCCGCGCGAACGGTCGTATTTCTGCAGTGCCTCGCGCAGAGCCAGCGCGGCCTCAACCTGCATTTCTTCGTCGACCGAAGCGCGGACGGTAAAACCGCCGGTAAAGAACTCACCCTCGCCAAAATCTTCGCTCAGTTGCCGGCGGATTTCGTCAGTGAAATAATCGCGTGGAGGAAGGGCGGTGCGGAAGCTCTCGAAATCGCCGTTCTGGACCGAGCGCAAAGGCATTTCGACCTCGGTCTCAAAAGTTGCCTGATCGATATAACCGTTCTGGTTCATTTCACGCAGAACATAGTTACGGCGCGCCAGCAAACGGTCCTTTTCGTAAACAGGGTGATAGTTCGACGGTGCTTTGGGCATCGCGGCCAACGTCGCGGCCTCATGCGGGGCCAGTTCCTGCAAAGTCTTGTTGAAATATGTCTGCGCAGCGGCTGTCACGCCATAGGAGTTCTGACCCAGGAAAATCTCGTTCATGTAGAGTTCGAGAATCTGTTCCTTGTCCAACGTGTCCTCTAGCCGTGTAGCGAGGATGATTTCCTTGATCTTGCGCTCGGCCTGACGGTCACCTGACAGCAAGAAGTTCTTCATCACCTGTTGCGTGATCGTGGACGCGCCCCGGACGTTCTCGCCTTTGGATTTCACCGCTTCGACACCGGCGGCAATAATCCCGCGCGGATCGTAACCCTGATGGGTGTAGAAGTTTTTGTCTTCAGCCGAGATAAACGCTTCCTTGACAAGATCAGGGATTTCCTCGGCCGGGGTGAACAGACGGCGTTCCTGCGCAAATTCGTCAATCAGCTGACCCTCGCCCGAATAGATCCGGCTGATAGTCGGCGGTTTGTACTGCGCCAGCGACTCGTGGCTGGGCAGATCGCGCCCGTACATCCAGAACACGGCACCCACAGTCAGGGCCGCCATGAAAATACCCAAGGTTACGAGGCTGAAAATAGCCCCGAAAATCGAAAGAATGAACCGGATCACGTTACTGCCTTTTCTTCGCGGTGCCGCCTATATAGGGGCGCACCCCCGCCGGGTCAAAACACCACGGCTCATATTAGCCATTTTGCGCCGCAGGGTCACTGGCCAATCAGGGACCGATTGACAAGATCATCCTGTCGCCACCGCTCTAGTCCGTCATAAATACCCTGCGCCATCAAGGCGCGCCATTCGGGGTTCTGAATGTTTTGCAGATCTCTGGGGCTGGACAAAAATCCAAGTTCAACCAGGATCGAAGGGATATCTGCGGCCTTGAGAACCGAAAAAGACGCGGTACGCAACGGGCGGCTGTTCATTGGCCCGCCTTTCTGCGCCATCCCATTTGCAACAGCCTCTGCTAACGCATCGGTTCTCGGTTTGGTTTCCTGACGCGCCATATCCAGCAGTACATCTGCCACCTGATCATCAGAACCGCTCAGGTCAATGCCTGCGATCAGATCACCACGATCATGGCGCTCGGACAGTTTCAAACTGGCCACATCCGAGGCCTCATCCGACAAGGTATAAACTGCCGCGCCATGTGCCCGCCCTTCGGACAGAGAATCCGCGTGCAACGAGATGAACACGTCCGCACCCGCCCGATGCGCCAGTGCGATGCGGCGTTCCAGAGACACAAACTGGTCGTCATTTCGTGTCAGGACCACGTCATAACCACCCGCACGCAAAAGCCTTTCACGCAGTTCACGCGCGAAAACCAGCATCAACGTCTTCTCATCGGTGCCGGTTACTTCGGCCCCCGGATCGATGCCGCCATGTCCGGGATCCAGCATAACACGAAGCGGTCGAAAACCCTCTGTTTGTGGGGCTGCTAATGTCACAGACGGCTCAGGTAAATCCCAACCTGCTTGGCGTGGCGCACCGGCGTTGGCCGAGAAGGTGTCGAAGTCGGTGCCCTTCAAAGTCAGCGACAAATGGGCAGCGCCGGTTGATGCGTTGATGCGCATGTCGGCAGTATCAACGGCCAACGGAGCGCCCAGTTCCAATACCAGCCGGGACCACCCCGGCACATACGCGCCAAACTGAACCCCACTGATGCGGTTTGTTTGCAAAAACGCTTCCCGTTTCAGACCGGACCAGTCAACTTCCTGAAAATCCAAAACCATTCTGTACGGGTCACGCAGCGTAAAGATCCGGTATGGCACCCCTTGGCTGAGGCCAAGATCAACCCGCACGCCCGAGCGCCCCTGTTCCGTGATACGGCTCTGATCAGGAAGAATGCGCGCAAGTGCACTGAAGTCCTGCGCAAGTGCAGCACCAGACAGCGCCCAGACCAGCGCGAGTGCAAAGAAAATCCTGCTCATGGCCTCAAGTTTTCCCGAGATCGTTTGCGCGTAAGACTACAGCACCCGACAATGTTTGTGAACGCCTTACACCTGTTCTGCAATCGCGCCGCGCTCGGCCATAAAACGACGCAGCCGCTCTAGCCCATCTTCGATATCCACGGTCGCACGGGCATAAGAAAAGCGAAGGGTCGTATGGCCACGCAGGGGGTCAAAATCAAGCCCCGGCGTGACAGCGACGCCGGCCTTGTCCAGAATCTCGGCAGCAAACGCGCGACTATCATTGGTCAGGTCGGACACGTCAGCATAGACGTAGAATGCGCCGTCCGGCGGCGCGATATTGGTGAACCCGGCTTTCGGCAATCCGTCCAGCATCAGTTTGCGGTTCTTGCGGTAGACATCCATATTGGCCTGCAACTCTTTTTCGCAATCCATTGCAGCCAGCGCCGCCACCTGACTGGCGTGAGGCGCACAGATAAACATGTTTTGGGCGATGCGTTCGACCACACGCACCTGATCTTCGGGCACTACCATCCAGCCTACGCGCCACCCGGTCATCGAGAAGTATTTCGAGAATGAGTTGATCACGTAGCATTCATCGGTCAGCTCCAGCGCCGTCACGGCTTTGGCCTCATATTCGAGGCCATGGTAAATCTCGTCACTGATGAACGAGGCGCCCTGCCCGTGTGCGACTTCGATCAAGGCCCCCATCGCCTTGCGATTCAGCATCGTTCCAGTTGGGTTTGCGGGCGAAGCAACCATCAGACCCTGCAGATCGAGCCCTTCGAAATCGGCCGGAACGGGTTGCAAGCGGTTCTCGGGCGCAGTGGGCAGGTCTACAGGTTCCAGCCCCAACGCCCTGAGAATTTGCCGGTACGAGGGGTAACCGGGCGCGCCGATGCCGACGCGGTCGCCACTATCGAACAACGCCGTGAAGGTCAGCAGAAACCCTCCGGACGAGCCCGGCGTGATCACCACCCTCTCGGGGTTCAGATCGACGTCATACCACTCGCCATAAAGCCGTGCGATCCGTTGCCGCAGGGCCGGCAGGCCCAGAGCGACGGTATAGCCCAACGGGCCTTGCTCCATCTCTTTCGCCAGAGCCTGAACAGCGCCCTTTGGTGCACCGGTTCCGGGCTGACCAACTTCCATATGGATGATGTGACGACCGGCTTCTTCGGCTTGGCGCGCGGCCTCCATCACGTCCATCACGATGAAGGGATCGACGTCGGACCGGGTTGAGTTTCTCATGCCCATCTCCCATGTTGCTGGCATGGCTTTTGAACGCGTATCAAGGCTGGCGTCAATCCCGGCCCTGTTGCTGGTTGCTTTGGCGTGGCTAGTCAGTGTGATGCAGGCCGGCGCGCAAAGCCTGATCCGAGACCCGGACATTGAACACGGCCTGCGGGAACTGGCGTTTCCCGTGTTGCGGGCAGCGGGCCTGAACACCAACCGAGTAAGGGTTCTGGTGGTCAATGACAGCACATTCAACGCCTTCGTTATCGATTACAACACGATCTATGTGAACTACGGGCTGATTCTAACCGTCGAATCCCCCGAAATGCTGCAAGCTGTCATCGCTCACGAAGCGGCCCATATCGCCAACGGCCATCTGGCCCGGCGGGCAGAAAACTTGCGCGTAGCCCAACGCAAAGCCCAGCTTGGCACCGCTTTGGCGCTCATTGCAGCTGCGGCAGGCAGCGGAGAAGCTGCCGCTGGCATCGCCGCTGGCACGACCGCCTCTGCCTTGCGCAGCTTTCTGGGTCATACACGGGCTGAAGAGGCATCGGCCGATCGCAGCGCCGCCAGTTATCTTCGCTGGGCCGATATTTCCCCGCAGGGCATGGTCAATCTGCACAGAAAATTTGCCGGTCAGGAGCTGCTGAGCGCAGCCGATCAAGACCCCTATATGCGCTCGCATCCAACCAGCCGGGAACGCCTGCGCGCCGCCGAGGCGTTTCTGGATGAATTCGGCGATCAGGCTAAACAGAACCCGAACGCCGACTATTGGTTTGCGCGCGTCAAGGGAAAGCTGTCCGCGTTTTTGCGCACGCCTGGCTGGACATTGCGCCGCGCCGCCGAAGAAAAGGACCGAGACATCCGTCTTATGCGCGAGGCTTCTGCCCATCATCAGAATCGCGACCTTGCACGCGCCCGCGCCGCCATTGACGAAGCTCTGGCGATACGCCCTGACGATCCGTTCTATTATGATTTAAAGGGCCAGATTCTACTGGAAAATCGTCGGTTGAAAGAGGCAATTGACGCGTATGGCAAAGCTGTCGAGATGGCTCCGAACGACCCCCTCATCCTGGCGGGTTATGGTCGCGCGCTGCTGGTTGGAGGGCAGACGAACAAAGCCCTGCAAGTGCTTGAAAAAGCGCGCGCAAGGGATTACCGAAACGCAAGACTGATGCGCGATCTGGGCTCGGCCTATGCGCAAGTGGGTAACAACGGGATGGCCTCGGCCGTCACCGCAGAACGTTATGCTTTGCAGGGCCGTCTGGCGGATGCGGGCATTCATGCAAGACGTGCCGTCGGGCAGTTGCCCGAAGGGTCTCCGGGGTGGCAAAGGGCGCAGGACGTCCTGATTGCCTCGGAGCGGGCGAAAAAGAAAAGGAAACGGAAATGATCCTCAGACAAGTTGCACCTGCCCTGCTAGGGCTTTCCTTGATATCCGGCCCGGTTCAGGCGCTGGATCTGAATGCAATGACCGATGCTGAAAAGGCCGAATTTGGTGCTCAGGTGCGGGAATACCTTCTGGAAAACCCCGAAGTGATCATCGAGGCGATCAACATTCTGGAAGAGCGCAATGCCGCTGCTGAAGCACATGTCGACAAGGAACTCGTCTCGGCTAACGCCGATGAGCTGTTCAATGACGGCTACAGCTGGGTCGGCGGCAACCCCGATGGCGATATCACTCTGGTAGAGTTCATGGATTATCGCTGCGGTTATTGTCGGCGCGCGGTTCCCGAAGTCGCCAATCTGTTGGCATCAGACGGCAATATCCGACTGGTGATCAAGGAGTTGCCGATCCTCGGTGAAGCTTCGGTTGCGTCTGCGCGCTTTGCCATTGCGACCAAACAGGTTGCCGGTGATGACGCCTATAAGCAGGTGCATGATGCGCTTCTGGAGTTCAGCGGCGAACCGACCGAAGTAACTCTGCGCCGTATTTCCGACGGCTTGGGACTGGACAGCGATGCCATCATCGCAGCAATGGACAGTGATGCGGTGACGGAAGAGATCGCCCAAACCCGTGCGCTGGCGCAGAAGATGCGGATTTCCGGCACGCCCTCGTTTGTTCTGGGCACCGAGATGCTGCGCGGCTTTCTGCCCGCCGATCAGATGCAGCAGATCGCAGACGGTGTACGAGCTGAGCAGGGTTGATTAGCAAGGGGCGGTCAGACCGCCCCTTTTCGCTTTCATTCCTTATTCGTAAGGATACGGAGCGTTGCATTTCATTGAAACAACCCATGTTGGAGTGCCGTCTCTTCTGAAGTGAGTCGCAGGGATGGCCTCCCCCTTCATACCTGCGGGTATGACATCGCGGCCCTGCCGCTGACTTTCTGCCAGGATGGCTTGCAAGTCTTCAGGCTTGGAATACTTCCGGATTCCGGTGTTTTCCGTAACCGGGCCCGACGGGCAATAGGTTGCCCGTGCAACCTGTTTTGCAAACGCAAAAGCCGCCTTCGAATCCTGACCGTCATGGAAAGATACGGCAACCCGAGAGGCCAGTTGCGGATCAACGTTCATAATCGGTGTTAAGCGGCCCCGTGGTTTGCCTGTCCCGCCTGGGCTAATCCGCACATCGGCACGCGTTGTCGTACCGCTTTCATTATACCCGCTCACATGCACGGACATGTAACCAAGTTGCGTACCCTGGGTCGACGGTGGGACCGGGACACTTAGAAAGCCCGGCCGTTTGTCATACTCATTCGAAGGGCTGCCGCATCCTGCCAATGCGGCGACCAATAAAACAGCGCCAATTGCTTTGAAATTCAAGTTTTCTGCTCCTGGAGTCCATATCAATACCGCCACTACTAACGGCAAATCAGGCCAGAAAATGGCGGATTGCAATGGACTTAGAAGATTGTCTTAGAACCTTACTCAGCGGCCTCAGCAGATGCATCCAGCTCGGCCGCTTTTTTCTCGACCTCTTCGACAATATGCTCGATCATCTGATCGTTCGACATCTTGTGACTTGCCTTACCGGCCAGATAAACCATGCCGGATCCAGCCCCGCCGCCTGTAAAGCCCACATCTGTCATTAGCGCCTCGCCCGGTCCGTTCACCACGCAACCGATGATCGAAAGGCTCATTGGCGTCTTGATGTGTTCCAGACGAAGCTCCAGAGCTTCGACCGTCTTGATCACGTCGAACCCCTGCCGTGCGCAGGACGGGCACGAGATGATGTTCACGCCGCGATGCCGCAGCCCCAGCGATTTCAGGATTTCGAACCCGACTTTGACCTCTTCGACCGGATCGGCGGACAGGCTGACGCGGATCGTGTCGCCGATCCCCATCCACAGCAGGTTACCCAAGCCGATGGCGGATTTGATGGTACCCGAGACCAGGCCGCCGGCTTCCGTAATACCCAGATGAATCGGTGCATCCGTTGCCTCGGCGATGCCTTGATAAGCGGCAGCCGACAGGAATACGTCGCTGGCTTTTACGCTGATCTTGAAGTTATGAAAGTCGTTGTCCTCAAGGATCCGGATATGTTCCAGCCCGCTTTCGACCATCGCTTCGGGGCATGGCTCGCCGTATTTCTCGAGCAGGTGTTTTTCCAGACTACCCGCGTTCACGCCAATACGGATCGAGCAGTTGTGGTCACGCGCGGCTTGAATGACCTCTTTCACCCGTCTTTCGTCGCCGATATTTCCCGGGTTGATCCGCAGGCAGGCGGCCCCTGCCTCGGCAGCTTCGATCCCGCGGCGATAGTGGAAATGAATGTCGGCCACGATAGGCACAGGGCTTTCGCGCACAATCTCTTTCAGGGCTTTGGCAGAAGCTTCGTCGGGGACGGATACCCGCACAATATCAGCACCCGCCTCGGCCGCAGCCTGCACCTGCGCCACAGTCGCGGCGACATCGGTGGTCAGCGTGTTGGTCATGGTCTGAACTGCGATGGGCGCGTCGCCACCGACGGGCACGTCGCCAACCATGATCTGGCGCGATTTACGGCGATAAATGTCGCGCCAAGGGCGCACGTGATTGAGGGACATAAGGACGGATCCGCGTCTGCCTGAGTTGCTGCTTTAGATAGTTCGGCAACCGGATTACCGCAATGGCTAGATCACTCGGCGGGCTCTTCTGTCGCCTGTGTCTGAAGTTCAGCCACCAATTGCTTGAGCGCGCTGTTCTGGTCGGCCTCAAGATCGGCCACGTCATAAGTATCGGAAACGGCGTCTTTGGAAAGGACAACTCCCTTAGCCACAGTACCAGGCGCACCAGCCGGGCCGTAATGTTCGCCGTTCATCGAGAAATAAACCGAACCCGATGCCCCGGCGCGCAGTTGCGGCGGTTCTTCCGTCAGAGGCACTTCAAACACGCTGCCCTGCTCGACCGTGCCCAGTGTGCCTTCGAATATGACACTGCCGTCCGCTGCCGTGACGCGCATCCAAGCCGGGCTGACGGCCACGATTTTCAAAGTGGTGTCAATTTTTTCAACCACCTGCGGAAGCGCGGGGCGCTCCACCGTGTGGACTTCAGCCACTTGAACCCGAGGCGGTTCAGGTGGACGGAACGTTCCGACAGTGCGCGGGTCCAAAGTGGATATCGGCGCGTCGCGGGCAACCAAAACCGGTACATCCAACGCCTGCGGGCGGTACAGACGATCTAACGCCTCGGCGCTTGGCGTATCTGCGCGGGCAGTTTCGACCCCATCTGGCTGTGTCCGGGCCGCATCCAGCGGGTCCAAATCTGTCAGAACAACCGGCGCTTGTTCCACCGGGCTGACTTGAACCTGCTGTATCCGGTTCAGAACCGACCAGCCACCGTAACCAATACCGCCGATCACGGCGAGCAGTACCAGAGAGGAACCGATCGCCCGCGGTTCTATCTGGCTGACCAGAGATTCCTTGCCGGGAATGAAAGGAGTGTTAGGCGAAGTAAAAGGGTCCCGCCCCATTGGGCCACGAGCCAGCGGATCGCCGATGTTCTTTCGAACAACCGAAGCCTCCGCCGACATGCCGTGAGCAACTTCAAACCCGCTTTCCTGACAGAAGGTGGCGAACGTCTCGTCTGGGTTCATCCCCAGATAGCGAGCATAAGAACGAACATACCCGGCGATGAAACCGGGCGTGTCAAACGCGTCAGGGTCGGCATTTTCGATGGCGGCGATATAGTTGGCTTTGATCCGCAACTCGCGCTGGACGTCCAGCAGCGATTTACCCATGGTTGCGCGCTCGCCGCGCATTACATCGCCAAGCCGCACCTCATAATCGTCGAACCCTTTGGGTCTGACGTCAGTGTCTTCGTCGGAATCGCGCTGTGATCTGCGCCCAATCATTCCTGCTGCCCCATTCTGCCTGCCGCGTGTTACACGCCAACGGCGAATCATACCCATGATGATTCGTCCGCTACTTTTGTTAGCGTAAGCTTAACACGCGATAAACGCGTTGCACACTTTGGCGTTAGGTTATCCGGCAAGTTCGGCGCGATTTAGCGCACAATGTGACCAAAGTTCGTCCATCGCCTCCACCAGACGGTTCATTTCGTCGGGTCCATGAACTGGTGACGGGGTGAACCTCAGACGCTCAGTCCCACGCGGGACAGTTGGGAAATTGATCGGCTGAACGTAGATGCCATAGTCATCCAGCAGCATGTCGCTCAGTTTCTTGGTGTGCACCGGATTGCCAACGATCACGGGTACGATGTGGCTGCCGTGGTCGATCAACGGCAGCCCCATACCCTTGAGGCGCAATTTGAGGATTTTGGCCTGTGTCTGGTGCTGTTCCCGCAACTCAGGTGCTGTCTTCAGGAAAGCAACCGAGGCCGCCGCACCTGCCGCAACGGCCGGCGGCAGCGAAGTGGTGAAAATGAAACCAGGCGCATAGGATCGAACGGCATCGCACATTTTGGCACTGGCCGCGATATAGCCACCCATCACGCCGTACGCCTTTGCCAGCGTACCGTTGATGATGTCGATACGATGGGCCAGTTGGTCCCGCTCGGTAACACCGCCGCCGCGCGGACCGTACATGCCGACGGCATGAACTTCGTCGATATAGGTCAGCGCACCGAATTCGTCGGCCAAATCACAAATCTCTTCGATCGGGCCGAAATCGCCATCCATCGAGTAGATCGACTCAAACGCAATCAGTTTGGGTGCGGCCGGATCGTCGGCTTCCAGCAGCTCGCGCAGATGAGCGACGTCATTGTGACGGAAGATACGTTTGGCCCCGCCATTGCGGCGAACGCCTTCGATCATCGAAGCGTGGTTCAATGCGTCCGAATAGATGATCAGGCCAGGGAACAGTTTCGGCAACGTGCTCAGGGTTGCGTCGTTGGCAATATATGCGCTGGTGAATAGCAGCGCAGCTTCCTTGCCATGCAGATCGGCCAGTTCGGCCTCAAGCCGTTTGTGATACACAGTGGTGCCCGAGATGTTGCGTGTACCACCCGAACCTGCGCCGGCGGCATCAACCGCCTCGTGCATGGCGTTCAGAACAACGGGGTTCTGTCCCATACCCAGATAATCATTGCCACACCACACGGTGATGTTCTGCTGCGAGCCATCCGGGCACGTCCGCACCGCATGCGGGAAATGACCGTTGCGACGTTCGATATCGATAAAGGTCCGGTAACGTCCTTCTTCATGCAGCCTGGCGATCGCTGTATCGAGCTGAGCACTATAGTCCAACGGACCCTCCTTGATTGCCCGGCCTCTGTTCGCGGCAGCCAGGCGCCTTTTTCGTCACATTTCGCGGGTCTGTCCACGACAGCAACTTTGCGTTCCTCTGGGTCTGTTTTCTATGTCCCTGAAACGCGCGCATCATTGATTTGCATCAAATATCTCTTTGCGCACACCCAGACAAGTGAAGTTACGGCACTCAGACGTGGGGAAACGACGCAGTCCCCTACCCTCAATCTGCACGTGGAAACACGCACGATCGGGCTGGACGACATCGCAGACCCTGATAGGTTCGCCCCAGATTACCACATTTCCAGGAGTCTTCCCATGTCGCTAGACGCTGTTCTGAGCCGGATCGATACCGATCTGACCACTTCCATCGACCGGTTGATGGAGTTTCTGCGTATCCCATCCATTTCGACCGACCCGGCCTTTAAGGACAATGTCGACGCAGCCGCAGACTGGCTGGTAGCTGATCTGCAAAGCATTGGCATTGCAGCGGAAAAGCGCGTGACTCCGGGCCATCCAATGGTTGTGGGTCATGTCGGAGAGGACAGCGACGGCCCACATTTTCTGTTTTATGGGCACTATGACGTTCAGCCTGTTGACCCGTTGGACCTGTGGAATCGTGACCCGTTTGATCCGGCGCTGGAAGACACCAAACATGGACGAGTCATTCGCGGGCGCGGTTCGTCCGACGACAAAGGCCAGCTGATGACCTTCGTCGAAGCTTGCCGGGCCTGGAAAGCCATTCATGGAAAATTGCCTTGCCGCATCACCTTTTTCTTCGAGGGAGAAGAAGAATCCGGTTCGCCCTCGCTGGTTCCGTTCCTGAAAGAGAACGCGGACGAATTGAAGGCGGATCTGGCGCTGGTTTGCGACACTTCGATGGTGTCGCGTGGCGTGCCTTCTATTGCCGCGCAGTTGCGCGGAATGCTCAAAGACGAATTCACCATTCAGGGCCCACGCATCGATCTGCATTCCGGCCACTACGGTGGCCCTGGCCTGAACCCTCTTCGGGAACTATCGCGCATCGTTGCCTCGTTCTATGACGAAGAAACAGGTCGCGTCGCCGTCGAAGGGTTTTACGAGGGCGTGCACGAAGTGCCCGCCGAGCAGCTGAAGCAGTGGGAAAACTGCGGTTTTGACGAATCTGACTATCTGAACTCAGTCGGCTACACCCAGCCCCACGGCGAAAAAGGGTATTCTACGCTCGAACAACAATGGGCGCGCCCCACGCTCGAGGTAAACGGCCTTTGGGGGGGCTATAACGGCGCGGGATCAAAAACGGTGATCCCATCGTTGGCGCATTGCAAGATCACCTGCCGCCTGGTTGGCGATATGGACCCGGACGCTCTGCGAGACAAAATCCGGAAACACGTCGAAGACCGTCTCTCACCGGATGCAACCATCGAATGGGACAACGACCTTGAGGGCTCACCGGCCTCGGTCATGAACCTCGACCGTCCCGAATTCGAAGCCGCGCGCGGAGCCTTGTCCGACGAATGGGATCGCGAAGCGGTCTTTACCGGCATGGGCGGATCAATCCCCGTGGTCGGCTATTTTGACAGCGTTCTGGGGCTGGATTCCATGTTGGTCGGTTACGCCAACGAGGACGACGCTATCCACTCGCCCAACGAGAAATACGATGTGAAAAGTTTCCACAAGGGCATCCGATCCTGGGCGCGTATTCTTGATGCACTGAGCCGGTAACGAAAAAAGGCACCGCCTGTTCGGCGGTGCCTTTAACCTTTGGGTCAGCCCCTTCCCTTACATGTGGATGACCTTGCCGTAAGCGTCCAAAACGCTTTCGTGCATCATTTCCGACAAGGTCGGGTGTGGGAAAACTGTATTCATCAGGTCTTCTTCCGTGGTCTCCAACTGGCGGCCAACCACATAGCCCTGTATCAACTCAGTTACTTCTGCACCGATCATATGCGCACCAAGCAATTCGCCGGTCTTGGCGTCAAACACGGTCTTGATCATGCCTTCCGGCTCGCCCAGTGCGATGGCTTTGCCATTGCCAATGAACGGGAAGCGGCCGACCTTAATATCATACCCCAGCTCCTTGGCTTTGGCTTCGGAATACCCGACTGAGGCAACCTGCGGCTGACAATAGGTACAGCCTGCAATGCTTTCGGGTTTGACAGGATGGGCATGTTTGCCCGCAATCAGTTCAGCCACCATGACACCTTCATGGCTCGCCTTGTGCGCCAACCAGGGCGCGCCTGCGATATCGCCGATGGCATACAAACCCTCAACGCCAGTCCGGCAGAACTCATCTGTGACCACGTGAGTCCGGTCAAGTTTCACACCCAAGGCCTCAAGCCCGAGATTTTCGACATTGCCCACGATTCCAACAGCCGAGATTACCGTGTCAAAGTCGTGCTTCTCAACTTTGCCTTTCACCTCGATATGTGCCGTGACCTTGCCCTTGGCGCGGTCCAGTTGCTTGACCATCGCTTTTTCCATGATGGTCATGCCCTGCTTGGTGAAAGCCTTTTTGGCCAGAGCGCTGATTTCGGCATCTTCGACAGGCAGCACGCGGTCCATCACTTCGACGACCGTCGTGTCAGCGCCGAGCGTATTGTAGAAGCTGGCGAATTCAATTCCGATCGCGCCCGAGCCGATGACAAGCAGTTTCTTCGGCATACGCGGCGGCTGCAATGCGTGCTTGTAAGTCCAGACAAGATCGCCATCAGCTTCAAGCCCCGGCAACTCGCGCGCTCTCGCCCCAGTAGCCAGAACGATATTCTTGGCTGCCAGCTCTTCGGTTCCCTTGTCGGTCTTGACGCTGACCTTACCCTTGGCCGGGATCGTTGCCTCACCCATCACCACGGTCACTTTGTTTTTCTTCAGAAGATGGCCGATGCCGCCCGACAATTGCGCCGCAACACCGCGGGACCGCTTGACCACTGCGTCCAGATCATATCCGACCTTATCAGCTTTCAAGCCAAAGTCCTTGGCACGTTCCATCAGGTGAAACACCTCGGACGAACGCAGCAATGCCTTCGTTGGGATACAGCCCCAGTTCAGGCAGATGCCGCCGAGGTGTTCACGCTCGACCACGGCTGTTTTCAGGCCCAGCTGGGCCGCGCGGATAGCAGCGACATAGCCGCCGGGGCCTGCCCCGATTACGATCAGATCAAAGGATTGTGCAGCCATGTGTACCTCTCGGCGCAAGTCGGGTTAAAAAAACTAGTTTACCATTAAACTATTTTGTATCGCGCATCAACATGACCGCGCGCGACATAAGTGACGCAGGGACATTTGACTTCAATTGGGCTGAATTCAGCCTATACCCGCCTCGCGCCAAAGGCTACAACCGAGGCCTCCGGACCCGCCCGGTTTTTTTCAAGTCATTGATTAAAGAGAGGCAAATCATGGCCAAGACACTCAAGGATCTTCTGCTCGCGCTTCTAAACGCAACTCTGATCCTATTGGCGCTTTGCCTGTTTCTGGGGTGGAAGCTCGCCCAATCGGTGGAAAACATACAATCCGGGTTTGCGGAAAATCTGCAGGAGATCAATCCAGTTAGAATCCAAGTTCAAGGTATTCGGGGTGAACTGGAAGGCATCCGAAGCGATCTCACTGCCATTCGTCAAAAAGATGGTGCGCTTGATTTCGTGTCGCGCGGAAAGCTGGAAGAAGTTACCAAAAGTCTGAAAGAGCTAGAGGTAAAACTGGCGTCCACGCAATCTCGTCTTGCCGACCTCGTGGACAACCCGGAAGACCTGATCAATTATGCCGTCACCACCTCGGCTGAGACGGTAACAGAACAGGTTCTGGCTATTCGAGGGTGTGAGCCGGCAATCTAGCCGGCAGTCTGCAAAGCCCGCACAGTCGAACCATAACCGCCACTACTGACAAAGGCGGCCTCATGCTCGGTGGTCGGGCGCTCAAGCGCGTCGTTGCGATAGGGAAACCTGCCGAACTGCCGGATTATTTCGCGATGCGCGCGGGCATGCAGCAAGTTGCCTGCACCGTCATTCGGCATCCTCTCGCACATCAGTCGGACACAGCGCTCCTGATCGCAGAGATTTTCCGAGTGCATCATCGGCAAGTAAAAGAACTGCCGTGCTGGCTCGTCAATCTTTAAGTCCCAGCCCTTGTCGACCGCGCATTTCGCAGCCGCCAAAGCAGCTTTGTCAGACGCGAAGGCTTGCTTGTTGCCTCGGAACATGTTGCGTGGAAACTGATCCATGAGGATGATATACGCCAGCGCTCCGCTGGGATACGTTAACCAGAGCGAGAACCGGCCCTGGCATGCCGCTTTCCAAGTCTCGAAGAACTGATCGCGGATTTGCGCATCCAGCGCTTCATCCTGCAAATACCACCCCTCGGGGCCAACCTCATCTAACCAAAAACTCAATACTCTTTCAGGACCTACCATGCCCTTCACTCCGTAATTGCCCTCCCCAGGGACGTAACGTCAGTAAAGTCTGTTTTACAGAACTGTTACAGTAACATATTGCAACACACGCGAAATAAATCCGGCGCTCAGGCGGATTCTTGCGTTACTTCTGCTTCATCCTGGGCGGCTTCGATCACAACCTCCTGCGCGACTTCAAGCGCAACTGGAGACGATGTTGCGTAAATAGGTGCAATTGAAGCCGTTTCGTCAACAACGACATAGGCACGCTGGGTCATTCGATAGGCCGCGTAAGCCGCAACCGCGAACATCAGCGTGGCAATGAACAGGAAGAAACCCTGTGGCCCAAATACCGCACCTCCCATCAACCAACCGGTGATCAGGGGGCCCGCGATAGCGCCAAGGCCGTTGATGAACACCAAACCACCCGAGGCCGCGGCCATATCTTCGTATTCAAGGTAGTCATTGGTATAGGCGATCAACAGCGAATAAAGCGGGTTGGACATCCCACCGATAAAAAATGCCACGATCAAAAGAACCGGAAGCGTGACGCCAAACACCATACCGACAAGAGCGCTCAGACCGCCCAGCCCAGCAGCCAAAAGGATCAGGATCCGACGATCCATCCGATCTGAAAACCAACCCAGCGGATATTGCAGCACCAAAGCTCCAATATAGAATGAAGCGACGAAGATTGAAATTTCGGCCACGGACAGGCCCGCCTGAGCACCGTAAACAGCAGCCATCCCGAACTGCGCCGAGAACACTCCGCCCAACAGGAACATGCCAACGCATCCAAGGGGCGAGGCATTCATCAATTGCCGCAATGTCATCGGTTTGGTCGTGTCAAACGCCGGCGTCGGCGAGATCGACAGAAGAATCGGCGCGAACGAGACTGAAACTAGGATCGAGGCGATCACGAAGGTTTCATAGCCTGCCGGATCGCCCACCAACATCAACGCCTGCGCGCTGACGACGCCGGTCATCTGAACGATCATGTAAAGCGACAGAGCCTGGCCCCGGTTTTCATTGCTGGCCGCGTTGTTCAGCCAGCTTTCTGCCGTCACATACACGCCAGAGAAGCAGAAACCGATTATGACGCGCCCCAAGGACCAAGCGATCGGATCTGTCAGCATCGGATACATGATCATCACTGCTGAAATGAACGAAGCCAGCGCGGCAAACACCCGAACATGCCCGACGCGCCGGATCATCTCGGGTGCAAGGCGCGATCCGCCGAGGAACCCGAGGAAATAGGCGGACATCACAAACGACATCTGGAGGGTCGAGAAGCCCTCAATCTCGCCGCGTACACCCAACAGCGTACCCTGCAGGCCGTTGCCGACCATCAGCAATCCCATACCAAGAAGAAGCGCCCAAGCGCTGGAGAGAACCTGAAGCATATTGCCACCCGGAATTGCCGACGTGTTATACGTCTTGCGATCAAAAAACCCTTTGGTCGCGCTTGTCTACGACATTGTAGTGACGCGATCCTTGGAACACGGCCTTCAAGGCATCAAAAGCGACGCATCTCCATAAGAGAAGAAACGGTATTTTTGTGCGATGGCATGGTCATAGATAACCTTGACCCGATCTTGCCCCATCAAGGCCGATACCAACATCAAGAGCGTTGATTTCGGCAGGTGGAAATTGGTCATCAAGGCATCTGTCACATGGAACTCAAAGCCAGGGTAGATGAATATGTCGGTATCCCCTTCCCAAGGCTGAATGCAGCCACTTCGTGCAGCGCTTTCGATCAGGCGCAGCGCGGTGGTACCCACGGGGATGACACGTCCACCGGCAGCTTTGGTCGTCCGAATTTCTTCGGCCGCCTGTTCGCTAACACGGCCCCACTCCGCGTGCATCTTGTGCGTGGCCACATCTTCGACTTTGACCGGCAGAAAGGTTCCTGCGCCAACATGCAGCGTGACATGTGTAAATTCTACGCCACGGGCTGAAAGTGCCTGCATCAGCTTCTCGTCGAAATGCAAAGAAGCAGTTGGTGCCGCCACTGCACCTGAATTGAGCGCCCATATGGTCTGGTAATCGGTTTTGTCCTGATCGTCTGCAGGCCGCTTTGCCGCGATATATGGCGGTAGAGGCATGGCACCGGCCTGTTCCAGCGCGCAATCAAAATCATCGCCCGTGAGGTTGAACCGCAGATGGGCCTGTCCATCCTCGACCCTTTCAAGCCGGGCGCTGAGTTGATCAGAGAACTCAATCTCTTCTCCGGGTTTGACTTTTTTAAGCGGTTTGATCAGCGCAGCCCAGGTGCCGTCGGCCTGTGGGTCCAACAGGGTAGCTTCGATCGCGGCCGATACCGGACCTTGCGCGCTGTACCGATGGCGCCGGCCACTCAGCCGCGCGGGAATGACCCGCGTATCGTTCAGAACAAGACGATCACCCGGACGCAGCCATTCAGGCAGGTCAAACACATGCTGATCGCGAATTTCATCCCCCTGCGAAACCAAGAGGCGTGCAGAGGAACGCGGTGTAGCTGGCCGCGTGGCGATTAAGTCCTCGGGCAGGTGGAAATCGAAATCACTCAGTTTCATGCGCGCGCCATACATGGGCAAGACAGATTCGGCCACAGCTCAGCTCACCGATCTTCACCACGCGTTTGGACGGCAGGGTTGGGTTTATCCGGGGCGGCATTGGGCCCGTCCGAAACTGTCGGCGCCGGGGCACGCATCAGGTTCCGCAAAAACAGCGGTGCCAGCCCCGACAGTGGATTGACCGAGACCTGAGGATTGGCCAGTGGACCGGTCAAAGTATAATTAAAGGCAAAAACACCCTCGCCCTTGCGACTCAGAACACTGCCGACGGCATTCAGCAGGTAGATAGGGGAAATCGCGCCTCGCAGGTTCAGTGTCCCAGCCACAGTGTTGACCGTTCCATCAAAAGACAGCCCCATCGACGGGCCAACCGCGCTGCCGCTGAGTACTTTGATTTCAGTTGGGGTGATGCGCATTTTGCTTTCAATGGCCGAGAAAAAGATACCCTGACCTGCCATTTCATCTAACAGCCCAACAAGGCTGATCGCATTCAGCAGCGCGGCCATAGCCGGAGCATCCTTGATCCGGGTGTTTCGGATTGTAAGATCCACATCGTAGTTTCCCGGTGCAGCCGCTGGCTCCAGCCGCAAGTCCAGTGTACCCTTGCGGGCTTGTGTTATGACTCCCGCCGAACGCAGAACAGCGCCCGCGTCCACCGAGGTCAACCCAACTGCGCTTCGCCCGCCCCGTGGCGTGACCTGCCCCTGAATAGGAGCGCCGCCATTGACCTGTGCGCTAAACGCGCCGGTCAGGCCGCCAGTTGTCTGGAACGATCCGTTCAAACCAGTCAGCGCGACTGTTTCCGTAACCTGCAACCGGTCCAAATTAACATCCAGCTTTGGCCCCGGCCCGGCCCCGCTTCCTCCTCCGCTGCCAAAAGTCGCCTTGGCCAGGTTCAGCACACCGCCCAGCACACGGATATCTGGAACGTTGGCTCCGCGGCCAATTAGCTCGGCGGGCACGGCCAGCCAGTTCCCCAACTCGAACGAGCTGAAACGTACCCGGTCAAACGCACCATCACGAAACGAGATCGTTGCGTTGCTTCGCAGCCCGGCGGCGTCGATCCGCAGTTCATCCACACTTAGCTGCGCGCCCAACGTGGCCTTGGCCGTCATAGTTCCAGCTCTGCTTTCCGGTTTTCGCCAGCCCAATTCCGGTATCGCGAGCGCGACACCGACCAGATCAGTCTGTGCTGTCAGGCTGAGCGGTTCACTGGCCCCGATACCCAAGTCAAATTCTGCCACTGCCTGCCCGGTCAGCATGCCCTGGGGCAATCCTGCGTTGATCTGATCCATCAGCCTGGGCGAAAACTCAATCTGCCCGGTCAATTGGCTTCGCTGCGGTGTGTCCCCTCCGATGGGCTGGGTCCATTTTGCCTGCACCGGCACTTCGCCGAACAGACCGTCGCCATCAATTTTGACCTGCGTTTGGTCTCCAGTCAGTTGCAATCGGTCGGCGCTGACTTCGAAACCGGGCACCAGCTTGTCACTGTCGAGATCGGCCAGGTCGCCAACAAAGTGGAACCGGGTGTCTTCCAGTTTCAGACCCTTGATCAAAGGCAGCGACAGCGTTCCTATCAGCTTTACCTGACCGTCAGCCAGTTCCACCGGCAGTTTTGCCTTGGTCAACAACTGCAGAGGCGGGCGATCCAGCAGGGACAAAGCAGCCGTCACGCTGCCCTTGGCTTGTACCCTGGCGATTCCGGGGGTTGTTTTCTTGATACTCGTGTCCGGAATAATAAATGACGTGCCCGCGGCATCAACGGCCCCGCCCTGATCGGCGATCACAATTCCCTTTTGCGCGGTCACCGTAAAACGGCGGTTGAGCAAACTGGCCTGCCCCTGTGCCTGTTCAATCGGAGGCAAGGTCTTGGCGAATCTGACTTTGGTGTCAGAAAATTCGAAATCCGCGTAAATATCCGGCTTGGTGCCCGGCTTCAGACGCAATGCAAAGTCCAGATCGGAGAGGTTGCCCTGAAGGATATTCTCGGTCACCCATTTGCGAGGCTTGGGGGCCAGCCGTTCTGGCCAGTATAGCAACACTTGATCTGACGGCATCTGGCCAATCTGCGCGTCAATTCTTGCTGCCCACCCTTCACGCAGGCCAGCAAGTTCTCCGCTCAGGCGCAAGCCGTGCTCGCCATCTTCTACCGTCATCTGCCCCAGACGCACCCGGAATGGTGCCAGCTTCATCTGGAAATCCACATCAGCCCGCGTCAGATTCAGTGCTTCGGGAAACAAATCTGCCGGGTTGATTTGGATTGCGCTGAAGCGAAACTGACCTGACATGCTTTCAAGCCCACCGGCTTGAACGCCTTGAAGAAAAGCCTTTCCCTCGGCCTGAACGGTCCCCCATGCGGAATCGACCGAAACCTCGTTGAAATCCAAAACCTGTTGAGATGGGTCGTAGGTGAAATAGGTACGGGCCGCCTCGAATTTGATCGGCAGCGTTTCCGGCGTCGGTTGTACGGCACCTGCACCAAGATTCAGCGTGGCGAAAACCGGGCCCAAGGCCCCTTCGGCGTCGACACTTCCGCGTAGCGCACCCGAAATCGGCGTCCTGAGCACCTGCATCCAAGCAAGAGCGGGACTGTGCCCCGCAATGTCTTCGGCCGGAAGGTCGGTGATCGTCACCCCGAACTCGGCTGACGAACTATCCACAGCGCTGGTGTAATTTGCTTCAATCCCACTGACATAATCTCGGCCAGCCAATACCGAAAACCCTGTGGCCAAACGTACTTGTTGCGCGGTGCGGGTGGCCAGGATGTGCCCCCCGTCCAGAATCCAGGATCGCCCCTGTCGCAGGTCCTGATAGTCCAGCGTAATTGCGTCCAGCTCGACCGACGTAAGCGCCGACAAGGCTGGTGACTTGAATACTTCGTCCGACGTCTCGATCAATTGTGCAAGGTTGGGGGCCTGACCGACAGGCGCACTATCGGTCCCAACAGTCAGCGACAGCGCGCCATCCATTCCGCGGGTCAATGCGATTTGAGCGCCCTGCAGGATGATGCGCTTGGGTCGGACGTGACCGCGCAAAAGCGGTCGCATCGCGAGGCTGGCGCGCAAATCAGACACCTCGGCGATCTGCTGGCCCGCCGCGTCGCTAATGCGCACGTCGGTTAGCCTCAGACGTGGTCGCCATCCTTCGTGGATGATGAAACTGACATCGCCAAATCTGATCTGAACCCCACCCAGGGCCTGATCAAGTCGCGATTCGACCCGATCACGCAGCCAGACTGGTGCATGCATCCGCTGGCCGACCACCATGAACGCGGTCAGCACGGCCAGAAACACCAAAACAAAGAAACCGCGCATGCTCCACAACACAGCGGATCGGCGGCGCGACCGGCGGGGTCTCTTGCCGGTCTTTTCGCCTTGCTGTTGTTCTGGCTGGGCCAATTTGCAATCCCTGTCTTTCAACATGCCCATGGCGCCCTATGATACCGGGCAACCGTTAATTTTCTCAGCCGGAGTTCACATATGCCTGACGTTTCTGACATCGCCCCCGATTTCACATTGCCTCGCGACGGTGGCGGCCAAGTAACCTTGTCAGAACTGCGTGGCCAGTCTGTTGTTCTGTTTTTCTATCCCCGCGATGATACGCCGGGCTGTACCAAGGAATCCATTGGTTTCTCGGAGCAACTTCAATCCTTTGCCGACGCGGGCGCTCACGTTTTCGGTATCTCGCGCGACAGCGTGGCTAAACACGACAAGTTCGTCGCCAAGCACGGTTTGACAACGCCGCTTCTGTCCGACGAAAGCTCGACCGTGTGCGAGGACTACGGGGTGTGGGTGGAAAAGAACATGTATGGTCGCAAGTCTATGGGGATAGAGCGATCCACTTTCCTGATCGACGCCAAAGGCCGCATTGCCCGCGCCTGGCGCAAGGTAAAAGTGCCCGGCCATGTTGACGAAGTGCTTGAAGCTGTGCGCGAGCTGTGACCGCCCCTCGACCCTGGTCGCCATCCGGTTTATGCCGCGTCGAAATTTAGGATTGGCGGAGAGAACCCTTGCCCAAAACACTGACCCAAATGGCGACCGAGGTTCTGACAACTGCAGTCGGGCGGGCCAAAATCGCCTTGTCCAAGCAATACGCGTCGCAGTGGTTCGCCGCTCGTAGTGGCGCGCAGCCCGAGATCGAAATCGGCGTCGCGATGCCACCGCCGTCCCCTGCTCGTCCGGACAAGCCCGAGCTGCTGTCGCCGCGAGACGTGCCCAAACGGCGACCGGGCACCGAGGCTGGACGGATCGCATTGCTGCACGCGGTGGCCCATATCGAACTGAATGCAGTCGATCTGCATTGGGACATTATCGCCCGCTTTGGTCATGTGCCCATGCCCATCGGTTTCTATGATGATTGGGTTAAATGCGCCGAAGAGGAATCGCGCCATTTCGAGATGGTCTGCAATTGTCTGGAGCAATTGGGCAGCCATTATGGCGCCCTGCCCGCTCATGCGGGCATGTGGCGCGCCGCCGAGGACACGGCCCATGACCTGATGGGTCGTCTGGCCGTTGTACCGATGGTGCTGGAAGCCCGCGGACTGGATGTCACGCCCGGCATGATCGATATCTTTCGAAAGGCCAAGGAGGACGATGCCGTCGCCGCGCTTGAGGTCATATATGCCGAAGAAGTTGGGCATGTGGCCTATGGGTCCAAGTGGTTCCATTTATATGCCAACCATTTCGTTCCAGAGGAAGCTTCGAGCACCTAAATCTTTGTAAATTATTAAAAAAATTTTCATCAGGTCAGTTTCTCTCTTCAAAAGACTTGCTCCATCACTTGGGATTACAGAACAAGTATTTTTCGGATGGAACTTTCGAAGTGTGCCCACATACACATACGCAGCGCCCACATAAAACCAATGATTACAATGCTTTACAAGATTGTACGTTCTGGGATCAAAAATGACCGACAGCACTTGATGCCACTTAGTTAGGTGCTCGTTGCTGACTAGATTTAACTTACAGTCACGGACGGAGACTCAGATGGTCTCAACTACTTCAGACGCTTTCATTATTGGACAGCCAACGGCGGTATGTTTTCCGACCACTGGGAGGCGCAATACCCGGCCATTTCAGAGTGACTGGCACCTTGGCACGCGCGCTCTCCAAATAGCTGGCGTGTGCCGAGGTGCCTTGGTCCGTCAGGACCAATCGAAATTCCATTTTAAGAATTGTCTTTGAGCTGTTTTGCCCGCTTTGCGTCAGGCTATAGTTGTCACCGTTCATCTCAAGAATTCTGACATGATGGGTAAGCCTGTTGAGAAAGGCTCCGGTCAGCGATATCAAACCGTGACAGGTACAAGCCTTGTTGCCGATGATAGGTGCAAACGTGCGGCCTGGTGAGGCCGCGTGGATCCGCGCCTCCAAGTTGGTTTGGTGGTTGAGGTTGTTCTCTTCGATTATTCGCAGTTGCGGGCCTCTTCGATGATTCGCAGAGCTGGTAAAAACTGGCGCCGAAAATGCTCAAAAACGCTTTAGACCGGGAAAAAAATCTTAGGGCTCTCAGTGGCAAGAATAGCCAATCGTAGGGCGCCATTGCCTCTCTATTCTTCTTCTATCTTTAAAAACCAAGAACAGTCCCTCATCTATCCATTAAGGAGCAAGAATAGTTTAAGTATCTGTTCTTGCTAAATATTTTAAGCCGCAACAAGCACCAGAAAGTTGAAAATTGGCCTCCATTCGAGTATCGTTTGGAGACCATCCACTGCCTCGGAGAAACCCTTGAAGCCCATTTCAACACTAGGCCGACAACCTGTGAAACAAAGTCAAACTCGAGCTGGCGAAACCCGATTTTCGATTTACCGTGAAGATGGCGGCATCGCTCTGTGGCCTTGGGCTTGGGTTGTCAGCGAGACACGTCAGCGGAACTACACCCCTGACACTATTTCCACTCGACTGTCTCACATCACCATTCTCGAACTTTGGGCAATTCACCGAGGTATCGACCTTTACACCATCATGCTAGATGGAGAATGCCTGAACTTAGAGCAAGTCGCGGACTTAAACTACTTCCTGAATTTTCAAATCCAGGATTTGCGTAAGCTGGCGTGGGTTTTGCCCATGAATGAGCAGAAGTTTCTTACCAGGTGTCTGGAAGAGCGAAGCGTTCAAGCTGGCACAATAATCCAACGGCAGATTGGTATTGAAGAATACCTCCAGTGGCTCGGCGAATACGGCAATCGCTTGCTTCGAAAAAAGCCAAGTCCAGGATCCGGACGGAAACTGTGCCGTCGCAAACAACTCTTGGAACCAGCGATCAAGCTAAGTGACGGCGGCTACCACACAGCGCCGGGGAGTTATGCGCATTACTTTCGAAAGATTCGCAAAGGTATGCCACAAAGCCGGATCAAGGCATACGATCATGAGGAAGCTGCTGACCGCTTTTACCTATGGTTAGCGATATGCAATCCGTATGATGTTTGGCCTAAGAACCGAATTCGAGCACTACGAAACTACCTAATTTTATTGATGTTTGCCGAACTTGGTTTGCGCGCTGGCGAGTTGGGTCAAATGAAGACCGAAGATTATAAGAGCGAAGATGATTTGATCGAGGTCGTTCGCCGCCACAACGACCCAGAAGACCCTAGGAAACGTCAGCCAAACGCAAAGACCTTCGACCGAAAAATCAGTTTGACAGCGTCGCCGTTGCTGATCGAGACCCTCGATGAATGGATGGATGCGAGGGACGACATCGATTTTCAAAGCGGCCGAAACTCAAATTCCTTCATGTTTGTCAACTTGGCTCGTGATCCCGCTGAGTATGGCAAGCCCATGTCCAAGACCGCAATTGACGATGTGTTCAGAGACGCCTCCAGAGCAGCTGGAGTTCGAAAACTGACGCCGCACCCTATGCGACACAAGAAGGCTCGAGAAATGGCCAAGCTTCTAAACGAACGTGGAACCAGCGGCGAAGAAGCTCGAAAGGTCTTCACCTATCACTTTGGGTGGTCGGAAACATCTCACATGATCTCTCGCTATCTCGGAGGAGAGTCCCACATTGGCGCAGCGAAAAGCATCCGAACGATCTGGGCGGAACAGGAAGCTCGAGCCGCCGCCAAAGATACGGAATTCCTCAACATAATTTGCTCAGAAACAAGTGAGTACATTAGCCTGCTCGATCACCGCGAAAAGTTGGCCGAAGAAGCCGCGACAAAGAAGAAAGATAAGAAATGAACAAGCACAAACCGTGCTCTCACGGCATTCCAGCACTGCGCCCAACCAATATCCGCCGAGCTGCCAATGGTGAAACTTTCGATATCACTTCTGATTATTGGGAAGTGAGCGCAACTGGTAGCGTTGCTACCTTCAATTTTGAATGGTGTACTGAGGTATTGTCGCCATTGATGAAAAACGCGCTCAAGGAAGTGGTGGCTTATCGGCTCGAAACCAACCTTGCTTCTTCGATTCTTGCAGAGTTGACAGCCTTCAAGCGACCCTGTGTCTGGCTCAGGCGCGAAAACAACGACCTGGTCGGTCGGATCAACCGTAAAGATATTGCCGCTTACCGATTGGGTGATCCGAGTGGCAGTGATTATAGCATGCGAAACATTGTTTCTTCATGGCAAGAAATTGGATTTCCGGGGATTACCCCGGATGCGGCTGAACTAATCGACGGCTTCCGAAAAAAAGAAAACGAAAAAGTTCATATTCTGACCCTAGATCCAGAGTCGGGTCCCTACTTGGATGGCGAAATCGCGATGGTGGATCGCGAACTCCATGAAGCTTACGAAAGCGGCGCCATCAATGATGCTCAATATGTGCTAGTTCAAACGTTCCGCCTCTATGGCCAACGAGCCTCAATGAATGCCAACCTGAAACTTCGGGACATAAGAACTCCGAAACACCACGGTGTGGAGACCTCTATCCGGTTCGAAATCCTAAAGCAGAAGCGAACCCAAGCCGTAAGGTACGGCCCTAAGCGACCTGCGCCAATGCTGTTTACCCACGCCTTAGAAGCTTACCTGGATCGATTAACCGGTGGCATTCCTGCTACTGAGTGGAATCAAGAGAAACCATTATTTCCCGCGAGGACTGATGAGTTTGTTACTGATTGTCGCTCAGTTAATAAGAAAAGAGCACGACGCTCAAAAGGTCAAACAAAGGCGGGCTACGAAGGTCACATGACTGCGAACCTAGCCTCCGAACGTTTTAAAGCCATTCTTGGAAGATTAAACATCATAAGCCCTCGAACTGGTGAACCAATGGTGTTTAACCAAATGAGAGAACGGCACACTATCGCGACAATCATGGCGTTGCGAGGATGTACGGCGGAAGAAATCGCGGCATGGATGCATCATACCAGCCCCGGCAGCTGCGAAGCCTACATCGAACTAGCCTCTCGACATCATCAGCTCATGAGTAGTCTGCTGGACGGTAAGATGGTACATGTCGCAGGCAGGTTCTTGGGTCAAGTGACCGAAGCGCAACCCGACGACCTCGAATTCGGAGCAATTATTACAGCAACCGAGGCTGACGGTGCTCCTGATCTGGGTGCATGCGATTCTGGAGGTTGCAGCGCGCTGGAAAGTCTCGCAGCGCCATATGCATGCTTCCTCTGCCGCCATTTCAATCTCTCAATTGACTCCGAGCTTGACCCGTTACTGCGCCTTCTGGCTGGTAGAAAGGCAGAAGCCAAAATTCATGGCGATGACGAATATTCTCGAGAACTTAATCGGCACGTTGCTGCGGTGTTAGCGGCTAAAAAAATGCAGCATCAGGCGCGCAAAGAACACGAGAGCACCAAATGACTTTGCATTTCAGGTCGAAACAGCAAATCTCAGTTGAAGAATACATCGCAAAGGCTAAGAAACTGTCGATCTTTGACCCCCGTGTCGAGGGACATGTTGTTTGGGACAGTGCCACTTGGGACATCACTGCATTTGTAAAGCGGACAAGGAATTCCAGGAGAGAAACGGTTGGTTTCCATCATGCGGATCGACAGCGGTCCCGCGCGAATGATCCCGAGTTCGCGATGAACGTGCCGTTTGGTGACTTCGCAAAGGCATACTTCGCCTTTCAACTCAAAGAAAACGCTACAAAAACAGGAAAATTAAGAAAATCCAATGTCTTTAGGCACAAGGTGAAGTTCTGCCGCATTTTAGACCGCGTTCTAGAAAGTCGAGGACATCCCGGCCGTGCAGACCTTATAGCAAAGTCAGACCTGAACAAAGTCGTCAAGTTAGCCAGTAAATCCCATAAGCGTAAGGCTGCCGAGACCATGCGATCTATTGCGCGAGTGTTGGAGGGAGCGGGCATCGCGCATGATTTGAAGAGCTGGTGGCACCCAGAACTCCAGGACAAACGCTTTCGGAGCAGAGTGAATGAGGACTCTCTCCGGAAAAACCTGACCGAAGAGGAAGTGTCATGCTTGGGAGAAGCCTTTTACCGGGCAAAAACGCCACGAGATCAGGTCGCTATGGGCATTGTCGCACTTTTGATGTGTGCCCCCTCTCGAAAGGAGGAAGTCTTCATTCTACCAGCCAAGGTTCAGGCTTTGCATAACCCGGGCGAAGGTTACGTCAACCCAGATGTGCCCTTCAACGAAGACTGTCGTTTCAAGGCTGGCCTCAGGTGGTGGCCAGTAAAGGGCGGCAAGCCTATGATTAAATTTGTTCCGAAAGAAATGGTTCCGGTTGCTCAGTTGGCACTCGAAAGGATCTGTGAACATACTGAGAGAGCGCGCAAGTTAGCAAAATGGATGACGGAGAACCCTGGCAGAGTCTTTGTCCCTACGAATCTTCAGCATGTTCGGGCAACAGGCGAAATCACACGTTCAGAGCTGGAAGAATTTCTTGGTGTCGGTGGAAATTTTTGGCTTCAGTCCAGGCGCATCCTAGCTGCCAAGTACAGGGCCCGCGAAAACGGAAAACCCATAGCTGTGTACGACTTTGTTCAAATCGAAGAGAAGTGCTTGGCGGAAGCACCCCACGGCTTGCCTGTGCTCAGCGAGTTGTCTTCGGTAGCATACTCCGAGGCGCTGTGCGTCTGCTTAAAAAACCAATTTGCTCACAATACTGAGGCACGGCCTTACATGATAGAAGCATTAAGTAGTGGTGTGGTCGAACTCGTCTTGTCAGGCAGGCCAGAAAGTCTTCACAAAAGTGGCCACACTAACCCTGCGGTTCCCTCCATCTTCGAGCGTTTCGATATTCGGTTAAAGAACGGTAAGTACCCCAAAATCACTACACACCAAATGCGCCATTACCTAAACACGATGGCTCAACGCGCCAACGTTCCCCAATCACACATAGCCTACTGGAGTGGTCGTGCGAACGTCATGCAAAACCGGAACTACGACCACACAGACAAACTGTATCAAGTCGAGCAAATAAAGCGCAGTGGCGAGGATGAGAACTTACCGGCAGTCAGGGTTGTGGACGACTCGGATGTCGAAAATGCGGCCTACGAAACTGCAAACCTGAAGATGTATCTTCTTTCGACGTCATTCGGATATTGCAATCGTCGCTTCAACCAAGAGCCGTGCGACCGAGCTGGTGCCTGTAGAACATGCACTAGGCTGGTATGCCTAGGCGGTTCCAAAAGAGCCGCTGATCAGCTCCTTAGAGATGCGGAAAGAGATCAGAAATCTCTTGAAACCCTGCGGGCTCGCCAGGCTAAAGGAATGCGGGTCAATGAAACAACCATAGAGGCTATCGAACATAGTCACGCTCGTAGCCAAGCACTCGCTGAGGCCATTATGGATCCAGCTAACGAAGGGACTCTGATCCGCAATACCGACCTCGGCCCATTGATCGAGTTCAGCCACGCTGAACGGATCATCGAAAAAAAGCTGGCAGAGCTTGAAACCTCTCGAACCACGGGGAACTTGACGTGAAGCTTACGCCCGAAAAAGTGGATAAAATTTTGGTACTGATTAGTCAAATGAGGGGCGAAATCACCCGATCCAAAATACATGTCAAAGTTGAATCCAAGGTTGTCAAAATCTCATCTAAGCAGCTGTTCAAACACCCTCTCATCCATGCGGCCTATCTAGACAAAGCGGCAACCTTCTCGCGCAAAAGAGAGACAGATAAGGGTAAGAAGGCCCGAAAGGCACCAAAAAACGCCGCCGCATTAATGGAAGAACAGCAGAAAAAGATCGCTCAACTCGAAGAGAAATTGGACGTGATCTTGTCAAACGCCGTGGCGCAAGGGATTGATCCTCGCTTGATGAAGCAACCGCTTAACGTCTCCAGACTTGGGAATACCTACCCAGAGAGGCGCAAAAAATGAGTCGCAGAAAGAAGACGGAGGCCATTACCACGCTTGAGGTAGTGATCAGATAAACAAAAAAACAATTACTTGTCGCCAAACTCGGATCGTGCCTTGAGGCCATAACTGATTTTGGAACAGGCGAAACTGAACTGGAAAACTCTGTATCGCAAAGAAGAAGTCCGCCCTTTCCTCGCAAAGTACGCAAAGGAAATCCGCCAGACAGCCGCGTCGATTGACGCCCTTGCTCGACGCCTTCGGGAACCCAATGAGGCATTCAATGGCGGGTGGCGCTAGACGCTAACCAATCGAAGAACCCACTTGGGACCTCAGCGTTTTTCAGGGCGTATTGTTAACGCTTATAGGTTTTTGCACAACTCGCTTACCGAGGTTGGTTCTTGCGTTGGATGAGAGCTTAGTGTCTCAACTCCCTCGACATTCAAAATTCTTCATCTTCATGCGCTCCCGTGTAAACGCTGGAGGTGCTGACCTCCACACCCTCGATGATCTGGGATGTTAGGCTATCCTCGACTACCTCAAGTGTATGAGGTCGCCGGTTTTTACGGTGGGCACGTCCAGTCGTGGGTGACTGACTGGCTTTGACTTTGGTAGCATCACCGAAAAGGACGATATTTTTTCCTTCACTGTATTGCGCTGATCGAAAGATAATACCCTCTACCGTTCTCTCTTGGTCGTTATGTTTGAAACGATGCAGGTGAACCAAGTATTCAGCTACCACCTGCGTAGGAATGTAGTCCAAGTGCTCATCGCCCGGCAGACATGGTTGGGAAATTTCATTCATGAATTCAGCCATGAAACCCCACAGGCTCAGGCGCTTGTTGTGAGTCTTCGCAAAAATGTTCAGAGCTTTCGGAGGGCGTTCGAATTTTGTTGTATCCAAGACAACCACTGGCCTCACAAAATCAAACTGTGCTGCCATAATCGTCTCTCCGACCGCCGGCCGCAACTCCGCTAATGCGGTCTTCAGGTCGAAAGCTCCATAGAAAGAAGGTATCCCGGATGGGTTCATCCTTCCGGGCATTCGTAGGCTGGGTGGTGGAGGCCCGAGTTCTTGAGCGATGTTGGAAGAGATCGTTTCCTGTGATCGCAGAGAGTTAGCACGTCTTGCTCGAAAGATCGTCAACTTCCCGGGCTCGAGAGTACGGATAGCGGGCTCGTTTCGGTCATCTCGGAGGAGTTGCAAGCCATCGAATATTTCCGACAATGTCCGTCGAGCACTGTCATTGAAGAAACGCTGTTTGCCGACTATTTGCCGTCGGAAGTCTTCCCACATTTGCGACCGATGTTCGTCAAAGACTTCTGTAATGCGTTCATAACCATTTTCTTCTGAGAAGAACGGTTCGTCGCCATCACTCGGCCACCAAGACTCATTTTCGATTATTGCGTTCTGCAATGCGGTAGCTACGTCGTCATGGTCGGCGCCTGTCAGTTCATAAATCAAGTCGATTAAGGTGCTTCCAGTCGGCTCCCCAAAGTAGTTGACTCCCGAAACATAATAGTTGTTCGTTATGACCTCATCCATAATCCGCGCGACCTCTTCTATCGGGACTCCTTTCTTACTAGGATGTTGCTCACATTGACCTTCGTCAAAACGCGGCCGGATTTCTTTTATGCGGTTTTGTAGACTGGAGTTTTCAAAGCAGTCCGGGCATATCAACATGGTTGTCTTTCTAAAATCTGCTAATACAAAAGCAACAATTTTCCCTCGAACTTATTCACTCGAGTTAGGATTCTGTCTTCATTGAAATTGTCTTAGTCGCAGGTCTATTTCCGTCTTCTTATGCGCTTGGCCAATGTGATGGAATCAGAGCGTTGTCGCCACGCCATTCTTCGATGATTGCGCTTTCAAACCACTCATGTCGTAGGTGTGCATGGTCTAAAACGATGAGTTGAAATGGTGCGCTTATCTCTTGGCAAGCTTCATGCATCAATTCAAACAGCGATTGAACTGCGCGCCTATCGGCATCGATCCTGATCTCGTCCAGTGAGCCTTGGCGCGCATCAGGCGGATAATAAGCTTGGGTTGGCTGATCTAACACCAAAAAAGCTGGGACAGGTCTGTCACGTTTTCTAAACCACCAATGCAGTGCAAGGTGTGCCAACACATGATAGCCGACCCAGTTTTCACCACTTCCCATTCTGTTCAGCGGGATAGGACCATCTTCGGTGTTTGCAACAACCGTCAATTTCTTCGCATCCAGCCTCAGAGAGCTACCCTGATACTCTAGGCTTAACTTCTGGGAGTATTCGGTCATCTTCTGGCCAACAAAGTCCAAGAAAGTCGTAATCTTAGATTCCGTTTCTTCGGACTTGAGCTTCGACAGAACTGTTTCGATAAGCTCCTTTACACGATCAAGCTCTGCTTCATCGAAACCATCATCCTCTTCGGGTGAAACAGTTTCGATGAAATTCGTCAGACGTCCAACGTACCGAGCCCTATCAACGAGTTGTTCTTGCGCTGCTCGTGCCTGTTCATCGGAAGATATAGCAGCTCTCAACTCTTTTGAGACCTCTCTTAGATCGATGGTAAGTGCCTGAATCTTCTCTTCCAAAGAAGAAATGTGTGACAGCAAATGAGGGCTTTCTTTATGTACGGACGATAGTTGGTTATCAACGTTTGCGAGAGCAGCATTTACTTCTGAAAGATCAGGAGTTGGGTTTTCCTGAGGTGAGGCACACAAAGGGCATATCGCTCTGTCACCAAGCTGCTCTTTATAAATTCCAATACTGCTCAGCCTAGACTTCTGCTCCGAAACTTCTCTTCCGTAGTCGGTTTGAGCGGACAAAAACGCCTCGGTGGCCGAGCGATCCTTTGACAATTCATCAATACGATTCCAGATCGCACTCCTCTCGTCTTCCAACTGAGTTATTGTTTCACCGAAGTCTTGATAGTCAACGGTTTCTTCGACATCCGTTTTCGCAATTTGCGACAGGTAGTCAAAAACGGAATCGTCGACGGCCTGATAGTCTTGGGGAATCAAGCCAACGCGTTTCCCATCGTTGACCAAACGTGTAACGCGTGATCTGCTCACTTCTACGGCCTGTAACTGTTTGCCTTTTTGAGCCTCCAACAGTCGAGCCTGTTTTCGCAATTCATCAAGTTCAGCCAAGTAACGGAAATGCTCTTCATCCACTGCTCCCAGGAAGTAAGGAAGTGTATCTCGCAAAGCCAGAACCCGAAACGTATCATCCATCCGATTAAATAGCTGATCTTTTCTCGCGATCACTCCTTGCGGTTGGAAACACATAAATAGGGCATGAGAAATGTTCGCGCTCAAAGGGTCTCGAGTGCCAGAAATCGGACGGTGTTCGTTTTCAACGATACCGCAATATTGCGTAATGAACTTTTTTAGGCTGGTCTCAGTTGTGTTTTTCTCAATTTCTTCAATCGAAGGGCGTTCTTCAAGCTTGCCACGTTTGAAGTAAACTTTAGAACCTGTCGATGCGCCGGTTCCGGGATTATCGCGCGCGATAAAAACTTCATCCCCATCGTTTTCAAGATGAAGACCGAACCAAGAAACTTTCTTTCTGATAACGCCCTCAGCCACATTGTAACTGCCCCTTCCCAGACAGTAATCGATAATATCTATTATAGCCGACTTTCCAGTTTTCGACTTTCCTGTAATTATATTTAACCCGTTCGAATTAAAAGTTATTGGGCGCACTTCTCCTGAGTGACTGTAGACGACCATTTCACGAATTATGAAACTCAAGGCCTTACCCCCCAGCCAGAAAGAATCGATGCCTCTGATCCAGATTTAGCAAACCATTTTGCCAAAAACCGCGTCGAAATAACGGTCTCGTTGAAATCAGTCGAAGCTGATTTCAAGAACGACGGTGTGAAGTGACCTTTCTTTTGTCCTATCTTCAAGCCATGGCCTCCACTGAATTCAAGAACTTCTTGATAGATTGCGAATTTTGCACCATCTCGAAGCAAGGGCATAAGCGCACTTGTGCGTCTATGGAGATCGACCAGGACGTCCTCGTTGTCCTGAATCCATTCATAAAGCGACGTCACAGTACGACTGGGGAAACGTTTTCGTGTTTGGCGATGCAGGGACAAGGCCGGAAATAGATACACCAAAGTAATTGGACACGTCTCTTGCTTCGCCTTCGTAAATTCGCGAACGAATTCGCACATGAGAGATGATAGGTACGCAGGATTAAAGGAATATGCCTCTTCGCGCGGACGGTCCCGCCAAGCCTTATGCATTGTCTAATTCCGATGCCGCAACGACAACGCTGTTGTAATCAGGATGCCACCTGACTTTATCCCGATCTGCAAGGCCGTGATAAGAACCCGCAGTAATCCACTTTTCCACAACGTTTCGAAGTGGTGTTGATTCTTGGGTTGCCCAGAGGAATAATTTTCTGCCTAAGTGTACCTTTGCTTCTTCGCTATCAGCACCTTTCAATAGAACCTCCGCCTCGAATTTTCGTCGCCACGCGTCTTGGAGCTTCTCGTCATAGTTGGAGAGTTCATCTTCAAGAATAAGGTTTTCCCTGCTCCAGCGCGACCGCTGAGCATACGCACGATAAAAATCGGACGTTGCGTTTCGCACCATGCCATCGGTAATTTTTATGGCTCTCATCTGTCGGACAAAAACCCGAGCTTCATCGTCTTCACTATATTCCTTGATGTCCAGTTTAGATGGGTCATCTAAGGGCAAAGCATCTTCCGAGAACAACTTTCCAATCTCGTGAGCTTTGAGGATTAAGTGATGGACTGGGATACCTCGCTTGTCCTCTCCCATTAAATGGAGGCAAATCCTGTTTAGCCACCAGCCTTCAAGATACTGTGCAGCAAGTTCGGGGTTGTTTGGTGCCAAGGTAAGAAAGTGCGATGCGATATCCGAAGAAACATCGATCAGATTTGGATGCCTGTCTACGACTACCACGCGCGAAAGCAACAGCTTTGCTTCGCTTGACGTCATGTCCAAAAAGGCGCTGCGCGCTTTATCCGTCGTGGTACTTGTAGATTCTTGTGCAGCAATGGTTAGCAAACCGTAAGCGGCATCAATGTTTTGCTCCGATGCACCCTCACGTAGATTGGACATTGCTGAGCCAGTCGGGCACTCCGCTGTCGTGATCAGCATATAGGTTGTTTTGATCACTTCGAAGACACCCTTTTGGGCCCCCTCGATCCAAATAAGAAGAGTCTTCCAGACGTCTTCGCTCTTATCGCCGAGCGATTTTGGTATTACGTGGTGCTTGGCTTGAACCAAACAATCGGCGAAGTTATCGGTTTCGAATGCAATGTCATCGAATTTCTCAATGGAAATTACCGCATCTGGGTTCTTTCGGATCAGTTCCATGCCATGCAGCAAAGCAAGTCTGCACTGAAACAAGTATCCAGCCATTGGGCCGCTAGCGCTGTATTTTGTTAAATCTGTCAAACTAATCCCTCTTGGGTAGATCGTAGCACATGGCGTTATCAAGTAAAGGTTGAAGGCATTGCACAATTGTCGCACAAATTGAGTGTTTTCAAAGGGATCAAGGCCGCCAACCCCAAACTGGTGTCGTGCGATCAACCTTTAGATTGGTCGCGCCGGTCATGACGGCGCACTCATTGTCGTGCTCGGCGGCTAACCGGACTGAGTGCCGGGGTTTGTTCCCGATGCGGTAGCGACACCAAGGGGTCCATTCTGGTATCGTCGGCCGAAAAAGGTGGATACAATGACAGAAACAGGGGCTGAACATTTTGAGCACATCCAGTTCCGGATCCCAAAAGCGAAACTGGATGAGTTTAACGCCATGGTCTACGAGCGCTACGGCATGAAGCATGGCGGCAAGACCAAGATGTTCCTCGATCTGATTGCGGAACATCAGACATCGCAGAGGATCGCGCTGTTGAAAGCCGAGATAGAACGGTTGGAGCAGCAAAGGCAGGAGAAGCAAGCGCTTTAGAAAAAACCTCCCCGCCCGGCCGATAGTTCCTGTGGTCATGAGTGAAGAGAAGCAGTTGCAAATCCGGCACAAAGAAACGCGACTTTCCTGTAGTAATAGATACTACAACTTGCAGTTGACACTCCAAACGAAGACCGTTGTCCCGTCAAAGTGCTGCCGGAATCCAATCGGAGCTGACCCCTACCGGCGGAATTCCAGGAGGGCACGTAATGTCTGAAGCTGAAGCCACAATCAATGTGGTCGACTACGATAACATTCAGAAAAGCGTTGAGCTCGAATTGGGTGAGACCCTACTGGGCTGGTCGCAGATCGTGACCGAGCTCTTTGAACAGATCAAAATACGCAGTGACGAGCTTGGGATCGAATATCCAAAGGTACTCCAAATCAAGGAGAAATTTGGCGAACTCCGGATCTACTTCAGCAAGGTATCTGAGGATGAACGCATCCGCGGCTGGGTCGCAGCGGCAATCAGCCGAGCAAACCAGAGTTGCGAGAGATGCGGGAACGCAGCACGCCCGCAGAATTTAGGAAGCTGGATCATTACGTTATGCTGCTGGTGCGCGCATGAAGAAGCGGCCAAGCGGTTCAATGAGCACAAACGCCGCTATTTCCGCCGGACGGACGCACCCGAGCACCTCGTCTGTGCGGTCTGTGGTTACGTTGGACATATCGAACGCTCAGATGACAGGCGGAGGTGCCCCAGTTGCGTGAAAAAAGGCTGGTGAGATCTGGGCGGATTCCACACCGCTCACGAAACTCATCGCCTCATGTGGAGTCGGTCTCCCACTGCCTCAGAGAAGACACGGAAACTGCAAACCAGTTCGCGCCGATTAAGAAACCGGACGTTCTGGCGCTCTTGGTGAGATCAGAAACACCTGCCGATTCTCACCTTGAACGGGGAAATATACGTGCCTGAAACGGTCGAGAGGCAGTAGTTGACACAACCCATGATAGAAAGTTCCCGGAACTACGCGGTGAATCACGACGTTTTTCATACTTCGTGTTGACACGATGACCTACGCTGGTTCAGCTTCGCCCCATGACATACACACGCATCCACTGCCAACGAATATCGACCTGAGTCGATACCCCACGCGAAGCACGCGGGAGGCAGCATTGGTATGCGGGCGGGGCTTATACCCCTGTGATAGCTCCAGATTAGAGTGCACGAGTCGGTTCGATTCCGACGCCTCCTACCAACCTCTGGAGGCATTCCATGTCACAAGACCCCAAAACAAATGAAGACCTGAAAAGACGCCTGAAGCTCTACGCCAACGACGAGCTTCTATCGGAAATTAAAACACGCATCGAGACTGGTGAGCTGAAAGAAACGCTTCTGTTTCATGGTGCTACAGGTCGCATGTACTCAGACGATGGGAAAGAAGACAGACGCCGTCTTCCTCCAGACGCCATTCTGCGATTGGTATTCCCTTTTCACGAATTCGATCCTGACAGTATCAATCATCGAAACGTCGCTGAATGCCTGTTCGACTTACCGGACGAACACTTCTCTGCTCTCAAATCGACGGTGGCGGCAGAGACAGAAAAAGGCCTGCATCGTCTAGTTGCTGTGCTGGAGGAAATCGCTTCAGTTCAAGAATCCCAACCCCCTAGAACCGGGGATCCGGCGGATGAGTGAAATCTTCGATTACGATGACATCCGCGGCTCCGTTGAGAAGCACCTCGGGAAAGACAATCTGGGCTGGGTTCGGATTGTCACTGAGTGCTTTGAAGCGATCAAGAAGCACTGCGACCGGCGTGAGGAAAGCTATCCCTCGGTCGGCCAGATCAAGCAGAAATTCGGCTCGCTTCGGATCTACATGGATGGGACGCAGGAAGACACGTTCATTCAACTGCGGTTGCAGCAAGCTATGCAGGAAGCGGAGATGTCCTGTGAGCGGTGCGGAAACGCCTCTACAACTCAGGTTATCGCTACCTGGCATGTCAACCTGTGCTGTTGGCACGCGCACGAGGCGGCCAGTGAGCGGATGGAGACCTTTCCCACGGTGCGTTTGAATACGCGTGCCAAGCGAGATGCGCTTCAATGTCGTAGCTGCGGCTATATCGGCCAAATTGCCTGGGGCGCATCCGGCCACCGCTGTCCTTCCTGTGTGGCGAAAGGTTGGTAACCCGATGAGTGGAACAACCTGGGAAGAAGATGAAATCTTTGCGCTGGCTGGCTTCTGCCATGACGAGGCAGACATCCTCCGCCCTGTTTTGAGCGCAGCCAACTCCCGTGCGTCCTGGAAAATCGTGAAGCAAATGATTTTGGAAAGAGCCAGTTCTGAAGATCTTCTGAAGGTGATCAATAAACGATCTGAAGAAACCGCAAGATTTAGCGATGAGCCCGAGAACTGGCGGCAGACCGAAATTAGCCGTTTGAGGGAAATCGATCCTACTCTGACAGTCTTTGCCCAGGACGCGGTGGAACAGATGGCGAGCCTGAAGCGCTGGAAAGAGGTCATGTGCCTCATCTCCGAACGTCATGCTGCCGATATGAGCATTGAAGCTTCTCGCGCAGAGAGTGAGAAAGCCACTGCTGCACGGTATCTGCTGGACAAGGCGGACTTTGAGTACCTGCCGCGCACGCTCCGAAACGAGATGCCAGAACATATCAAGCAACTCACAACCTGGAGCAATCAATTCGCCCGGCTGGCCTCACTTAATGAGTTGAACGAGCTTCGTGCGGTCTCCCAAAGGTTCCCTCATTGCAACTTCGTCATCAAAGGGATGGCCCATGACATCGAGTGCCGATGGAGCATCGGATCTGACATTCTTCATATCCAACCCACCCTACTGGTTGGCGAGCCCGGGGTTGGCAAAACGGCTTTTGCAAAGACAGCCTGTAAAGCTCTCGGCCTTTATGTGCAGAGCGCAAATGTCGGCGGCAAATCGGAGAACCATTTGTTTGGCCTCTCTGTCGGATGGAGTTCTGCGCATGCAGGGATCGTAACGGAGGCCGTGGCAACGGCACGGGTCCTTAACCCAGTGGTCATCCTCGACGAAATCGACAAGACGCACGCGAGCCGAAACGGAGATATCACTGGCGAACTTTTGGCACTGCTCGAGCCCTCTGAGGCCAGGAGATATCGAGAGAAGTACCTGGCTGCCGACGTGGATGCCTCACATGTGAGTTGGATTCTGACGGCAAATGATCTGAGTGGCGTTCCTGCGCCTCTTCTTAGCCGCTGCACAATCTATGAGATCCCGCCGCCAACGCAGGAGCAACTGCCTGCGATCATTCAAAGCCTGGTGAATGAATTCTCGGCTGAGTTCGGGTTGAGGCCTGAGTTCTTTCGGCTGGATCTGGGCGATGTTGAAGCTTTGGTGGGCACCTATGGGCGGCACCGATCAGTGCGGGTTCTGAGACGGCTCGTGCGCGGCCTTCTGCATCAGAAAAGCAAAAATCACTCGTGGAACTAAGACGATCCCAAAAGAGCCCAAGCGTGCAGACACACCAAAATAGGAAGGACGAAAATGCTAAGAGTTGTTGTTTATGTAAACCGTACCCCAATCGCGGAAGCCCGGGCTGGAAACATGTCCGGACTTTCTGATATCTCCGACTACAAAGTCAGAGTATTCGAAGACGATGCACCGCATCTCGATATCCCGGCTAAGGATGTGAGTGGCTGGATCAAGGGGCACAGACGCCGCAGCAGCGTTTGGTATCTGGTTCGAAAAATCGCAGAGTTGGCTGTACGGGAGATTGAAGCAACGTCTGACAAAGAGCAGGATGTGTCGTCAGATGACACCCAGCAAAACGAGCAATGAAGAGTACCGGAGCCGGTCTCCCGTCCTTCTGCACCATCGCAAACTACTCGCGCTGGAAGACGAGCTTGTTTGCAGAATTAGAGCCTCTCCTGAAGAAGCGCTCGCACGCCCGAGAACTGGTTTTCTGAGGGCGATGAAGTATTATGCAAAGTTAGCCAATTGCCCGAAAGCGTCAGATACAGAGGGGAGTGGCAATGTCGGAAGAAGGTCCCAATGAGACTACCGAAGAATTCGAGAAACGCTGCGAGGTAGATGCCATCACGGTGGCCTTTCTCCTACTCAAAGCAGCTCAATTCGCCTCAGAGGATGGGTTAACGCGGAAAAGCATGAGCGCGGATGAGTGGAACAAACTCGCCCCAAAGCAGCTCTAGCTAGGGTCAGTGCCACCGTTTTCTGAAATGTGCGCTATAGGCCGCTACCAGCCCAAACCGGACCTTCACGGTGGGCTTTGCAAACCCCCAAATGCGGACTTTGCTGCCATTCGCATCTCTGCTCCGGAGTGCAGGAACCCGCACAAAGCGATCTTTGGTTTTGGATCGCTAATGTTGAATTCACGATGTAATGAACCTTGGTAGCCGATTTAAGAAACTGACAAAGACCTACGCGATGGAGCGGCAAACCTTAAGCGTTGGTACTGATGTAGACCTCGACGATCATTGCCTCTAACGTAACTTTCGCGGAGGGCTGACAGTGAAGCGGAAACTTGCGGCGATATTGGCAGCCGATGTCGTCGGCTTCTCACGCCTCATGGGGCGCAATGAAGAAAACACGATTCGGCGTCTAAACATTCTGCTTTCTGAATTGGTTCAACCCCAAATACGCGATTCCAGTGGGCGAATTGTCAAGCTGATGGGCGACGGTCTGTTGGCCGAATTCACAAGTGTGGTCGACGCGGCGGATTGCGCTGTTGCCATTCAACGGGCCATGCAGGACCGAGAACCTGACATTGCCCACGCGCAACGCATTCAATTGAGGATCGGTATTCATCTGGGAGATGTGATTTCCGAAGGTTCAGATATTTTTGGGGAAGGCGTCAACGTGGCCGCAAGATTGGAAGCAATCGCAGAACCCGGAGGCGTCTGTATTTCCGAGGATGTACACCGTCAGATCAAAGGAAAGGTCTCCGGCAGTTTCAGATATCTGGGTGAGCAAGATCTAAAAAACATCGAGCATAGGATCGGCGCCTACAGCATCGATCTCGACCCGGCGCGCCTGTCACCTGAGTTCTACGAAGTTCTAACGGGTGAGCAGTTGGAGTTGCCGGACCAACCGTCAATCGCTGTCCTGCCATTTCAAAACATGTCAGGCGACCCAGAGCAGGAATACTTCGCGGACGGAATTACCGAGGACATCATCACTGCCTTGTCGCATATCAATGGCCTCATCGTGATGGCGCGCAATTCGACCTTTGCCTACAAAGGAAGGTCGGTCGATGTAAGACAGGTCGGGCGGGAATTAGGTGTTCGTTTCGCCCTTGAAGGGAGTGTTCGAAAGGCGGGGCAGCGGGTTCGCATCACCGGGCAGCTTATTGAATGCCAAACCGGGTCGCATTTGTGGGCCGACCGGTATGACCGTCAGATTGAAGACATTTTTACCGTTCAAGATGAAATCACTCGCGAAATTTCCGTATCATTGGCGGTCAACCTTACACACGGACAAGAGCTCAGGCTTTGGGCTGATCAAGCGCCTGACTTTGAGGCGTGGGATTTGATGATGCGTGGCATCAGTGAACAATACAAATTTACAAAAGAAGGGAATCTCTCCGCGATTCAGCTCTACCGGAAAGCAGTTGAGCTTGACCCCGAGAACTCATCATTCAGAACGGGCCTCGGCTGGGCGTTGCAAGTCGGTGCCCGCCTTGGGTTTCATCAAGATCCGAAGGCGTCAACTGACGAGGCCCAGTCCATCTGCGACGCATTGTTACCGATGAAAAATGTCCCGGCTGATGTCTATGCTCTACAAGGGTATATTTTCACAAACGAATCTCGTTTTGATGAAGCCAAAGCCTTCTGCAAAGAAGCTATCGAACGGCAACCCAGCGTCTCGATTTCTCATGCCATGCTGGCAATTGCTTACAATAGTTGTGGTGAATTTGAGGAAAGCCTGAACAGCATGCGAAAGGCCATTCGGCTGTCGCCCTACAGCCCGGACTGGTATTTCAGCCATTTGGGGGATGCCTATCGCGGGTTAGGTCAGCTGGAGCAAGCAAGAACAGTTTACCGGCACTTGGAAACCCGCCTGCCTGACACCTTGTTGTGCCAAATCCGTTTGGCAGCGATCCACGCTGATCTTGATGACACCGAAAATGCTACGAAAGCAGTAGACGCAGTTCTTTCAATCGATCCTCAATTTTCAGTGCAAACCTATACTGGCCATATGGTCTACAAGACTGACGAACTGCGCAGGTTCTGGGCGGATGCTATGCTAAAGGCCGGTCTACCAGAGTAGCGCCGCAGTATTGTATTGGGTTTCAGAGATCAGAAGTTTGCTTCGGCTGCCGCGAATTTGCGCAGCGCTTTCATATGCAAACGGTAAATCGGATCGGACCCAATATCAAATAAGACAGCTATTCGCCACAAGCCGCCATACATTCGTTGCGCAGCATCAGTCACTTTGGGCTCTGTCCGGTCATTCGCCGCACTTTGTGTGATAGACTGAAACCAAGACATTGCGGACGTTGCTCCAAATTGACCAATGACCGCTTTGCCTGCGGCCGATATCGCTCAAGGTCCAGAAATTCGCTATTCACCCCAATAAAGCTCGCATTTCACTGTTTTCCAGGAGAGCGGAAGACCTAGCGTTGTTGATGGCCGTTCTAACCATAGCTTGTGCTAGTTCATCGGATGTCACGCCGATAGACGGAGCTAGGCTTTGAAGCGGTGCAAACAGATAGTCTACCGGTTTCCATCTTCTTCGTTCCGATGGGGCGATGTAGCCGGGGCGAAAGGCAAATTTGCGTTTGATATGGGAGGCGAAAAAAACAGTCTCAGCTTCACCTTTGACTTTCAAAGCAAACGACATGCCACCCCCGTCGGCTCGCGCACCTTGGGCCGAGAACAGGCAGAATGTTGCTTCCGGCGTTGTTTCCTCACAAGCCCGTACAAGGTTGATCAGCCAATCGACGGTGATCTCGGAATAAGCCTCCCTACTGACGCGGGCTGAGTAGGTTGCCAGACAATGAAACACCGTGTCGATACTGGTCAGATACTGGGTATATGAGTCTGAGTTCCCGAAATCCGTAAAGCTGACTTCGGTCAGCTTGGCGTGATTGCGACCCGAATATCTCCGCCCAAGAGAAACAACCTCTGTTACGCTCTCCTCCTCCAGCAATGCAGCCAGAACAGATGACCCGACCATGCCGGTTGCCCCTGTAAGCAGAACGCGCCCGAGAGCTCTTACGGTGGGATCATCCGACATTGTCGCGTCGCTCCGCTTCCGCCTTCAGGCCGCGATTAAATGCCTGGTAGCCCTCCAGATACAATTTCGCCAACCGTCCACCCATCAGGAAAGTCATGCCGCCGATGATCTCGTCCGATTGCACGAACCGGGTCTTTCCATCTGCGGCGGCCTCGACCTTGAAATGGTGGTTATCGCGGATGCCGCCGGGTCCTCTTTCAGCCCAGTAGAACTCGTGGCCGTCTACCACAGTGATCGTGTGATCAATCCGTGTGAGCTTGTCCTTGTTGGGGTCCAGCTGGAAGGCAACATTGATGCTTTCACCGTCCGCGATCTGGCCCTCGATTCCCACAAGGAACGCAGCCCAGGAGCTGTAGTTGGCAGTATCGGTCAGAACCGCCCAAACGGCTTCGGGCGCCGTGTTGATGATGATGTCGGTGTGGATTTTATGATGAGAGAAGCTGACCTTCTCAGTTCTACCAGTTTCCATGATCTTCCCTTTTTTGATCGGTTCAAGCCTCTAGAGGCGCGGCGCGGAGCGCCGTCTCAACGGTGATCCGCCCGAACCGGTCGCGCATGCGCTGCGACCGGAAGAGGTAGATAGAAATGAGAGTGTAGTTGATGCACTCCACCACGAAGTTGCGGTAGCGATCTGGGTTTTGCAGCATGTCGAAGGTTTGGACCGCGCACATCGTGCCAAGTGCTGTGAACATCACAAGCATTGCGATGGGCGTGTAGCGCCAACGCAAAGTGTAACCGGCAAGGAACGTGGCCCCCGACACAGTGATCAAAACCCAATGAAGGGTCTGCATGCCAATTGGGAATGTCTCGTTTTGTAGGGGCATCAGCGGGGCAAATCCTGCGAAGTACTCCAGAAAGCCTAAGAGACCCCAGCTGAGCATGATCAGGGCAGCGAGGATCAACAACAAACTGAAGATGCGTGAAAGTGTTTTTTGCATGATCTACCGTCCCGGAGACTCGGCTCCCAAATGATTGATGTGACTTGGGAGATTACCTGGCAGGGCCTAAGCCCCGGCCGCCGACCTCTCTAGAAAATTGCGGATATCGTATTCGATGTCGCCTTCGTATCGCGGGGCGTAGGTGTCATAGGCGCGCGCGAGTTTTCCATAGCGGTCATCAATGCGAACCCTGTTGTAGGCATGGCTGACCGCGAAAAATTCACCGGCTTTTAGCTGATTAAGCACTCGCCTCACAAACTGGTCCGTCGGCATGCCGAGGCCTTGGCTCATCTCGGAAACCACCAATCCGGGCATGATCAGGGCCACATCCATGAAGTCCGGCGTCTCTTCGGCCAGAAGTTCCGTGATGGCTAAAAGGGCATGCTTGGACGAGACATAGGCATGTGAGGAAGGTACGGCCGTGAAGACACTGTTTTCGGAGCCGAGGTTATAGATCGCGCAGGGTGTTCCGCGGTCGAGCATTCTGCGCCCAAAGACCTGAATTCCATTGAGCGTTCCGAATATGTTGATCTCATAGATACGCCGGAACAGATCCAGATCCATGTCGATCAGCGGCGTGGGGTCCTGGCCAATGCCAGCGTTGTTGATGAGCACATCAACTGGACCAAACTCAGCCTCTGCAAAGTCTGCCAACGCTTCTACTTGGTCGCGTTCCGCGACATCACAGGCTGTTCCCGCCGCGTTGATCCCATTGGCTTTCAGTTCAACCACTGCCTCCTGAACGCGGTCCAATCGGCGACCGCAGATGACGACCTTTGCGCCTTCCTGCCCCATCTGGAGGGCGAGTTCTTTTCCAATCCCCGAGGCGGAGCCGGTGATGACAACGGTCTTGCTTTCGAAATCTTGCATGATCTTTCCTTTTGGGAGGTCTGCACTGTCGCTTCTGGAATGGATGGCGGGGTCAGATTTTGAAGGATTGGCCGGTAAGCTCTTCGGACAGGGTCCATAGCCGGATAGCAATCTCGATATTCGCGGTTATCGGATCGCGGGTGGCCACGCCGACCTCCCCGCTCATTTCCTGGGGGCCGGTGGGGCCGTAGTAATCGCCTCCTTGAACATCCGTGGACAGGGCGGCGTACAGGGTGGGTTTCGCGGCTTCTTCTGGAGAATGTAGGAATTGTTCAACTTGTGCCTTCATCTGCGCGAGCTGATCCGAGGCAACGTTATGGAACAGACCGGACTCAGAACCGCCGGGATGGACGGACAGTGCTTTTTGCCTACGCCCAGAAGCCCGTAGGCGACGGTTTAGCTCGTCCCCAAACAAAAGGTTCGCGAGTTTCGACTGACCATAAGCAATGCCGCCATCCTGGCCACAGGTCAGATCATCAAACTGGATGGTGGCACCCTTGTGCCCGAGGCTTGAAAGCGCGACGATCCGGGATGCCGGATCGTCAGGCACAAGGTCGATCAGCAGCGCCGTCAAAAGAAAATGACCGAGGTGATTGGTCGCGAATTGCAGTTCGATCCCCTCACCATTCGTCTCAGCGGTGTAAAGCAGGATGCCCGCATTGTTGATAAGCACGTCGAGCTTCGCATAGCGCGCGCGGAACGCCTCGGCAAAGCTTCTGACGGAGGCAAAATCGCCCAGGTTTAGCGGCATCACATCAAGCGATGCTGACGGCACGCGTGCCAGCACGTCGTCCCGAGCGGTTTTTGCTTTTTCGAGATTGCGGCAGGCCATCACTACATGGATCCCGGCCTGGGCCATGCCGATTGTTGTTTCAAATCCGATGCCATTGTTGGCTCCGGTGACAATGGCAATTTTTTGGGAAATGGTGGTCATGAATGGCTCCACAAAGTTTACATTTGATGACTGATTGTAAATATTGACAGTCATCCACGTAATGTCAATATGCCCTTTATGAAAAATCGCGACGCCCACATCCTCGACGCAGCAGTCCGTCTCTTTCTTCGTTTTGGGGTTAAGCGGACAAGCATGAACGATATTGCGGAAGAAGCAGGGTTATCGCGACAGACGCTCTACAAGGCATTCGCCAATAAAGACGCAGTTTTACAGGCCACGATCCGATCAATGGCGGACAAGGTTGTCGTAGACATTGAGGCCGGGCTAATGAATGCAACGGGACTCAGTGCGCAATTGGATGTGATCTTCCAGCACACAGTGATTGAGCACTACGATGTCCTTCAATCCTCGCCGAATGCCGAAGACATCATTGCGGGCGTAACCGCTTCTTCGCAGGAGGAGCTTGAAGCAGGTGCTCAACGGAACACTGAGATTATTGCCCGAATTTTAGAGCCTTTCTCGGATGACCTTAGGGCTGCGGATTTGTCGGTGGCCCAATATGCAGACTTTATCCAACGCACTGCGACGGCGGCAAAATACACGGCGAAAAACAGAAAACACTTGGTGCAACTGCTCGATGCACTCCGCGTCTCTGTGCTGAAGGTAGTCAACGCGAATTAGTTCAAAGAATGTCCAATGTGGAATTCGATGCCCGCCGCGGCATCGGGCAAAATAGACCCGTGGTCGACCGTCGCTACCTCTCGCATAATTGGCTGGAGGCAGCCCAAAGCCGACGTTAGGAAGGTTTGTGAAGTGTGCCGAGGACAAACTCACCGATACCAAAAATTTTATCGCAAACGCATCTAAATCGAGGCGTACGAGATTAACGATTATGCCAACCCGTAGCAAAAAGGTGGTATCTGAGCGCTCGGGTCACCAAGGTTTGCCCAATGACTTCAGTTTTCTGCCCGATAGAGAATTGTGCCTCTCTGGTTGATCAGGCGCACTTCTCCAGTGGAAGGGTGGAAATAAGCTTCAACACGTTTGCCGTCTGGCATGCTTCCATAAACTTCCCAACAACCACCATCCTGTTTCATGCGGTTCACGGTCCAACCGTCCGCAGTGATCTTCTCGGTCAGTTGCACTTCAGTCAGCCAGTTTTCAGCTTCCACCGGCTCACACTGATACATGCCAGTAGCCTGAACCGTTGTCGGAAGTGCAATCGATATGGCCAGAATCCACGTCTTCATTTGCTGTCCTTTCGTTAAGCAGCGCGTGCGCGTCTGCGACTGAGGTTTTTCCAGATTCTGAACGCTTCGAGTCCAGCCAAGGGCACAAAGTGCACAAGTGCAGGTCCAAGGTTGTTGTGGACGAAAATCCAGTGCAGCAGCGTCGCAACTGCCGCCACATAGACCCAGCGTTGGAGCGATTTCCAAGCCGGGCCTAACCTTCGGACGGACCAGTCATTGGAGGTCACTGCAAGTGGTATAAATACGAAGAAAGCGAGCCAGCCGGTCCAAATCCCCAGAGCCAATGCCTCTCCAAGAATGGCCCGAACACTACCCATATCAAACAGATAGAGAACGGTATGGAACGCCGCATAGGCAAACGCACCCACTCCAAAATACCGGCGTCGTTTCATCATCCATTTCCAGAATCTAGAGGCCGGAAACAGCATACGCATCGGCGTGAGTATCATTGCGACGATCAGAAAACGGGCTGAGAATTCACCAGTCGGATGCAGGAGCAGCTCGGTAACAGGTTCACCTTCTCTTCCAGGTTGACCAGATATCAGGGCAAGAACCATCGGAACTGAAGGCAGCGCGATAAGACCCCAAACAAAGTAACGAGAGTTTAATACTTGCCTAAGCACTGAGAACCTCATTGTTGGAGCGTCCACGTTCTAGTTTGAACGTGTCAATAACAGTGTTCCGTCGAAAATTCGCGCGGCTAGATTCTTCACTTCAGATTGTAGGGACAGAGGGTCAATTCAGTTTGATGATAAGCCCAGGCCCGTCACAAACTCGTATGATGCCTGGACCAGATCAAAAACCACTTCCAATTCGTCCGTGTTCATCGGCGTGAAGATCATGACAAAGCCGCCCCAACCTGGTCTTTGATCTGCCCAGGGATGGCTGACGGCCCATCCTTTTTCGGCTGCCATCTTAGCGAGCGCCGGTGACAGGGACGCATGAAGGCTGCCGTCGGGATGTATGTGGGCAAACTCGCGACCGCCGACGATGACGTCCGGTCGGGCCAGCTTTGTATCTTCAGTGATCCAAAAGCCCAACGCTCCTGGCAAGGACACGACCGTTTGCCTGATCTCAACACCAGGCAATTCCGACACCTTTCCTAGGAGGGCTTCGGATAACTCGGGGACTGGCTTTACGCCAATCTGAACATGCGGGACGCCGTCCGTTGTCCGCGGAATTGGTGTCTCACGCATTGGCAAGTTCGTGATGTCGGCCAGTGCGTGGGAAGCCCCGAAGGTGCAAACAAGGGAAGCTGTCCAAATCAGGCGGTGAACTTCCATGATCCAATCTCCTTTTGACAAGCTTTATCCATGATAGGCTTGGCTGACCGCGAAACTGTCTTCGAACCAATGCCACAAGACGACTTGCCCGTCGCGAACCTTGGCGCGAAGCGCGAAGGAAAACTCGCCGATGTCCTTGCCGGACTTTGTCGTTTTCCCGTTCATCTTACCGAAAACCGCGACAGTGTCGCCGGACGCGAAAGCGTCGGTATTTTCCCACATTGTGGTTTCAAAGTTTGACGAGAATACACTGAGAAACTCAAAAATCGCCTCTTTTCCCTCGGCGCCGCCTACCCAAGGCAATGTAGTGTCACCTTCGTTGTGCCATACCATGTCATCGGCCATAAGGTTGGCCATGCTCTCCATGTCGCCGCTACCCATAGCGCCCATGAATGCCATCACGGTATCAAAACTTGACTGCGTGTCCGCATCACCATCAGCGGCATTCACCTGATTGCCCAGGGTGGCTGCCAAAGCAGAGAGCCCCAGAACCTTCAAAGCATTTCTACGTTCCATGTCCATTTTCCCTTCAAGACGTCCTGTCCAATTGCTCAGAACCGGAGCTCAATTGATTGTCAGACTATCGACCCGCGAGTTGTTGCAGCGCACCCGCCCAGTCTTCGACGTGGTAAGAGCGAATGATCTTGCCGTCGTTCAATTCGTGGATATCGATTGTCATGATGTCGAAGCTCCGGCCCTCACCGTCGACACCAAACATTGGTCCAACAGGCGTACCGGTGGCGCGGCTGCGGACGGTCACGAAATCCCCGGCCTGATGCATGGCTTGTACAGACCATTCAAGATCCGGAATCAGTTTCCCGAAACCTCCGATTTGGCCTAGGAAGGCTTCGCTGGACTTGCTGGACCCTGAATAGTCGCCGATGCTTTCCCAATTTTCAGAGACTGACGCCTCAAAGGCTGCCACGTGATCTTGTGACGTTGGATTGCTAAGCAAATCATAGAATTTTTGCACGGTCGCGGTGTCGTCCGCCATTGCTCCACCTGCAACTGAAACGAATGCGGCCGAAAGCGCTAGGTTTTTGATCGTCATGTGATGCTCCAATTTAAGGATGAGGGGTGAATTCACTCGTGGTGTCGGGCTGCGTTCCCGCGGTGTGGATCCATTCCAATTCCGGGTTTTCACGGAATGCGAAACGTTCGAGATGATTGGTGACTACTTGAACCACCCGTTCTAGGTTCGCCTGAGAACTTGCACTGACCAACACGTGCGGACCCGAAGCATCTTGGTTGAGGTCACATCGACCAAATGGGAATTTCACCCAGCCGGTATCCTCGTCGCAACATGCTTCAACCTTACGACCGAAATGGTGACACAAGGCCGCAATATACCGTCCGCCCCGTTGAGTAAAAAATGTCGCGTGCAGTTGCATCGGTTTGCTCCGTCTGACTTGCACATAAAATATTTTCGCCGCACTGTTATGAAAATTGTCTAAATTCCGATAAGATAGTTCTGTTTGGCCGAACAATGATTGAGCATCTTAGACATATGGCTATCTTCGCCCGCGTCGTGGATGAGGGCTCGTTTCGCGCGGCAGCAAAAAGTATTGGCCTGGCGCCGTCACGCATCAGCGAAACGGTAACGGAACTTGAGAACTTTCTGGGCGCTACGTTACTCTATCGCACAACACGCAAGATCGCGCTGACCAATGAAGGCCGAGTGTTCTATGCCCGTGTGGTCGACATGATCCGAAGCGCAGAAACCGGTTTGAATGAGTTGAACGCGCTGTCGCTTGAACCTGTTGGTGCGCTTCGGGTCTCTGTACCGGCTTTCATGTCGTCGTCAGAGCTTTTGACCACAATGGGTGAGTTTGCAAGACAGCACCCGCATGTGGCGTTGTCTCTTTCATTTACCGATCATCCAGTGGATCTTATCGATGACGGGTTTGACTTGAATATTCGAGTGGGTTGGCTCGAAGACAGCTCGATGATGTCTCGAAAACTGGGTGAAATTGACCGTTCTCTAGTCTCTGGCGCTGATTACGCGGCTTCTCGACCAGAACCAAAGCACCCCGATGATTTAGAGAACTGGGATTGGATCAGTTATGCTCAGCGGTCTGACACCATTGAGTTCATCGCTCAAAACGGAAAGATCGCGAAAGTAGCAGGTAACGCTCAGGTTCAAGTCGACAATGTCGATGCGTTGCACCATCTGACGCAACAGAACCTTGGTGTTACTGTGTTGCCTCAATATCTGGCCGAACGCGGCCTGAGATCAGGGAACTTTGTAAGACTTCTGCCCGACTGGCAACTCCGCCCGCTTGGGATTTATGCAGTATGGCCAGATCAGTCGCGGCGCGAGAACCTGACTGTGCACTTTGTACGTTTTCTGGCGGAGAACCATCAGAATTGAGCTTTGTATTTGGCCGGTAAATCCACGATAGAAGTGCAGCCAGTACTTCTGGTAGACTGTGTCAATTGGAACTGACAGCCCAAACCGGACATTCCAAACTAGACTTTGCAAATCCCGAGATGCGGGACTTTGCTGCCGTCGGTCAATTGCATTCAAAAAGCTACTCTCGGTACCTAAGCGGAACTTCGGCAATTCTACCGGGCCTAAGAAAACGACCTACGTTTGGGCCAGAAAATGCTTCAGTTACAGGTCTCCCTGTGCCTCCCGCCACCGATCACGCCCGATACTTGGCAAGTTCATTCCAAACCAATTCAACCGCGGCAGACGTGTTCTGCGACTTGCGCGCTGCACAAATGTTCCATGTAAGGTTCTGTTTCATCGACACGGGTTTTGCGGTCTTCGCACGGGTCAGCTCTGCGAATGTGTCCGGCATCCCTCCAACGATAAATTCAGGCTCTGCCAGCAGTCCAGTCAGAAGGTTGTAGTCGTCGCATTCGATATGCGGCTGCGCATTGACCTTTTCGACAGCCTCGGCACCGCCACCAAGTGCTTTTGTCAAAGCGGCTTTCCAATGTTTGTGGAGATGGGGTGATGCAAAGGGAAAATCGAATATGCCTGCCATGGTTTGCGGGCCGCGCTGGTGAATCTCATGATCTCGATGAGCAACAAACTGGATGGGTTGTTTCTCCATCACCATGATCTCGACATCTTCGGCTTCAGGTGTGTAGGTCAGATCGCCAAGGAACACGTCGAATTCCCCTGCCTGCAATAAGTCGAGCGGACGTGCATAGGCACTCACCAGAATTCGGAAGCGCAGGTCAGGCATTGCCCTTCGTACGGCGCGCAAGACTGGCAGGATCAAAGTTCTTGTGGTTAACGGCCCGCAACCAATCAGCAAAGTACCCGGCCCGGTTTCACGCAAACCGGCCACACGGGTCGTATAGCGGTTCAGGTCTTCGCGCAGCGCCTGAGCGATTGGCAAAAACTCCTGCCCCGCGCGTGTCAACGTGCTGCTGTTTCGGCTGCGATGGAACAAAACAAGTCCCGTGTGTTCTTCAGCCTGCCCGACATAGCGGGACAAGGACGCGTTGGATACACCCATCGCACGAGCGGCGTTTTGGAAGCTACCGGTTTCAGCCAATGTGAGAAAGGCGGTCAAAGCGTTTTCGTTCATCATACGGTCTAATTGTTTCAGGATTTGTGTTTTAGTTTTCACAATATGAAATCATGGTAAAGCTCTGTTGCGACAAGAAACTCTCAATCGCTATCCCTGATGGACCCTTCGATATTCCCACCATCGATATCGTCTTCCACGTCCACAGAGGTAATAATGTTCATTCTTCGATCTATTGCGGTTTCCGCCACGCTGGCCACGGCGACGGTCTCTGCCATGCCGGTTTTGGCCGGAACCGACCAACCCAATATCCTTGTCATCATGGCCGACGATGTCGGCTGGGCCAGTCTGGGCAGCTATCATCAGGGCGTGAAAAGCATCAAAACCCCCAATCTTGATCAACTGGCTGCCGACGGTATGCGTTTGACGGATTATTATGCTCAGCCAAGCTGTACTGCTGGACGGTCAGCCTTTATCACCGGACAATTGCCAGTTCGTACCGGAATGCACACAGTCGGCCTGCCCGGAGACCCTGAAAAAGGTCTGAACGAAAATGACCCGACTTTGGCCATCATGCTAAAATCTCTGGGCTACACGACCGGTCAATTCGGCAAGAACCATCTGGGGGATATGAATAAATTCCTGCCGACGGTGAAGGGTTTTGATGAATATTGGGGTTGGCTCTACCATCTGAACGCGATGGAATACACATCCGACCCGGACTGGCCGAAAGATCAGAAATTCAACGACACATTTGGCCCTCGGAACATCATTCACGCGTACGCCACGGATACAGTCGATGAAACTGTGGACCCACGCTGGGGTCTGGTTGGCAAGCAACGCATCATCGACGATGGTCCGGCTCCGCCTGAGCGGCAAAAGACGCTGGACGACGAGGTGACAGCCCACACGCTGGACTTCATCTACCGCGCAGTCGACAGCGATACGCCTTTCTTTGTCTGGATGGCACCGGCGCGCGCGCATGTCTGGACCCATCTGAGCCCCGAATACGAGGCCATGCTGGGCGACGGGCGCGGCTTGCAGGATGTCGTGATGAAAGAGCTGGATGACAACGTCGGCAAAGTCATGGCGCGATTGGAGGAATTGGGTGTCTCGGACAACACGATTGTTGTCTTTACGTCCGATAACGGCCCCGAAACCATGACCTGGCCCGATGGTGGAACAACACCGTTCCATGGCGAAAAGGGCACAACCTGGGAAGGCGGTTTCCGCGTCCCGGCCATCATTCGCTGGCCCGGAAAAGTCCCCGCCGGAACCGTGAGTAACGGTATTTTTGCCGGTCTTGACTGGATGCCCACCCTTGTTGCCGCCGCCGGAGGGCCGGGCGATCTGCCGGACTCCTTGCTGCAAGGCTATGAAGGCTATCAGGTGCATCTCGATGGATATAACCAACTGTCTTTCCTGACCGGTGAGGGCGAGAGCAGCCGGGACGAGATCATCTACTACGAAGGACCGGACCTGCAAGCTGTACGCCATGGTGACTGGAAAGCACATTTCACGATCCAATCCGAAGGCTGGGCTGGCCCCAAGGAGGAACTGAACGCACCCCTGCTGTTCAACCTGCGTCGCGATCCTTACGAAAAAGCGGCCGAGGAATCCGGGATGTATACCCGCTGGATGGGCAACAAGATGTGGGCATTTGGGCCGGCGGCCAAAATCGTTCAAAACCACCTTTCTACGTTCAAGGACTATCCTCCACGGGGTTCGGACGTCACCAACCAAGGTCATGTTGAAGAACAAATCTCGACCGAAGGCGGGATGTCACAGTAGAAATCAACTCACGGGAGGCACCAATCCTTGCCTCCCGATCCTAACAAGAACTCGCGAGGAACACCTTCTGACGAAGGTTCGCTTGTGCACCAAGACTGTCATTTGGATCCAGCGCAGCATTGGTAAGATTGGGCTCGCAGTCGACCTTCGCTGGTTCCCGTGCCTATGTCTGGAGGCAGCCCGAAGCGGACCTTCAAAATCCGACTTTGCAATTCTCGCTATGCGGACTTTGCTGCCGAAGGACAAAGTTAACTGAAGGTTCGCTTTCCTTTGGCTCGTGATCTCTTTAGAACTTTCCGCCGAGGCGTAGCGTTTGCGGGGAAACAAATTGCGGAAGATTTTGGTAACAGGCTCCTCCGGTCGGATCGGTCAGGCATTTTTTGCCGCGTATCAGGAGCGCTATGAGTTTGCGCTGACTGATATGAAGGAACCCACGCAACCCGTTTCGGGTCCGCATCGCTTTGTGCAATCCGATCTTTCTGATGTAAATGCCGCTGACGCATTGTGCCAAGGCGTGGATGCGGTTGTGCATCTTGCTGGCGTGCCAGACCCAGACGCTGAATTTGACGATGTGCTGCCCGCCAATATCTTGGCGACAACTTACTTGATTGAAGCAGCTCGTAAAGCAAAGGTCAGTCGCTTTGTCTTCGCCAGCAGTGCGCAAACTATAGAAGGATACCCTGTAGACCGGCAAATCGTGCCGGGGATGGCAATCGCTCCGGCCAATCTCTACGGTGTCTCCAAGTGTTATGGGGAAGCACTGTGTTCACTCTATGCGACACGACACGGTATGTCCTGTGTCTCATTGCGAATAGGGGCGTTCGAGCGTGCTGACGGCCCACCGCTTGAAACCAAGCGCGATCTCAGCGCGTGGCTTAGTCATCGGGATGCAACTCACCTTATTAATCGCGCCATCCAAGCTGAGATCAAAGGGAGTTTCATTGCACATGGCATCTCCAACAATCGATTTAAGCGACTTGATTTGACTGAAACCTGCAATGTTCTGGGATACGCGCCGCAGGACGATGCTTTCTCAACCTTCCCGATACCCTCTGCCTAAAGCTGACGCCCGTCGGCAGCGCGGAAATGGTCGAAAAGGGCTCAAAGTGGCCGTTCTTTGTGGTGTGCGTATTGGCTGGTCGCAGCCCGGAGCAGACATTCAAAACTAGACTTTGCAAATCCCGAGAAGCGGACAAAGCACCAGTTCGCTGCATGCGAACCAATGTCTCCTAAGTGCACATTGCGTCCGAATTCTCAGCTAAATACCACGCTGCAAGTTTTTAAGTGGATGCGATCTAACTGACTGAGTTACTGCATATGCTGCGGAGATAGATGAATCTGGTATCGGGACCGGATCAGGTCATCTGTCGCGCGATCAATATGCGACGGGAAATGCTGACTCAGGAGCCGCCGAGCCTGCTCACGGGCGCGCGTTTGCATGTCAGTCTTACCCGCCTCGGCCCACGCGTCGGGGCTCTCACGGTCGCTGAGGGATGGATAGAAGTAATCGCGCTGCATCGCTGCCAGGGTTTGATCACCTCCCAGAAAGTGGCCTTCTGTGCGAATGGAATGTTCGATGGCCTCCAGGTTCAAGGTGTCACCATTGACCTCGACGCCGCGCACGATGCGTTGAACCGAGCCGAGGATATCGTTGTCGATTACAAATCCCTCAAATGACACCCCCAAAAGACTGCCAAACATACCGGCGGATTCATAGATCAGGTTTCCACCGGCCAGTCCTGCTGCCAGCGTTGTCAGACCCTTCTCATATCCAGCCTGCGCGTCGGGCAGTTTGGAATCCGTCATAGATGCCGCCACCCCGGAAATCAGACCAAGTGAATTCGTCAGCTGAGCAGAGCAAGCATTCAGGATGGCCATTTCTGCGCTACCACCGGCGAATGCGCCTGTCCGTAAGTCGACGACGAATGGCCAATTGGAGAAGATGACAGGATGCCCAGGCTTCAACAAGTCAATCAAGACCAGTGCGGCAAGGGTTTCAGCAAGCGATTGTGCCAACATCCCCGCCAACGGCGCTGGTGCCGTCGCACCGGATTGGGCGGCGATGATCGTGTTGACGGGCATGTTGTGGCGCAGTGCTGCTTCGGCCACGTCAACGGCGTCTTCACCGTAGCGCATGGGAGAGATAATCGGCGAGATATGTGCCTTGCAAAATGGGCGCTTCTGAAAGGCTTCGGGCTCGCCCAAAATCATATCGAAGAGTTCGATGCAGGCGTCTACATGACTGCCAAAGCTGAAACTGTTGCCGATGGGCTTTGTCGTGCCACTTGCGATGGCGTAAGCCGTGTTGACATCCAGATCAAAGATGTCGGGCACATCCGTGGCCACGCAACAGCGGGTGAACCAGCAGATATTGTCCAACTGGTCCGCCAGTCTGGCAAAGTCATAGAGGTCGCGTAGGGTAGAAGGGCGATACGTACTTGTATCCAGGTCAAGCGTTTGCACGGCTGCACCGCCGGTGCCAAAGCGGACATCCTGTTTCTTGACCTCGAAATCATGTCTTGGATCTTGGCCAAACAAGGTTAGGGATTTCGGCGTCGAATCAATGATGTCTTCGAGGAAACCCCGCGAGTAGAGCACACGACCCTCGGTATCGATTTCGCATCCACGCTCTTTTGCCAGCTTCTTGATTTGCTCAGGCACGTCGCCGATGCCGACAGTGCTCAGCAAGGTAAAAGCGGCGTCGACGATCTGGGCACACTGCGTGTCGGTCAGGGGGCGGTATTGACCGCCGGGCAAACCGGAAGGGGCTGGATTTGGAACCTCATCGCCCGGATTCTGGCGCGATGCCACACGCGCAGCACGACCTCCGGCTCGGGTGCGGCGTTTGGGAGTTTCCGTCATGCGACACCTCTGGGCAGAGTGTTTTCAGGATCAAACTGGCACTGTGGAAGAACCGTGGCTCGGGTGGCTTCACCCATCAGCAGAACCTCCAGTTCCTTGCCGATTTCGGCATGGTTCGGATTAACATACGCCATGGCAAGGTTCTTCCCCGTCCGATAACCCCAGGCCGCTGATGTTATGGAGCCGACCGATCTGCCATTCACAAATACACCCTCGCCCGGTTGGGCGGAGCCCACGTTGCTATGGAGTTCCAACATAACCCGTTCTTTACGGTTCCCGGCTTCGATTTGCGCCTGAAGTCCCGGTTTTCCAGGGAATTCCTTGCTCATATCCACGAAACGATGCAGCCCAGCTTCAATCGGATTGAATTCGGTGATGAAATCACCTTTCCAGTGGCCATAGCCTTTTTCCAAACGCATCGAGTCAATTGCAAACATACCAAAATGCGCGAGGCCAAACGCTTCGCCTGCCTTAGTCAGGACGTCGTAGGCGGCATAGAGCTGACTGTTGGGTATATGCAGTTCGAATGCCTGCTCACCTGAATAGCTAATGGCGATGGCCAATGCCTCGACATGGCCGATAAAGACACGTTGCGCGGTGAGCCAGGGAAAGTCGGATTGCCCCCATTTTGTACGAGGTGAAACCGCCTTCAGCAGATCACGAGTCTTTGGGCCGGCAATAATCATCATCGTGTGAGTGTTGGTGCGGCTTTCGATGCGAATATCCGACCCTTTCGGCAGACGCTCGTTCAGCCAGTCCATATCGTGGTATTCCGCTGTCGCGGCAGAGCCGTAGAAGATGCTTCCATCCGGCATTGGCACAATTGTCGCTTCGCCTGAGATGTTGCCATTTGGCGTCAGGAAGTAACACAGATTAGCCTTGCCTGCTTTGTCCGACACCTTTGAACACGTCAGGCTGCTGAGCCATTCCAACGTTCCGCTGCCGGTTATGCGGTAATGGTTGAAACCCGAAAGCTCAGCCAGTCCGACACCAGAACGAAGGGCTTCAATCTCGGCTCCAACAACATCGTGCCAATTCTGGAAAGCGTAGCCATGTGTTGGCTCGAATTCGGCATCTGGTTTGTAGAATTCCGTGCGCTCCCAGCCATTGACCACCCCAAATTCCGCGCCTTTGGCTTTGAGCACCGGATAGAGCGGCGATGCTTTTGCGGGACGTCCAGCTGGGCGATGCTCATGAGGCAGGTGCCAGCGGAACTCGTTCTGGTAATCCTCGATGGATTTTAATGCTGTGTATTCGGTGTTGGCAAAACTGGTGATCCGACGTGGGTCAAGCTGCCATGTGTCCCATTCGGTTTCGCCATGTACGATCATCTGTGCGATCATTTTGCCATAACCGCCGCCTTCGCCGATGCCCACGCGCAACCCGATCATGGACCAGCAGTTGCGCAGGCCTGGTTGTTTGCCCACCAGTGGCCCCGCATCCGATGCATAGGTAATCGGCCCGTTCACCACCGATTTGATGCCGACCTCTTTCATACAGGGAAGACGCTCAAAGATTGGCTCCATCTTTGGCAAAAGGCGGTCCAGATCATCCGGGCAAAGTGCGTTGACGAAATCCGGATCGATCCCGTCCATGCCAAACGTCTTGCAGTCATGTTCGTAGATGCCGACCAAAAGTCCCTTCTTTTCCTGTCGCATGTAGAAGGTGTCGCGGGGGCAGCGTACCATGGGCACGCGGGTTTCCCGTTCAACAAGCTCCGGAATGTCTTCGGTTAAGAAATACATGTGTTCCATCGCTATGACAGGGTATTCGATGCCCATCAGCGCGCCGACTTCATTGGCACGATAACCAGCCGCGACCACGATATGCTCGGCGGTGATTGTGCCCTGGCCGGTTGTGACCAGCCATTCGCCATTGGGCAGTTGTTTCAACGCTGTGACGGGCGTGTGCCGGTGGATTTTGGCCCCGGCTTTGCGTGACCGCGCGGCCAATGCCTGACATAGCTGCGCGGGATCGATATCACCGTCCTTTTTGTCCCACATCGCGGCCAACACCCCATCGGTGTTCAAAAGAGGGTTGCGCCGCTTGGCCTCCGCGGCATCCAGAAGATCAAAGTCAATTCCCAAGCCTTTCGCCACTGACATGATATGATGCACCTCATCCAAGTGGGTGGGATTGGTCAGCAAACGCATACCGCCGGTGGCATGGTGGTAATTGATCGGATAAGCCGGATCATCGGCCAGTTCTTTATAGAGTTTGATCGTGTAGTCCCGCAGCAGAAGCAGCAGTTGATTGAATGCCACGCTTGGGCATTGCGCCGCCGAATGCCAGGTGGTTCCGCTGGTCAGTTCGTTGCGTTCCAGCAAGACAGCATCGCTCCAACCTTCCTGACAGAGATGGTAGAGCGCGGATAATCCACCAACGCCGCCACCGACGACAACCACGCGCGCATGGTCCTGCATGAGCCACCTCCAAGACTTCCAAACTACTAAAACCAAGTATCGGTCGAATTATATCTTTTGAAAAACAGAAAATATGAAATACTAAATTCATATTTAGTGAATTAGGAACAGCCATGGATACCAGCCTGAAAGCCTTGCGATACTTCATGGCAGCCGCAAACAGTGGCAGCATTACCGATGCATCCAAGCAGATGAATGTCGTACCATCCGCTGTGCTGGCAGCGGTCAACCAGGTGGAAGAGGCCTTTGGATTGCAGTTGACAGTGCGGCATCGCTCAAAAGGGATTGCCCCCACATCGACTGGGAAACTTCTCATGGCCCGCATCCAACATCTACTGGATGAATATGAAGCGCTTATGAGCCAGGGCGCAGAGATGCGAACACAATTGATCGGAACCCTGCGCGTCGGGTACTACGCCCCCGTTGCCCCAGCCTTTCTGCCTACCATCGCGCGTGACCTTCTAACTGATAACCTGCGCGTCGACATCAAGTTCATCGAATGCGACACCCAGAGAGCGCAAGCTGGGCTGCTGTCCGGTGAATTTGATGTGATCCTTTGTGTTGCTGAAAGTGGGGCCCTTGGGGTGATCTATGAGACCCTGATTGAGGTGCCTCCATATCTTCTTGTTCCGGAGCAGCATGCGTTTGCATCCAGAACCGGCGTTTCCTTGTCCGATCTGAACAACGAACCCATGGTACTTCTCGATCTGCCTGTGATCAGCGACTATTACAGCCGGTTGTTTGAAGCAGCCGATGTCGCTCCACATGTCGCCTGCACAGCGACAACACTCGAAATGGTACGCAGTTTGGTTGGTACAGGGGTTGGGTGTTCACTGCTGCATATGCGCCCCAAAACGCATGAGACTTATGCAGGGCAAAAAGTCGTGGAAGTACCATTGGACCCACCTGCTGACCCATTGAAAATTGTTCTGGGATACCTGCCGGACAATCCACGCCGTGTTGTGAAATATTTCATTGAAAGCCTGAGAGACTTGTTTTCGAAGGAGGGAGCTAACCGTTTTCTGGTAACTCCACCTGCCGATAGATGACTTTCAGAATGGCGGCTATTGCCGCTTCTTGCTAATTCGCGCGCAACGCAGCATCGGTAGAAATGGGCTCTATGCCGCCGTACTCTGCGGTTTTCATGATTGGCTAGTCGCAGCCCCAAAGAAGACATTCAAACGTAGACTTTGCAAATTCCTAGATGCCGACGAAGTTGCGTCTCGTCTTTCATAGACAGCGCCTCTGAATGACATTGCCTGACGTCATTGCCCGGTGCCAATGACACGTTCGAGGAACTCGGTAATCCGTCCTTCCACAGACATGCTCACTGCATCGCCGCCCAAACTGGCTGCGCCAGCAGGATAGAAATGGCCAAAGCCCGGCACCCAGGCGAACTCATGCTCCACACCGACTTCTTCGTAGTGAGCGACAAGGAGGGGAACTGAAGACAACGCGCCCGGCAGATCATACTGCCCTATGAACATGAGGATCGGCGGTCTGTCTGACGAAGCTGTAACCGCCTTGTTCACGTCAAACCCGGCGTCAGTTCCGGACAGGAGAAAGACACCAGAGACAGGAACCCCCATGCCATGCGCAACATTCCAAGACGTCACTGCGCCTGCGGAAAACCCGCCAAGCACAATACGGTTCGGGTCGATACTGTAAGTGGCAGCGGATTCCCGGATATGCAGCACCGCTTTGCGCAAGTCTTCGGCAGCTGAGATCACGCCATCAACCATTGTCTTCTCTTGTTCGGGGATGCTGAAATCAAGCGGCGGCAGGTCCATAGTCCCCCGAATATGGTTGGCTTGGGGCAATAGAGGCAACAGACTGTCGGGCGCGATCCAATCTGCTTGATACCCTTCCCCTGACGGCACAGGCCCTTCGGGTGTCAGCCGATAGTCGATTGCAAAGCACGTATAGCCCCGCGCGGCAAACCGACGGCAATAATTGCCCATCGAGGTATCCTGAGCACCACCCGATTGAAACGTAAGCCGCGGACTGCCGCGATGGAATGCGCCGCCAAAGGTGAGGACTACAGCGGGTCGCGGCGTGGTTGTGGCTTCGGTCGGATGATAGATGTCCATCCACAAGTCGCGCGAAACCTTCTTACCCTCTTTCGTCACGACCCCCTGTCCATAAACCACGCCTGCTTCCAGCGAATAGGTCACTGGAACTACCTCTTGCGCATCAAGCGGTGAAGCAATCAGTGAATATAAGAGGAAACCAACTGCCAGAGCACCCCGGTTGAATTTGCTAAACCTACGCAATTTGGAACCTCGCTAAAGTGTTGAGACAAGTTTTCTTTGGAAGAGATCATGCAATTGCTACGCGACGGACTTTGAGCGTAACCGCTCGGCTGGAGAAAACTCAACCTTTGTGTGATGGGTGAATTTGTCGTCCGCCGTAAGATTGCAAAGTTTGCCTTTTGCACTTCCGCTCTGGGCTCGTGTTACATTTCTCTGCGACTTGCATGATGGGCTGGTGGCAGCCCAAGACGGACATTCAGGGTCGGACTTTGCAAAGCCCGAGCGACGGAACAGGCGGTCTCTCTCGCCTATTTGAAGATCATGCAAACTTCATCCAACTTGAGAACCGGTGTGGTAGCTTGGTCGAGTGAGTTCATGAGACCAGTCCAATTGGAGAACGACCATGCGTCAAATTTATATTTTTCGGACACTGCCAAAAGCAGCCATAGCCTTTGTAGCTTCTGTATCGATGGCATGGGGATGTACAGGCATCATGTTGACGGGGCAGGATGGAAGCATCGTTCGCGCTAGGACCGCCGAATGGGGGCCGTTCGATCTTGAGACAAAGATCAACATTATTCCCCGAGGTTTCACGTATTCCGCAGGCGAAATGCCAGATGGGCAAGACGGAGCAAACTGGACGGGCCGTTTTGGGATGGTCGGTATCAGCATGTTGGATCATGGGGCTCCCGCAGATGGGATCAACGAAGCTGGACTGACCGCCGGACTGTTTTATCTGCCCGGATTTACTGAGTATCAGGAGTACGATCCTGACCTTGCCGACAACACGATTCCCGGCGATCTGCTCGCTAGCTATGTTCTTTCCCAGTTTGAGACGGTTGAAGAGGCTGCCACCGGGTTGGCGGATGTCCGTGTCGTCGGGGTTGTGGATGAGACACTCGGATTTCCCTTCCCATTTCATATGTTGGTTGCTGACCGGTTCGGCGGAAGGATCGTTGTTGAGTACATTGATGGCGAACTGACGATTTTCGATGCTCCGCTTGGGGTGATCACTAATTCGCCAAACTACGATTGGCACATGACCAACCTAAACAATTACGTAAACCTATCGGCCCTCGGGCTTCCGGAAGTTGAGGCAAGCGGCGTGACCTTCGCGCCCCTTGGCGCCGGGAGCGGCATGATAGGGCTGCCAGGCGACTTCACACCCCCATCCCGGTTTGTCCGCGCAGTCGCCTTTTCCCAGACGGCGCGGGAGACGCAAGGTGGCTATGACACCGTACGCGAGGCGTTCCGCATTTTGGATAACTTCAATATCCCTGCCGATGCCGCGGAAGGTGCTCAAGACGATGTGCAATCGGACGATCTGCTGTACAGCGCAACACAGATCACGACCGCTGCGGACTCCCTGAACCTCGTCTACTACTATCACACGATGTACGACCGAACGGTGCACATGGTCGATATGAAGCAGATTGACTTCGGAGCAATGGGAGACGAGATGATCGTCTTTGAAACCAGCGGTGATCGCGAACCCACTTTGGTCGATGTGACCCCAACGAATTGACACAATACTACGCGGGCCGTGGCGGTATCAACGCTGGCTGCGGCCCAATACAAATTCGGAATAGAGAGTTTGCCGCTCCAGCGAATTAGCGGCGTTAGGCTCGAAGTAGCGTTCGCCACCGTTCGCAACAGTGACTGGAGGCAGCCCGAAGCGGACCTTCAAATTCCAACTTTGCAGTTCTCGTGTTGCGGATAAGTTAGGCCTCGTTCTGCCAATATCTCAGCGTCGCTAACTGACCTGCTCCCCTAAAAAGTCCTCAGTTTGAGGTTAGCCTGTTCTCCAACGAAGGAGACAGACGATGAAGAGAAGCCGTTTCAGCGAAGAGCAAATCATTGGCATTCTGAAGGAGCATCAAGCTGGACTTGGTGCGAAGGAACTGTGCCGTAAGCACGGTATCAGCGATGCGACGTTCTACAAATGGCGATCCAAGTATGGCGGCATGGAAGTATCGGATGCCCGCCGGTTGAAGACGCTGGAATCCGAGAATGCCAAGCTGAAGAAGATGCTGGCTGAGCAGATGATGGATGTGGCGACGCTGAAAGAGATGCTCGGAAAAAACTTCTGAGGCCTGGTTCAAGGAGGAATGCCGTGGACTGGGCAATGAAGACCAAGGGTTACAATCAACGACGCGCTTGTGCGCTGGCCGGGGTCGATCCGCGTGTGTATCGGCGAACGTCGAAGCGTCCTGCCGACACCGCGTTGCGCGCCAGGATGAAGGAGTTGGCGTCCGAGCGGCGTCGGTTCGGATATCGCCGCCTGCACATCCTGCTGAAGCGTGAAGGCTGGGAGGTGAACTGGAAGAAGCTGTACCGCCTCTACCGCGAAGAAGGGTTAACAGTCCGTAAACGCGGCGGTCGCAAGCGCGCAGTGGGGACCAGGACACCCATGGCGATCCCGCAGGGGCCTAATCAGAGATGGTCGCTCGACTTCATGTCGGATGCGCTGGAGGATGGCCGCCGGTTCCGTGTGTTGAACGTCATTGATGACTTCAGCCGAGAATGTCTGGCCGCCGTGGTAGATACCTCCATCGGCGGTGCGCGTGTCGCCCGTGAGTTGGATCGGATCGCCGAGTTGCGTGGCTATCCTTGCCTGGTGGTCTCAGACAACGGAACTGAGCTGACCAGCAACGCGATGCTGAAATGGCAGGAATACCGCAAGGTCGACTGGCACTACATCGCACCGGGAAAGCCAATGCAGAACGGTTTGGTGGAAAGCTTCAACGGAAGAATGCGCGAGGAATGCCTGAACGAACACCTGTTCCCGTCTTTGCACCATGCCCGCCGCACGATTGCGGCATGGCGCGCCGACTATAATTACAACCGGCCTCACTCCAGCCTCGCTGGTCTGACGCCACAAGAATATGCTAACCGGTCAAAGGAAGACCAAAACCTGAACAGAGCTAACCTATTAACGCGGACTCTATGGGGAGCAGGTCATAACCACGGAAATCTGACATTGGCTCCGCAACAAGAATGGCTTAACATAAACTTTGCGCCTAAGACTGCTACCAAGCTCTGTTTCAGTTCATTCTGCCGGATAACGTTTGAGTCGGTAGTTCCCCAAAGAATGCCTTGTAGTCTCGTGCAAACTGCCCCATGTGCCAAAACCCAAAGGAATTTGCGACGTCCGATATACTCTGATCTGGCGAGCAGGATACCAATTCATGGCGTACTGCACCGAGACGGGCTCTTAGATAAAACTGTTTGGGGCTTACACCGAAAGTTTCCTGAAATGCGCGACGAAGAGTACATGCGGATACTTGGGTGTCTGCACATACTTCTCCAATTGAAACGTTGTCCATCAAATGGGCACGCATGAATTCAACTGCCTTTTGCGCCAAGCGGGTTCTGTTCTTGCTGTTGCCTCTATCACTCCATTTCTCATCGTTCACTAGCATTTCCAGAAGCTCTAGGATCAGATCGCTCTCTTCACCTTCAGTGCTGGGGCCTGTCTCGGAACCTATGAGAAAACGTGCTTTGTTTTTGATCTGAGAATGAAATCTGCCAGCATCACCCACGAACGAACGCGAAGCATTTTTTCGCACAGTGCTGATATCAAGGCCGCAATCGTCGGCGACCCGTTCCGCCCTTCGGATGTCGATGCCAAAGGTCAGGCCTGTGAGCGTTGAATTGCTCACGCCTTCAAAAGGGTCCCCGCTACCAAAATTCATCAGAGCGGTGTCTGAGGGGTAGCCGTTAAGCCAAGTCCGTACACTCCCTTTGTCTGGTAGTCCAAACGCCAGAATGTCGGGGCGAGATACACCGGTTTGGTACACGGCTTTGTCAAACGACAAATCTATCATTTGGAGACCAGTCCCCGCCCAAACAGATACCGCCGAATTCATGTTTCCTTTTTCGAGTTGGCGTAATTCGACATCCCATTGGGAAAGCTCGCGGAACTGCGAAGGATCCTGCAATAAAAGAGTATTTGGGTTGCAGGTTTTTTCTTCCACTGATCGTTTTTTGATGTGGTCCATTCAGCAGCTCGCGTAATTGTCATGCAATGTTATCTCGCAAACGTAGGCTTAGGCAATTGCAAGACAAGGCAGACAAATCGGGGGAAAAAAGGTTTGGACGCCCATCCTTGCCTGATGACATAGCGCGCACTGAACGTGTCGTAACACTGCTTACCAAGAGCGAAAAAGAGATGTTGCGCTCTCAGGCTGAGGACAGCGAACTCTCGCTTTCGACCTACTGCCATCACCTGATCCTTGAAGGTCTGAAAACACAAAAATCATGAAATAGGGGTATCTCATGAAATCAAAACTGTTCCTTTCCACACTGGCCTTTGCTGGCTCTGCTTTCACGGCGACAGCTCAGGACAGCAACATCGTGCATGATGCGGAGTACTATGTACTTAAGCAGCAAAACGAGGCCGTTTGGGTCGAGAACGACGCGCAGGTTGATCAACTGTTGGCCGATTTTCGTGAGAAGAACGGAGGGAACCCTCCAAACATCTTCTACATCCTGATTGACGATATGGGCTTTGGCGACATGGGTATGCCCGAGATGAACGCCATCCGCGGGTATTCGACGCCCAATATCAACGCGCTGGCAGAGGAAAGCATGCGGTTCGCGCGCATGTACACTGAGCCGTCCTGCACACCGTCGCGCGTGGCCTTCATGACGGGTCGCCAGCCGTATCGCAATGGGATGGGTGATACTGCCGTCGATATTTCAGGTTTTGGCCTTGCCGACGAAGAGGTCACCCTCGCCGAAGTTTTGAAATCCGTAGGCTACAATACCTCGCATGTTGGCAAATGGCACATGGGCGACATTCAGGAATCCTGGCCGACTTATCAGGGTTTCGACTACGCCGCGTTTCCGATCCATCAGCAGGGCCAGTTGGCCATCTTCAACGAAGACGCGGCTAAAGAAGAAATCACCATGGCCATCGGTGAAGACAACTACAATTCCAAGTACACGCTGGATGATTGGTTTCGACCTGATCCGGGACACATGATTACAGGGCTTGAAGCTGTCATTGGTGGAGAGGTCCGCGAAGTCCATATGGAACCGGGTGAGAAATGGACCCAGGACAAATACAATGAAATGAACATCCGCTATCAGGCACAAGCGATGGAACAGTTGCGCCTGCTAGCAGAGCGGGATGAACCGTTCTTCCTGCAATACTGGCCTCTTGTCCCTCTGTCGACAACGCGCACGACGAAAGAGGCGTTCACGACACCCAACGGCGGTACATTCGTTGAAAGCATGGAAGAGCTGGATGAATGGATCGGCGTCATTCTTGAGGAAGTCGATACGCTGGGGCTCAGAGACAATACCCTGATCGTTTTGATGGGCGATAACGGTCACTTCACCAAATATGCTCCCGGCAGTGGGTTTTCACCTTTGGTCTTCCGCGGCGGCAAGGCCGATACCTCTGAGGGAGGGGTTCGGGTGGACGCGTTTGCCCGCCTGCCCGGCCTGATCGAGGGAGACTCGATAGTATCGGACATCATTCACATCTCTGACTTGTTCACGTCGATAGCACGTATTGGCGGAGCGATGGATGCCATCCCCCGCGACCGGATCATTGACGGTGTCGATCAGACGTCCCTGATGTTCATTGGCGATACGCATGGGCGCCGAGATCATGTTCTGATCTACTCGATCAACTCGCTGAAAGAGGTGGTGAAGGAACACATCAAGCTCAAGGTTCCGGCCAAAGGTGAAAACGCCATCGTGGCCAAGTTCTACAACCTGTTCCGAGATCCTCGCGAAGAACAGAGCGTATCGACAGAGATCGGCGCGTGGGCAGGTCATGAGTTCAACCGGATCATTGCCCGCCACCTGAAATTCAAGGAAATGTACCCCGATCAACCTGCCGCGACGGGACGCCCCTATGAAGGTATCGCGAACCTTCGTCCCGAAACTGTCGCAGCGGTGGATGCCTTTGTCGCCAAGCGGGACATTCAGCCTGAGTAATAGGTGACTCTGATACGAGTAACGCAAACCCCGCGCCGCAAAACGAAGCGCTCAACGCGGGGTTTGACATCTACTTCAAAGATCATGGGAACAGTATGAAACTCCAAGCGCTTGCCCTAGCATTGGCAACTGGCATCGTCGCGACCCCTTCAATGGCAGACGAGAACGCCTCGAACCCGTTGGCCGCAGTCAACAACACGGACATCCGGTATCAGTATTTTGATCTGGGCAATGGCGCTGATCGGCAGGACGCCTTTATCGATGGTGCCTATATGCTGCGGCCCGATCTGAAACTGAAATATGAGTTGCACTACAACTCAACAGATGTGACCGGAACGCGGTTCACTAATTTCGAGAAAGCGAGCCTCAAAGCGATCTACTTTCCTTCTCAGAGGCCGCTCAACGACACATGGGCCATCAAGTCGGCCATTGGTCTGGAGTGGATACTGGACCTTGGCGATCCGGAAAAAGGAATCGGCACCGGGTCCGATCAAATTGCGCCTTTTGGCGGGTTCGCCTTTGCAAACACAAAATCAGGGCTGACGCTGATCCCCTTGCTCCAGCATTTTGCTTCGTACAATGGCCCGACCGACATCAGCCAGACCGCAATGCGGTTGATTGCGCTGCAACCGTTTGGCGATGGGTATTGGGCCAAAGCCGATATCAAAGCGCCATATGACTGGGAAAACGATGCTTGGCCAGCGACCGCAGAGTTGCAGATCGGCAAGAACCTCAGCTCCGGAATAGCGATTTATGCCGACTTTCTCATCGGTATAGGTTCCGACCGCCCTTACGACAAAGGTGCGGGCCTGGGCCTGCGGTTCAACTACTAATATATCCTCAATCAACTTCGGTGGAGATCATCTATGCCAAAGTCCGGAACCCTGTTCAGCCTTTTGTTTTCTGCGTCCATCCTGGCCTGCCCAGAGACCGTCGTCGCGCAATCCCTGCCTGCCGCGGGACAGGATGAAGCAAATTGGCGTCACGCCGCATCATTCTATCTGTTCACTCCGCTCCGCACTCGGGGAACCTCAACGGTCGCTGGGCAATCCGCTGAGTTGGATTTGAGCCTGGGAGATGTTCTCGACGTCTTGGATTTTGCAGCAGCAGGCCGATACGAGGCGTGGAAAGGTGATTTCGGTATCATCGTTGATGCGAATTATGTCGGCATCGAACAAGATGCCAGCCTACCGGGACCACTGAACGCAGATGTAAATGTTGACGTCCGACAAAAATGGTTTGGTATCCTCGCTGCGTATCGCGTTGCGGACGGGACTTACGGGGGAAAAAATCAAAGATACGCAGTCGATATCCAAGGCGGTGCGCGCTTGAATTCGATCCGACAGGAAATTTCAGTTTCAACCCCTGGTCCCATGACGCTTCCGGTTCTGGGGGGCGATGAAGGCTGGATAGAACCTGTCGTGGGCGCAAGGGGTATGTGGCGCTTGAATGAAAAATGGACCTCTATCGCATCTCTGGAATTGGGTGGCTTCGGCGCCGGAGGAAACGATTTGCAAATTGGGGCCAACGCGGGATTCGACTACCAACCCTGGGAAAAGGTCGCGCTGACGTTCGGCTATCGGTATTTCAGTATTGATTATAGCGACACACTCAGCTCAGGCGAGTTCGCATATGACGTCACGCAGCAGGGGCCGTATTTTGGGCTGAAATATTTCTTTTAGATTGTATGCCCGATTGTAGATCGGCGAGATTCAATGTCTCTTTCTGAAACCCTTGCCGCGTTGCACGCTACTTGCCACATCGGCAACTCTGGGCTCAATGTTGCTGTCCTGTGCAGTTTAAATGATTTGCGGAACGCAGCTCAAAGCCGCATACGCTGCTATTGGAAGGAATACCCGCTTTGAGCAGTCTGCTACACTTTGCAAAGTCCGCTTTCTGCGCATTGCTGACCTTATAGCGTGGGGAAGCATTCTGAACTTTGGGTCTAAGGCTGGCACTGACAGAATATTCACGATTGGCCGATGTGCAGATGCAGCGGGTGGCTGGCTGCCGACAGCGCAAACGCTGCATAATCGCGAGTTTTGTTATATTTTTTTCAGTCTCTGGATCGTGGGCAAAGTACCCAATTCTTATACCTGAGATTAATTTCGACCTGCAATGGTTGCCCGGCATTCTACAAGAGGATTGGACATGAAAAAACTTGCGACCATCGACCTGCCCGGAACAAACGCCAACGCTTTTATAGTGCTGGCACGTTGTCAGATAGCAGCCGAAAAAGCCGGAGTAGGGCAAGCACGAATTCAGGCCTTTCTTGAGGACGCCGTCCAGGGTGACTTTGAGCATTTGTTGCGTGTGGTGAATACCCACTTCGAGGTCTCTAGCTCCGGGCCTTGATTAGAGAGGGTCCGGTATGCCGCCACGAGACCACTAACCCGCAATTGAACAGCGCAATTAGTGGTCTTCTTTCGACTTCAGCAACCAACTCGGCAATCGTCAGGTGTGTTGGTCACTTCAAACAGTTTTATTGGAGTTCGCACACGACAGGTTGTGAGTGAATTTCATCATTTTCCAGATTCGTTGGCGCTTTCAAGGCACGCGATCAGTCAATTGAAACTCAGCGGCACAGATAGACGCGTTGTCGTCAATGAACTTACGGAAAAGATGAAAGAGCTTTCCATTCTGAACGTTGTTTTGCCTTCTTAGCTCTTTAAACCACTCCTCATCTTCCGGCAAAACCTTCAAGTGAAGCTGGCCTGTGTAGGGCGATACTGGGCGCCAGCGGTTACGCTTGCGCACTACGGTCGGAGATTCTGCTTCTACGCTTTTAGTAGATTGCTCATCGTGACTCGAAACTGCATCCAAAACTTTTTCAGTAACAACTTGGACTAACACAGCGAACTGATCGTCAGACAACTTTTTTGACATGTTCCGTCTTTCCTTGCACGAGCCAGATCAAGCAGATTTTTTGGAATCTGCATTCCCAAAGAGTTTCTTTCCGTTCCACTCAGTATTCACAGTACACTTCATAGCCGCAAGCCGCTCTTTGGCCCCTTTGTCCTTTTATGGACCGTGAACGAATCGATGACCCAATGATAGCCGCGCTCGCAATCGTGTTGAGACGTCACAGGCAGGCCCAAAAACTCTCGCAAGAAGAACTTGCACACATGGCGGGTAGAAGCATGCGTTACATCTCCCTGCTGGAAAGCTGTCGACATCAACCAACTCTTGCTACCCTACAACGGCTTAGTGATGCGTTGGGTCTTTCCTTGAGCCAATTGGTGTTGGAAATGGAGGCCGAGATTTCCAACTCCAAAGGGTAATAAACCTAAATGCCCCGTTTCGGTGTCCGACAGAGGACAATTTGTCGAGTTCGTCGCACGGGGAAATGTCGATGTCAGGTTGCCCATAATCGGGTAGTGGAGATTGGCGTGGCAAAAGTTTGTTGGGGACAATATCCGACTAAGTGCCTACATAAGTAATCTACCCTAGCAGCTTTTGCTCGTGACGATTTCTAGCGAAGGTCAAAAATTGAAAACAAATCTGAGTAAACGATTTCGAAAGCGTTTAGACGAGCAAGAACCTTCTGGACAATTGTGTAAACGACCGTTTTGTAAATATAATCGAGGCTCATCGACCGTCCGATCTTCCAATGAACCGGTCACTCAATATGCGTTCTCGCGGACACACAGCCTTGGTATCGGGAGCGCATGATGGTTCACACCACGCAGCAACATGAAATCTGGACGTAGGCTACGCCCCATAGTAGGCATAGCGGGCAACCTGAGAAAGTTTGTTGCGCCATTTGGTTAAAAGCCAAGCTCTGCTAATTCCACCGACCTTGGAGCAATTTACACTTTGTCTAGCCGTACTGACAAAGACGCTGAAACACAGCGTCCGACTACGCTGACTGCAATGGCGGTCGATGTGCTCTCCACGAAGGATGGTCACGCAAAAACAGCAAAATCAAGAGCCTACGCTTCGGTTTGGAAAACTGCGCGGACTACGGGTGAAGTTCTTGAACTCGGGTGTTCTATTCCACCAGATCATCCAGCTCGCCCGCAGCACCCAGAGTTGCTCAGTCCCCGCGACGTACCAAAGCGCAAGCCGGGATCTCCAGCAGGAAGAATAGCGCTACTTCATGCCGTCGCTCATATCGAACTCAATGCCGTCGATCTGCACTGGGATATTATCTCACGCTTCGCCCACGTGCCGATGCCGATGGGATTTTATGACGATTGGGTGAAAGCCGCAGACGACGAAGCAAAACACTTCAATCTGATCTGTGATTGCCTGGAAACGATGGGAAGCTACTACGGAGCCCTGCCCGCTCATGATGGAATGTGGCGCGCGGCATCAGATACTGCAAACGACCTACAAGGACGGTTAGCCATCGTTCCAATGGTATTGGAGGCACGAGGGCTAGATGTAACACCGGGAATGATAGACGTTTTCGAGAAAGCTGGTGAGACCGCGGCTGTTGAAAGCCTCAAAATCATCTACAGTGAGGAAGTCAGCCACGTGGCGTATGGGGCGAAATGGTTTAACTTCGTCTGTGGCAGGGACAACAGTGATCCAAAAGAAGTATTCCATGCGCTAGTAAAGCGCTATTTCAAAGGAGGTTTGAAGCCTCCATTTAACGAAGAAAAACGCGCAGATGCCGGATTGCCACCTGACTTTTATTGGCCGCTCGCTGAGGAACTTCCTCCTTATGTTCGCTGAGAAAGTTGGCAGTTGCCTGCGCCACTGAAGCATTTTGCTTGAGGACCTCGTACTTCAAGTAATCACCCTTCGCGCCAATTCATCAGGCAACAGCTCCGACTCACCGAGGGCGAGACCGTTTCGGCTTGCGGGATCCCGTCCAAGCGACGCAGAAGAATTGCCCAAGTCAAAACCAATGCTCTTCCTGTTTGCCGCTTCTCTCCTCGTTTCGATCAAGACTGGAACTCAAGTACATGGAACTTTTGATCGGGTTTTGGGGCGAAAAAGTTCCATAATGCACGTGGAACTTTTTGAAGTGGAAGTATTTCGGTTCGATGCATTGATTGTTTTCAAGGGGGTCGCGCTGACTAAAACAATGAAAAATCGATTTTGGTTGGTATAACGAGTCCCTGTGCGGGCGAGAGAATGCAGATCCCAAGGATGTATTCCATACCCTTGTTCGGCGTTATTTCCACGGCACCCTGAAACCGCCTTTCAACGAGGAAAAACGGGCCGAGGCCGGATTACCGCCTGATTTCTACTGGCCTCTGACCGAAGACATGCCCGCCCCCGGCACCGGACTGGACTGACCCGCACACGGCGCCTTCGGCAAGTTCCCGCCGATTTCACGCGGGAAAACTGTGGTTCCGAGGTATCACTGGTCAACAAACTTGCCCCATCGCCCTCGTCCCTTTATGCAATCGCGTCAAGGAGCGGCCACTCACTCACGACCGGCTCCGGACAATGGGGATTATCGAGGTACGGCGCGTGCGAACACGTCTGGCAATCAAACTACACTCACTGCTCGAGCGGCACTTTCCAGAACGCCGCGTTTTCCTGAAATCCGACAACGATACGCGGTTCATCCGGCTGAGCTCGGAAACCCAAGTGGCAGCCGTCGCGGGTGTTGCGGTCATGGTCGGTTGGACGGCCGTTGCAACCGCGATCCTGCTGATGGACAGCATCGGATCAGGGAATTTTCGGGAACAGGCAAAGCGCGATCAGGCCACATATCAGGAACGTCTGAACACCCTGTCCGGCGAACGCGACGCCCGCGCGGCCGAAGCTCTGGCTGCCCATGATCGGTTCAACGCAGCGCTTGAACAAATCTCGGTCATGCAATCCGAGCTGCTGGAATCCGAAAACCGCCGCCGTGAGCTGGAAACCGGAATCGAGGTCATCCAGACCACTCTGCGCGCAACGATGAAACAGCGCGAAGAGGCCCGTGGCAAACTGGCGGTGCTGCAACAGGTAACGAACGGGGATGCCTCTTATATGGCAGCCTCGGTCAATCCCGAGCAGATGACGTTCATGACCGACGCCTTAGCTCGGACCGCTCTGGAACGCGACCAGATCGCCGCCAACGCACAAGGCGCCCTGGATCAACGCGACGAGCTGGAACTGGAAATCCGGCTGATGCAGGAGCGAAACGAGGAAATCTTCCGCCAGATCGAAGAGGCCATGGTAATCTCGGTCGAGCCGCTGGACAAAATGTTCCGCAGTGCAGGCATGCCCACAGATCGCATCATCGAAGAAGTCCGGCGTGGATATAGCGGTATGGGCGGTCCGCTGACCCCTTTATCCTTCAGCACGCGCGGTGAGGAACTGACCCCCGACGAGATCCGCGCGAACACCTTGCTGCAACAAATGGATCAGCTGAACCTCTATCGCATCGCTGCGGAAAAAGCCCCCTTCGCCAGCCCGGTGCGAGCAGCGGTTCGTTACACCAGCGGTTACGGCACCCGGCGCGACCCCAAAACCGGCGGAAGGCGCATGCACAACGGCGCTGATTTCGCTGGCGCGTCGGGCACCGATATCTTTGCAACCGCCGATGGTGTCGTCTCCCATGCAGGCTGGCAATCCGGATTTGGTCGGCTGGTGAAAATCAAACACGCCTTCGGAATTGAGACACTTTACGCTCATAACACCAAGATCCGCGTCAAGGTCGGCCAAAGGGTCTCGCGCGGGGATCATATTGCTGATATGGGTAGCACCGGACGGTCGACCGGCACCCATTTGCACTACGAAGTGCGCGTGGACGGAAAACCTGTTAACCCAATGACTTACATCAAGGCTGCGAGAAATGTTTTCTAAGAGCAAAATCAACGAGCCCGGCCCCAAAGAGACTGAGGCAGCAAAACCCGCCGCTCCGGCGACTCCGACGGCACCCGCGGCAGCAGAGCCCAAGGCCAGCACCGCCCCGAAGCCCAAACCGCCCGCATCGGTTCTGTCCTCAGACCTGCACATCACCGGCAATCTCAAGACGTCAGGTGACATTCAGGTCGAAGGTACAGTCGAAGGCGACATCCGTGCCCATCTTCTGACCATTGGCGAGACCGCGACTATCAAGGGCGAAGTCACCGCCGATGACGTAGTCATCAACGGCCGCATCGTTGGCCGAGTGCGCGGCCTGAAGGTTCGCCTGACGTCAACCGCGCGTGTCGAGGGTGACATAATCCACAAGACCATCGCAATCGAAAGCGGAGCGCATTTCGAAGGTTCTGTACAGCGTCAGGATGACCCTCTGAACCCGGGCCGCAGTGGCAAGGCAGGCGCCAACCCGGCAGCCGAAGTCAAGCAATAAGCCCTACCGAAAAAGCAATAATGCTAGCAGCGTCGCAGGATCTTCTGCGGCGTTGTTTTTTCTGGGTCCGTTCATCTAAATGCGGGAATGCCTTCTCTGCGGACTTGGCTGCCATCCTCCCCCCTTGCCCTTATACCCCACCTGATGCAAACTTTTATGCGAAGGAGGAATGTCTGTTTCACCGCTAGGTTTGTTGGCGAACGGACCAGTGCGGTACCATGTTTTGGGAGGAATGTGTCATGACGTCCAAGACCGCGGGTTCCACACCACCGGACAATCAGACGCCGCAGCAGCGGGCCATGCCCGAGGTCAATAGGTTGACCGCCGGTGATATTACCGCGTCGCTGAAAGCCGGGTTTTCAGACTTTCTCGCTCGTCCCTTTATGAGCGGCTTCTTCGGCCTGTTCTATGCGATTTTCGGTATCCTGTTTGTTTGGAGCCTGGTCTGGCTCGGCAAGATCTGGATGATCATTCCGGCCATTGTAGGCTTTCCTCTGGTCGCACCCTTCGCCGCTGCCGGGCTATATGAAATGTCCCGTCGACTGCAGAAAGGAGAGGATTTCGGCTGGTCTGAAATCCTCACCGTCATGGCCAATCAACGCAAGCGCGAAATGGGCTGGATGGCCTTTGTCACCCTGTTCATTTTCTGGGTGTGGATTTATCAGGTTCGGCTTTGGCTGGCGATCACCCTGCAGAATGCATCCTTCTCGGATTTTGACGGGTTTTTGAACACCGTACTCTTCACGCCACAGGGCTGGACCTTCCTCGCCATCGGCACCTGCGTCGGCGCATTTCTGTCGGCTGTCCTGTTCACGGTGACCGTCGTCGCCATGCCCATGCTGCTCGACCGGGAAACCAATTTCGTTTCCGCCATGCTCACGTCCATTCGCGTCGTTTCGGAAAACCCTGTGGTCATGCTCACCTGGGCGGCGATCATCTCGGTCACCATGCTGTTGTCGCTGGTTCCGGCGTTTCTGGGCCTGATCTTCACCCTGCCGATCCTTGGTCACACCACATGGCATCTCTATCAGCGGGCCGTGTCACCAGCGGAAGGGTGAATTATCCAACCATAAACTTGAGCAGCTGCGTGCGTTTTCGCCCTCAGGTCCGTAACGCTCAATTTTCGGATCGTAGATGAAAAAGCCTCGGGTGTACCAAATTAGGCAATGGTAGCAATCAGCGACAACAGTATATCGCCGTTTCTGAAGGTGGCGGGAATAACCCGGACAAACGTTTCAGAGGATTCCATTCTCCTTTCCGGACGGAGCAGGGTTGATCCTCTATTCGATTGTAACGAAAAGCCTACCCGCCGCCGAGCTCACTTTGCTCTCGTTAACCGCAGACTTGTTAGGCCCGAATTGAGCTCAATGCCGACATCACGAAGTTTTAGGTGCTTGGCTTACGCTTGCTGTGCGCCGATGGATCTTATTTGACGCATCAAGATGAGAATTCCCCCATATTAGACGATTTCACAAAAATCGCTTTTTGAATTAACCTAAAAGCCATTGTTTTCTGGAGGACTTTTCATGGCATCAAAACTCATGGCTGAATTCTTTGGCACTTTTTGGCTGGTTCTGGGTGGCTGCGGTAGCGCAGTACTGGCGGCGGGTGTTGCCGATGTGGGGATCGGTTGGCTGGGCGTATCCTTCGCCTTTGGCCTGACGGTACTGACTATGGCCTTCGCGGTCGGTCATATCTCAGGCGGGCATTTCAACCCAGCAGTCAGTCTGGGATTGATGATCGGCGGGCGCTTTCCAGCAAAGGACCTGCTGCCCTATTGGGTTGCTCAGGTGATTGGCGCGATTGCAGCGGCATTGGTGCTTTATGTCATCGTCAGCGGCGCGCCAGGATTTGAAGGCGTCGGTAGTTTCGCCTCAAACGGGTATGGTGATGCCTCGCCCGAAGGTTATTCCCTGACGTCGGCACTGGTGATCGAAATTGCCCTGACGGCGTTCTTCATTCTGATCATTCTGGGCGCAACGTCCGATTGGGCCCCTGCAGGATTTGCCCCAATTGCCATCGGTCTGGCGCTGACACTGATCCACTTGATCTCGATCCCGGTGACGAACACGTCCGTCAACCCCGCACGCTCGACCGGTGTGGCCCTGTTCGCCGATGGTCCGGCGCTGGCGCAGCTCTGGCTGTTTTGGATTGCACCGCTGATCGGTGGCGCGGTTGGCGCGATCATCTGGAAGGTGATGTCCCCGGACGACTGACGCCCATCGAAAAAGCCCGGCGCTGATTTGTGCGCCGGGCCTTTGTTCATTCGGTCACAGTGACCTTTTTCATAGCATCCGGCTGACCGATGACCGCGCCGTTGGGGCCATCACCCCTCTTGATCGCGTCCACAACGTCCATACCGTCGGTTACCTGACCGACAACCGTGTACTGGCCATTCAGGAATGGACCCGGTTCGAACATAATGAAGAACTGCGAGTTAGCGCTGTCGGGGTCCTGAGCGCGCGCCATACCGACGACACCGCGGTCATAATTGTAATCCGAGAACTCGGCAGGCAGGTTCGGACGATCCGAACCCCCGGTCCCGGCACGACGCATGTCACCGCCCAGGCGGCCAAACTCAACGTCACCGGTCTGAGCCATGAAGCCTTCGATTACACGGTGGAAGACAACCCCGTCATACTGACCCGCCGCAGCAATTGCGGTGATCTGTTCGACATGTTTGGGCGCAAGTTCCTCGAACAGGTCGACGGTGACGGTGCCGTTGGCACCCTCGCCTTCGATCTCGATCTCAAGACCCGTGGCCAATGCCGGACCGGTCAGCAGGGCAAACGCGGCGGCTAGCTTATACATCAGCTGCTACCTTGACGCTGACCATGCGGTCAGGGCTCGCGGGCGGCTCGCCACGAGTAATTGTGTCCACGTACTCCATCCCTTCAACGACGCGCCCGTAAACGGTGTATTGGCCATTCAGGAAATGATTGTCTTTAAAGTTGATGAAGAATTGCGAGTTGGCCGAATCCGGGTTTTGCGAGCGCGCAGCACCCAAGGTGCCGCGGTCATGCGGCAGCTTAGAAAATTCGGCAGGAACGTTCGGCAACGACGAGCCACCTGTGCCTGCCATTCGCAAGTTGAATCCGTCTTCCATGTCGCCGTGCTGTACATCGCCGGTCTGCGCCATGAAACCGTCGATCACACGGTGAAACGCAACGTTGTCGTACTCTCCGTTACGCGCCAGCTCTTTCATTCGCGCGCTGTGCTGAGGAGCCACATCCGGAAGCAGCTCGACGATGACATTGCCGTCTTTCAGCTCGATGATGATTGTGTTTTCGGGATCTTTGATCTCGGCCATGAGGCCCTCCTGTCGTTTGTCTTGCGCAATTAACTATGCGCCGGGCGCGCGAATGCCAAGTGACGCATTGACCTGAAGGCAAAATGCAGGAAAAGAACCGCCTAAATCGGATTTTAAACACAAGGATTGCGCGATGGGCTGGAAATCACTGGACGACATGGATCTGAACGGCAAGCGTGTGCTGGTACGCGTGGACATCAATGTGCCCGTGGCTGACGGCGAAGTAACCGACAATACACGCATCCAACGCATCGTGCCTACCATTCAAGACATCCTAAGTGCGGGGGGAAAACCGATCTTGCTGGCGCATTTTGGCCGGCCCGGCGGAAAACCCGTACCGGAAATGTCTCTGCAGCAATTGATCCCCGCGCTGGAAACAGCGTTCAACGCACCGGTGAAATTCGCCGCCGATTGCGCAGGCCCCGAGGCCGAAGCTGCCGCCACCGCACTTAGCACCGGCGAAGTTCTGCTGTTGGAAAACACTCGGTTTCACGCCGGGGAAACCAAAAACAGCGAAGAGCTGGCTGAGGGTATGGCCAAGCTAGGTGACGTTTATTGCAATGACGCCTTTTCCGCTGCGCACCGAGCCCACAGTTCGACCGAAGCTGTGGCCCGGCTGCTCCCTTCTTGTGCTGGTCGCCTGATGCAACAGGAATTGAGCGCGCTCGAGACCGCGCTTGGATCGCCCATTCGGCCTGTCACCGCCGTTGTCGGAGGAGCAAAGGTATCAACCAAACTGGACCTGCTTGGCAATCTGATCGAGAAAGTGGATTACCTGGTAATCGGTGGTGGAATGGCGAATACTTTTCTGGTCGCCAAAGGTTTGGATGTCGGCAAATCGCTGGCCGAACACGCAATGACTGATACAGCATCCGAAATCATGGCCAAAGCTGAAACGGCAGGTTGCACCATTGTGCTACCGCAGGACATCGTGGTGGCGGAGAAATTCGAAGCCAACGCCCCGCATCAAGTTCTGCCGGCGGATCAGTGCCCGGCTGACGGTATGATCCTGGATGCAGGCCCGGAAAGTATCTCCGCAGTCTGCGAGACCTTCGAAGCCAGCAGAACGCTCATTTGGAACGGCCCGCTCGGCGCCTTCGAGCTGACGCCATTTGACACCGCCACAAACGCAGCCGCATTAAAAGCAGCCGCATTGACCCGCGCCGGACAGCTGGTTTCAGTCGCGGGCGGTGGGGACACGGTCGCCGCACTGAACGCTTCAGGCGCAGCACAGGACTTCTCTTATATTTCGACCGCGGGTGGCGCGTTTCTTGAGTGGATGGAAGGTAAAACCCTCCCCGGTGTCGCCGCATTGGACCAATAGAGCACCTGAAAAAGACGCTCAGCCTTGGTCCTTTTCCTGGCGCTGACACTGAGCCGGTTTTTTTGTGTCACGGGGGATTCACAAGGCGAATCACCTGTGACATAGTGAATTCAGATGCCCGGAAAGGGCACGTTTTCGAGGCAGTTTCATTCGGTGGTTAACATAGTGACCCGTTCTCATCGTCCCGGCCTAGGTGCAGTTGTTTTCTTTTCGATCGCGTTCACGCTGGGCGTCTATTTCACCTTTGCCGCCGTTCAAGGCGACTATGGGTTGTTCCGCCGGGTTGAAATTGCGGCTGAGCGGGATTTCCTGTCACGGGATCTGGCAGAGCTGAATGCCGATATTTCCCGAATGGATAACCTGACCCGCCGTCTTTCAGACACTTACCTTGACCTCGATCTTCTGGATCAACAAGCCCGCTCGGTTCTGGGTATGATCCGCACGGATGAGATCGTCATTCGGTAACTGCATCATTCGATTTCAACTAAGCTGAACAGAACGATCAGACCGGTCAGGAAGACGCGTTACTTGATAACCTTTGGCAAGTCATAGCCAAACATCTCTATTTCTGCCGCAAATACATCAGCGACAAGGTCGACATTTCGGCTGTCCCAATCGGCACCGTAGAACATTTCAAATCGGTCGGATTTGCGAATACCCGACTTGGCGCGCACCTGCCCAAGCGAGATGTCATCGATGCCATGCTCGGCCAGAAGACCGTCAACTTCGACCTGCAGGTTTTCATATCGCAAAACGCGATCGACACGCAGCTCCCCGTTCTCGGCGTACAACTTGAAGTCCGAAAAATAGTGCAGTTGCGAAGAACAGAATTTTGCAAACATACGATCTGGCGCCGTGATCTTCATACTCCGCTGATGCATCCAGAAATAGAAGGCCGACACTGCTTTGTCCCACGGATTGCGCTCAACACAGAAGCTTGTGCAACCTTCCGCCAAATCAGAAAGGTAATTGTTGACCACGCTTATTCCATTGTGCGGCTGTCGCGCGCGAACGGCGCCTTCTGACCGCTCTCTCAGCAATCTGACGGACTGCCGGACAATCGGCCGCTTTCCCGGCCGCTGTGCCTCTTCTTCCGGCGCCAGCGGCGACGCAAAATCTCCCGGTTGCAACCGCTTCCCAAGAGCAATTTCAATCGACGTTCCCCCAGTCTTTTTCGTCTTTACAAACACCAGCTTAGGTTCACGCAGGATTATCATATCCGACCACACTCCCTCGGTTTGGCTTTTCACACATAACCGCTGGAAGCGAACCAGTTCAATGGTTCACCGACGCCGCGTCACATTTTCACTCGCCAGACGGCTCGAAATGCTTTAAGAGATAGTTTAACGCTAAACTATCTGTCCGGAAGGGGGAGATCGCCACGATGGCTGCGCGAAAAACCACAAAGAAACCAAATGTTTCTGCGGAAGAACTCAAAACCTACTACCGCGAGATGTTGCTAATCCGCCGATTCGAGGAAAAGGCAGGTCAACTTTATGGTATGGGCCTGATTGGTGGCTTCTGCCATCTTTACATCGGGCAGGAAGCCGTTGTCGTAGGCCTAGAAGCCGCTGCTGAAGACGGCGACAAGCGCATCACCTCCTATCGCGATCATGGACATATGCTGGCCTGCGGCATGGAGCCCGGCGGAGTGATGGCTGAACTCACCGGGCGTGAGGGTGGTCTGTCCAAGGGTAAAGGCGGCTCGATGCATATGTTCTCGAAAGAGAAGCATTTTTACGGCGGCCACGGCATCGTAGGCGCGCAAGTTCCGCTTGGTGCGGGGCTGGCCTTTGCTGATAAGTACAAAGAGAACGGCCGGGTGACCTTCACCTATTTCGGCGATGGTGCCGCAAACCAGGGTCAGGTTTACGAGACGTTCAACATGGCCGCCTTGTGGGATCTGCCTGTGGTGTTCGTGATTGAAAACAACCAGTACGCGATGGGCACCGCGCAGGCGCGCTCGACCTCGACCAAAGACATCTATCACCGCGGCGAAGCCTTCGGCATCCCCGGCGAAATCGTCAACGGCATGGACGTTCTGGCGGTCAAAGAGGCCGGCGAAAAGGCTGTTGCGCACTGCCGCGCAGGCAAGGGTCCATACATTCTGGAAGTTAAGACATACCGCTACCGCGGCCATTCAATGTCCGATCCGGCCAAATACCGCACTCGTGAAGAGGTGCAGAAGGTTCGCGAACAAAGCGACCCGATCGAGCACGTACGCGAACTGCTATTGTCCGGCAAACACGCAACCGAGGACGATCTGAAGACGATCGACAAAGAGATCAAAGAGATCGTCAATCAGGCCGCCGAATTCTCGAAAGAAAGCCCCGAGCCGTCGCTGGATGAGCTCTGGACCGACATCTACGCCTGAGAGGACGATTAAGACATGGCAACCGAAATTCTCATGCCCGCACTCTCGCCTACAATGGAAGAGGGCACATTGGCCAAATGGCTGGTCAAAGAAGGCGACACCGTATCCTCGGGCGATATCATGGCCGAAATTGAAACGGACAAGGCGACGATGGAGTTCGAAGCTGTTGACGAGGGTATTGTCGGCAAGATCCTGATTGCTGAAGGCACCGAAGCGGTCAAGGTCAACACCCCCATCGCGATCCTGGTCGAAGAAGGCGAAGACGCTTCGGCCCTGCCTTCGGCTGCGCCCGCAGCCGAAGCGGTCGCTGAAGCCGCCCCAGCGGCGGTTGAGGCGTCCGCTCCTGCCGCGGCAGCGCCAACCGCGCCCAAGGTCGACCTTTCCCCCGACTGGCCTGTCGACGCCGAGATGAAACAACAGACCGTCCGCGAAGCTCTGCGCGACGCCATGGCCGAAGAAATGCGTGGCGACGAAGACGTCTACCTGATGGGCGAAGAAGTCGCCGAATATCAGGGCGCTTACAAAATCTCCCAGGGTCTTCTAGACGAATTCGGCGCCAAGCGCGTGATCGACACACCGATCACCGAGCATGGTTTCACCGGTATTGCTGTCGGATCCGCCATGGCTGGTTTGAAACCGATTGTCGAGTTCATGACTTTCAACTTCGCCATGCAGGCGATGGATCAGATCATCAACTCTGCCGCCAAGACGCTGTATATGTCCGGCGGGCAGATGGGATGCCCCATCGTGTTCCGTGGCCCCAACGGCGCCGCTGCCCGCGTCGCGGCGCAGCACAGCCAGGACTACACGGCATGGTTTATGCAGGTGCCCGGTCTCAAAGTGGTCGCGCCCTATTCGGCAGCTGACGCCAAGGGCCTGCTGAAATCCGCCATCCGCGACCCCAATCCGGTGATCTTCCTCGAAAACGAAATCCTCTATGGCCGTTCGTTCGACATGCCGCAGGTGGATGATCTGACGGTCCCACTGGGCAAGGCGCGTATCTGGCGTGAAGGCTCGGATGTGACCATCGTCAGCTTTGGCATCGGCATGCAGTTCGCGTTGGAAGCCGCCGATAGGCTAGCCGAAGAAGGCATAAGCGCCGAGGTGATCGACCTGCGCACCATCCGCCCGATGGATACTGGCGCAATCATCAATTCAGTGATGAAAACCAACCGTCTGGTGACCGTCGAAGAAGGCTGGCCGCAAGGTTCGGTCGGCAGCTACATTTCGTCGGTCGTGATGCAGGAGGCGTTCGATTACCTTGACGCACCAGTGGTCAACTGCACTGGCAAGGACGTTCCGATGCCTTACGCTGCGAACCTCGAAAAACTGGCGCTTGTGACCACCGATGAAGTGATCGCTGCCGTCAAACAAGTGACTTACCGGTAAGGAGCGACAGACAGATGCCCACCGAAATTCTGATGCCCGCCCTCTCGCCGACAATGGAAGAAGGTACGCTCGCCAAATGGCTGGTCAAGGAAGGTGACACCGTCTCCTCCGGTGACCTGCTGGCCGAGATCGAAACCGACAAGGCCACGATGGAATTCGAGGCCGTTGACGAAGGTGTTGTCGGCAAGATCCTGATCCCGGAAGGCACCGAAGGGGTCAAGGTCAACACCGCTATTGCGGTTCTGTTGGAAGACGGCGAAAGCGCTGCTGACATTTCGTCAGCACCAGCCAAAACACCGGAAACGGCTCCTGCTGCCGACGCGGGCAACGAGGCTACCGCACCAGCGGCATCCGAGGCGCCCGCCCCTGCCCCGGCTGCTCCGGTCAAAGCGGATGGCGGACGTATCTTTGCTTCGCCACTGGCGCGTCGCATTGCAGCCCAGAAGGGCCTCGATCTTTCGCAGATCACCGGCTCTGGCCCGCATGGGCGTATCGTCAAGGCGGATGTCGAAAGCGCGACGGCAATGGCTCCGGCCGCAGCGCCTGCGGCGGCAGCGGCAGCAGCTGCACCCGCCACGGCGGTTCCGGCTGGCCCATCGGCTGATGCAGTTGCCCGGATGTACGAAGGGCGCGAGTATGAGGAGATCAAGCTCGACGGCATGCGCAAGACCATCGCGGCGCGACTGTCCGAAGCCAAGCAGACCATCCCACATTTCTACCTGCGTCGCGACATCAAGTTGGATGCCCTGCTGAAGTTCCGCAGCCAGTTGAACAAACAACTGGAAGCGCGCGGCGTAAAGCTGAGTGTCAACGACTTCATCATCAAGGCCGTTGCCAACGCGCTGCAGCAGGTGCCGGAGTGCAATGCAGTCTGGGCCGGTGATCGAGTGCTTCAACTGAAACCTTCGGACGTGGCCGTTGCGGTCGCCATCGAAGGTGGCCTGTTCACCCCTGTCCTTCAGGATGCCGACACCAAGTCACTGTCTGCGCTTTCAACTGAGATGAAAGACCTTGCCGGTCGCGCCCGTGAGCGCAAGCTAGCGCCGCATGAATACCAGGGCGGAACCTTTGCTGTGTCCAACTTGGGCATGTTCGGCATCGACAACTTCGATGCCATCGTGAACCCGCCGCACGCAGGTATTCTGGCTGTTGGCACAGGCCTCAAGAAACCCGTTGTCGGAGAGGACGGCGAGTTGACCGTCGCGACCGTGATGTCGGTCACTATGTCGGTCGATCATCGGGTCATCGATGGTGCGCTTGGGGCACAGCTATTGCAGGCGATCGTCGACAACCTCGAAAACCCAATGGTCATGCTGGCCTAATCGCTTTCTGAAATCTGGGCACACCGGGTTATCACTCGGGGTGTCCAGCTGTTCACCCGCTTTATGTGAGCAGACGTGATCCTGCGGATACTTGGTCGATTTTCTGGACGTACCACCTTCGATACACATCAATTCATTGTATCACAGGTGATCCACGATCTTCGCCAACGCGGTCAAATTCCTAATGCTGATGCTCCTGTTGGCCTTCACATCTACCGTAGAGAAAAACGCAGAACTCAACGGCTATTTTGGCGAATAGTCCACGTTTAAAGCAACCAACCCAACCGAGACTGCGGGGCGAACGACTGATCGGGAAAGGCGGGTGGAGTTGCGAGATCAAAGTCGGGAAAAACGACGGCTCAAGCGGCGTGACCAAAAAGAACAACCGCTCAAGCCATTGATGCAAAAGATCAGTTACTGGTTTTTGCCCAGCATGTGATCCATGGAAATCGACGGCTGATCACAGCCAGCTTCACCCACGATCTTGGCTGGTATTCCGGCAACTGTCTTACAGGCGGGCACTTCCTGCAGAACTACCGACCCTGCCGCAATACGGCTGCAATTACCGACTTCGATATTACCCAATACTTTGGCCCCGGCTCCGATCAGAACACCATCTCCGATCGTGGGATGGCGTTGCTCTTCCTCTTTACCCGTCCCACCCAGCGTCACCGAGTGCAACATTGAGACATTGTCACCAACCACGGCGGTTTCACCGATCACGATTGAGTGGGCGTGATCAATCATGATGCCTTTGCCGATTTTTGCAGCCGGGTGAATGTCGATCCCAAAAATCTCGGACGAGCGCATTTGGAAGAAATACGCCAGATCATGCCGGCCCTTGCGCCACAGCCAATGCGCCACGCGATAGGCCTGCATTGCCTGGTAGCCCTTGAAATACAGTACCGGCTGTAGCAACCGGTGACAGGCCGGATCGCGCTCATAAACGGCCATCAGGTCAGCACGCGCGGCCTCAATCAGGTTGGAATCATCAGCGTAGGCCTCATCCACAATCTCACGCAGGACCATCATCGACATTTCATTAGAGCTCAGCTTTGCCGACACTCTGTAAGAAAGAGCGCGCTCAAGGCTGCGATGATGCAGGATACAGGCGTGAACCAGCCCGCCCATCAGGGGCTCTTTCTCTACGGCCGCGTGGGCCTCAGAGGTGATGCGATCCCAAACGGGGTCGACGGGTGTCACGTGGCTGCGCTTTTCGAACATGGCTTTTGATCCTTTCCTGCGCCTAGAATAGCCATCTAGGCCTAAAAAGGCCAAACGCAAACCCTTGATGTGTGATGCAACAAAAAATGAACGAGACTGATCTACAGTATTTTTCGCGCCGCATAAGTGATCGGCTGGTCGAACTGGATGCGCAATCCGCCTCGGGGCAAGAGGCTCAATCAGTTGTTGAATTGGATCAGCAGGCTGTGGGTCGCCTCAGCCGTATGGACGCGCTACAGAATCAAGCCATGGCAAAAGCCCAACAAGCCCGGCGCGATATGGAAACTCTTCGCCTGAAAGCCGCGCAAACACGAATAGAGGAAGGAGAATTCGGGTATTGCGAGGATTGCGGAGATCCTATCCCGCACGGTCGACTGGAGCTGGACCTGGCGGCCGGTAAATGTGTTAGCTGTGCGTCTGGCTAGAATGAAAACGGATAAGGTGACGCAAAACCGTTTCAAAACACTGACAGTATTGGACATCGTCGAAACCAGGCTCGTCCGCCAGATCCCGTTCGAGGGCCGCGGCCATCAAAGAACCGTTTCCATAGGCTGGATGCAATCGGCCGGTATTGGCGACATAATGATCGGCCAACTCCGCTTCGGCGATCATTTGAGCGCATAGCCGATCCCGGTCCATTTGCGGCGCGGCCATCAAGACCCGCGCCGCCGCACTGACGTCTCCATGTAAGACAGGACGCATTTGGGGACTCACCCGACCGACAATTTCGCAAACGGCCCCGGTCCATAAGCGGCCGAGACTTGGGCGACTGCGATTTCATATGGCCCGCCGAGACCATCCGCGGCCTTCATTGCTGGCGAATAGTGCCAGTTCGCGGAACCGGTTACGTGTTCGCGCAACGTTCCCTCCGCCGCGAGGACACGGACAAGATAGGATTCGCTTTCCTCGCCCAATGGAACATCAAGACCGCTCCAGTCATCACCATCGATCCGCGTGCGCCGCGTCCACGTAAAATCGTCTCCGGTCGAAAACTGCATTACGCGCAGGTGCACAGGCGCGTATGGGCGCAACCCATTGCCATCAAAGGCCTCAATCTGATGTACGAAGGATGGATCGTCGTAACCGCGCGTGGCAGGACCAATACGGTAATGCTTGGTTACGCGCCGTTCGGTTCGCAGCAGACCGGTCTGATAAACCCGGCTGTCCAGCAGCACAAAGAACGAACCTTCGGGCCAAACATCCGGCATGATGGCGTCGGTCCCAAGTTGCCCTCGTAACCGGTTCCCAAGCGAATAGACTCCTGGTTGTTGAAGCACAGCATCGCCGAACTGAAAAACCTCCCAGTTGCCGGTTGTACCGTCCCCAATCGCGGCAAGGTTGGCACCATTCAAAAGGGCCGAGCGAGGGTGCGATTCAAGAACCCCATCCAACAGGTTCACACGCAACGATGCCCCTTCATCCCAGATCCCCGGACTGGCGCGCCACAGTGGCGTTTCGGTGAACCCGATCACGGCCTGACCCGCGATTACTTCGCTTAGCGCATAGTTTTCGTCCTGTGCCGCCGAAAAAACGGCAACGTTGCCGGGCCATGGGTCGGCTGAAACCGCCAGATAAGGCGCGTGCGGAGCTTCTGAGCCGGTGATCAACGGCAGATCCAGAAACACCGGCAATACAGAAACCGGCGCTATGTAGGGTTTTGTCGCTGGAACATCGTCCTTGGGATCTGACGGGGTATAAACTGCAGGCTCCACCCGAACCGCGTCTGCCAACTGCATCTCAGCCTGTTCCAGCCGATCAATGCGGTAAAGACCGCCTGCCCCCTTGCCTGTATCGGCGATGCGAACGACGTCACCGGCGCCCACATGCATCAACGACGGAGGTAGCGCAAATCGTGCCGTCTCGCGCGAGATCCGGGCCTCACTCAGCCAACGTTCGACGGTCTGCCGGCCTTCGGCACGTGTCATTGACAAGGGCATTTCATTGACGGCAACGGCATGCGTCCTGTCGTCAGGCAATACAGCCTCTTCAGCGACTACATCGTGATCTGCATCCGATTGCACAAACCGAAGGCGAACCCGTCCCGTCATCTCGGCCTCTGCCTCACGCCGATGCTCTACATTGCCTTCAATGTCCGAACTGACAGCGATCTGTTCTGGGTCCAGATCCAGTGCCCCACTCCCGTCACGCATTCGGAACAACAACACACCGTCCCGCTCGATCGCGTCAAACCCATAGCGCAGCATCAGCGGTTGCAAAGCCTGCCGCGCATCCATGACATCCTGCATCGTGTAACCGCGCACAACGCCATACAAGGCCGAGACGTCAATCTCTGTTACACCTGCACCGTGGCAGATCTCAGTCACGACCGAGGCCAGCGTGCGTGAACCGGATCGACCGTTCAGCCAATGTCCACGTGCATAGTTGACCCCATCGCTCCATTGGGAACGCAGGTTGGGAAACGTCGGAAACGGGCGCGCATCCCATGCCCAAACGAAGGCGTTCGACAAATCTACCATCGGACCGTTGTAGACGTCCGAAGTCGGATTGAATTGCGGATCGCCCCAGTAGCCCAGCACTGCCTTCAGGTACTGCACCTGAATAAAGTCGTCACGCATCCCGTTGGAGTGTTTAGGTAAGGCAGATTCCGAAGACTTCGGATCCAAAAACTTGTTGGGCTGGTTCGTGCCCTTGTCGATCGCCGCACACCCCAGTTCAGTGAACCAGATCGGTTTGGAGCCAGGAACCCACGCAGTTGGCGTCTTCTGTCTGACACCGCCGATCCTCTCGTGATGCTTGCTGCCCCACCAGTTGCGGATGTCCTTATAGCGCCAGACCCACGGTTCACCATGGGCGCCATCCTCGATCGGAGTTCGGACCTGCGCATCGGCCTCTTCCGGCGAGGCATAATACCAGTCGTACCCTTCGCCGCCTTCGATGTTGCCACGCAAGTATTCCAGATCATACAGCGATCTCGACCCGCCGTCGGCGTCCAGGTGGTCGTCTCCTTCACGCCAATCGGACAAGGGCATGTAATTGTCGATGCCGACAAAATCGATATTGTCATCCGCCCATAGAGCATCCAGGTGAAAATAGCGGTCCCCACTGCCATCGTTGGGCTGATAACCGAAATATTCAGTCCAATCGGCCGCATAGCCAATTTTGGTATTTGACCCAAGGAGTTTTCGCACTTCACCCGCCAGTGATTTCAACTGGGACACAGCTGGAAATCCGCTTGACCCGCGGATTTGCGTAAGCCCGCGCATCTCGGACCCTATGCAGAAGGAATCTACTCCACCTGCCGCCTTACACAGTGCCGCATAATGCAGGATGAACCGGCGCAGCCCCCATTCCTGCGGTCCGGTATAGGTGACCGACCCGTTCGCCACAGCAAAATCCGTAGCCTGAGAACCCCCAAAAAAAGCAGCTACTTGAGCTTCGGCCGCAGCAGTTTGATCCACAGACCATGATTGACCAGGTGCAGCATTCAGCGTGATGCGCCCCCGCCAAGGCAGGTGCGGCTGGTCGTCGGCATTCGACCAGGGATCGGGAAGGCCATTGCCTTTCATCTGATCCATAAGGATGAAGGGGTAGAACATGACGCGCTTGCCGTTGGCTTTCAGATGCCTGATCGCCTGAACGACCGAGGCGTCTGCTGGCGTTCCCCCATAAATCGGACGGTCATTTTCCCGTTTGACAACCTGCGCCGCCGCCCGCGAAACCCCGGATACGGTCCAGGGCATGTTCTCTCCATCTTCGCTCTTACGCTCGACCTTGGGCTTGATTTGACACTGCCCGCATCGCAGGTCATTGCCAAACCATGACACGATCAGAGACGTAGCCTCACATTTTGGTAGTTCGTGATTCAATGCTCGGGTCGAAGCGACCAAATCCGGCTGACCCGATGGAGAATGGACATTTGCCGCCCAACTGCGACCTGCACCTTTGGTATAGTTTACCTGGGTGCTTGCCAAAGCGTACTCTCCGGTCCCAGGCATAAGAGCAACGCCCTTGATGATACGAGACAAGGCGCTGTCGTAATCCGGTAGACCCTTTTGTTCTTGACGCACCACCTCAAAGGAAAACTGCGGTACCCGGTTCCCATAGGCGCCCAGCGCCAGATCCTCGATCACCACATAGGCGGTCCCACGATAGGCCGGAACCGTACCGGCACCTTCGATGGTTTCTATCAACGGGTCCGGCAACTGGTTGTCTCTGCCCCGATAAACCCGCATGTTTAGGTCTGTGCGCGCCAATTCTTCGCCATCAGCCCAGATCCGGGACACATCCGCGATTTCACCAGCACCCAGTGCGATGGCCAGCGAAACCGAATAGCTGTAGCTATGCGTGGTTGTTTTCAATTCGGCCGGTTTAGGCGACCCTTTCCCACCCCCGGTTGACTGGGTTGAGGTCGAAGTGCTTCGTGTTTCCAGAAAGTCTGAGGCCCAGATCACCTGCCCACCGACGCGCATCCGCCCGAATACGGTGGCGACAGGGGCGCCCTCACCCGTTTCGGTCAGCCTGAACCGGTCAAGGCGACCGGTTTCGACGACTTCACTGCCACCGCCCATGACGGACTGGCTCATCAACCTCTGATCGATAACACGGCCCAAGGTGGCACCTACCGCGCGTCCGATGACTGCAGTCGACAAACCCGCGACGGTTCCACCGATTGATCCGCCAATCGCGGCGCCAGCGGCTGATAATAAAATGGTAGCCATCAGAAACCCTCCAACGGGAATTCGAAACAGGCGACGATACGGCGACACCAGGGATCGCTCAGGGTATTTTCGACAACTCCATGCCGGGAGTAAGCGTGAATAAAACGTGACAATGGGTTGATATCACTCAGGATACCCAAGTGCTTTGCAACACTGTGATCCCGCATCCTGAACAATAGGACATCCCCGGATTTCGCATCGGCCATAGGTTTTTCGGTCAAATGTCGGCGCGCTGCGGCCCACATCCGCTCTTCGCCCTGAGGTTCGGACCAATCCATGCTATAAACCGGAACGGCCTCGGGCTCATGACCGATGACTTCGCGCCACACGCCGCGCAGAAGCCCCAGGCAATCCGCGCCGGCTCCTCGAACCGAAGCCTGATGAATATAAGGAGTCCCCAACCAGTTGCGAGCCTCGTCCACGATATCCTGCCTGAGTATGCTCACCGTCTGCTGCCTCCCTTGTTCGGGTTGTCCTTTTTGGGTACTGCCATCACCCAGTCCTCACCCGGAAGGTCGGGGAATCCTTGAAAGTTGAGGATGTTATCAAACTTGAAGCGGCAGGTGTTTATGCGCTTGTCACACCCCGCAGTCAGGCGCACTCGGTCTCCGGAGGCCAAACCGCCTGCAATCCCGGCCCAGAGGGTCAATTCGCGACCGGTCGCGCTCTGACGGTCGCGCTTGATAGTCCCCCACAAGCCAGATGCCGAGCCTGATAAAACATCCAACTGGCCCCCATCGAACCATCCATCAGCAAAAGCCGTCGCGCCGATCAATTGCAATCCGCCGGATTCCGAAACAGCGGCGATATCCGCCTTAACCCAATATCCAGAAGCATCAGTATTGAACCGGCACGCTTTGTCTCCAAGAACGGCGGTACAAGGCTTTTGGTAAATCCGCCCCAAGGGTCGGTTCAGCAAGTCAGTCAGCCCGCGCAACTCGGCGTGAAATGCACCTCCACCACGCCGCAGCTCACCGATCGAGCCCCGAAACTGCAACATGCGCTGGCCCAGATCAGCCCAGTTCACCAGCCACGCACGTACCTCGGCGCCGTCAAAGCGGCCCGCTTCAATGTCCTCTTCTCGCACGGCGGCGTCCGACAGTGCGCCCATAGCCTCGGTGTTGTCGATCGAAAGCCCCGTCGCGTGCTCTATCGCCGAGGCTGTCATGCCGGTACTGGCCTTGAATGTGATCCCATCGAAAGACAACTCCAGGTCATGATCGGTGAACCCGAACACCAGCCCGTCTGTACGTTTGATAGCCCAACACCGGCAGGTTGTGGTCAGCCCGGTTTGCAAATGAGCCTGCAAGCCCAGTTTGTTTCCGCTCGTCATATCCGTACCTCGACAACAGGCACGTTGGGCACGTCACCGGCCTGAAAACTGGCAACGCTGGTTTGGATACTGTCGGTATCAAACCGCACCGGGACATCGAATTCGAACCCGGCGGTGATCTCGACCTGTTCCGCAGGCGGCGTCACAAAGGTGATCAACCCCGCGTTCAAATTGACTTCGAAGTCCACGCCTTCACGCACCTCATCCTGATCCAGCCCCAGCTTGATTGTGCCTAAAACCGGCTTGACGATCGGCCGCACATAGCGGAACCCGCCCGAGCTGTAGGTCTTGATCAGTTGGAACTCGGTCCGTGCGCCGTCGCCACGAGCAATGACCTGATCACTCATATCGACATCCCCTGAGGCGAGTCCGGACTTAAAATCCGACCAGTCCTTCCAGCGGAACCCGAACATCTGGCCTTGGCGCGCCTCGAAAAATGAGATCAATGTTTCGATATCATCCAGCGACCGCATACCCAGCCCGGCATCATAGCGGCGTCGCGAATGCGCCCAAGGCGTGTTACGCTCTTCGTAACCGTTTGCCAGCGTCACGACCTCCGTCCGCCGTTCCGGCCCCCCGACCGAGCCGAAACTCAGACTGGCGGGAAATCTCACTTCGTGAAAACTCATGACCTGCTCCCTGATTTACCTGTTGCGATTGCCGCGCCCCAAGGCGCGGCTCATCTGGGCCGCAATCTGGCCCTGGCTTCGGCGAAACCCCTGCACGTCAGGTGTGGAAATGTTCATCACCACATTCACCGCCTGGCCTCTGCCCGAACTGCGCACACCCAGCTTGCCGTCCGGGCCGCGCGCCAGAGGCATGATCGCCTCGGGCCCGGCTTCACCCATCAACCCGGTAGCACCGCGCATGGGAAAGGTTGTCGGCCCACTGATTACCCCACCATTTGCAAAAGGCATCACCCGGCCTTGTGAAAAACTGCCGCCGTCGGCAAAGGGCAATAGTCCCTGTACCAAGCTCCCGATCCCCCCAGCCAACATCCCGCCGAAATGATCTGTCACCGGTTTGATTGCTGCCGAGTAGGCGGTACGGATCATCGAGTTCTTCAGCACATCCAGCGCATCCGACAGGTTCATTCCATCCAACACCACGCCATCGAATGCCTTGCGCAACCCGCCGGACATGCCGCGCTCCAGCGTGGCAACATCCTTGCCAGTCTCTTCAAACGCAGCGCTGATCCGTTTCATTTGCCCATCAAAAGCCGCCGCCATACTCGCGGCGTCGCCCAGCGAGTCGCCCAGCGCCTCGCCGCGTTCCTGAAGATCTTCCAATCCGTCACGATCCGTCATCACGCTCTCCTTTTCTCTTGTCCGGATAGGCCGCCAGCAAGGTGTCCAGCGCCGCCCGGGTCATCACCGGCATCCCCGCGCCCTGCCCAAGCATCAGTTGCAACTCAGCAGGTGTCAGCTGCCAAAACTGATCGGGCGTCAGCTTCAGCCCGACCAGCCCGGCCCGCATTAGAGCGGGCCAGTCCAAGCCGTTCATGCGCCACCCGACACCATAAAGGCCCGCGCCAGCAACTCCGCCGCCGCTCGTGCGCCCGCGATCGGTCCACCTTCGATCTGCGCGCTCAGAAGATCGGCTCGGGTCACGTCCGTTCCCCCGCCGCGCAGCCCTGCCACGATAAGTGCCAACACGTCTCCGCTTGAGAAATTTCCGCCTTCGAACCGCTGGACCAATTCAACCAGTGAACTTTCACCCAGCTCCTGTTCCAATTCCGCCAAAGCGCCCAAAGTCAGCTTGAGCACCCGCCGCTCCCCATCAATGGTCAACGCCACCTCGCCCGTCCACGGATTGGCCATCGGCTTACAGCGTAGTAAAGGTCAGGGCACCGGCGCTGGCCAGGCTCATCTCATAGGTGGCCTCGCCGTTGTGCGAGCCCGCGTATTCTATGCCGGTCACTTGGAACGGCCCTTCAACGATACCGAAATCGGGTATGATCACCTGAAACCCCGGGGTCTCACCGTCAAAGAACAACTGCCGCGCGCGCTCATCCGTACCAGCGTCCTTGAATACACCCGAGCCCGAGATAGAGGCCGATTTCACACCCGCCCCGGTTAGCAGTTCACGCCAACCGCCCTGGCTTTCCAGCGTTGTCACATCGACACTTTCAGCGTTGAAACTGATCCGCGTGGCGCGTAGTCCCGCGATGGTGTCGAACAGCCCCGAGCCATCCATATCCACTTTGACCAGCAGGTCCTTACCGTTCTGGGCACCCATATGCTCTCTCCAATGATTGCTTAGTCGTCTTCCACGCGAGCGCGGAATCTCAGGTCGACCTGGCGGATCGTGCCGCCGGTTCCGGTTCGTCGAGCAGAAGCACGTTCGAACCACAGCCCCACAAGGCGGCCCCGATTCAACGTCAGCTCGGTATTTTCCAACGCATCACAAACGGCTCCGGCCAACGTTTTGGCTGCACCAAACCCTGCCGTCTCGGACACCACCGATACTGTGAACCGATGCACTGCCCCTGCGCCGGACCGGTCAGAGGCTTCTCGCACCTCCTCCGGACCCAGTGTCACGTAGGTCTGCGGAACCGTTCCCGTGGGCACGGCGTCATAGATCGCTCCGCCGGACTGGACGCTTACCTCCGCATCGTCCGAAAGTTTTTGAAACACTGCCGCTTGCAAGGCAGCCGAGACACAATAACTCATGCCGCCACCTCTTCATCTGCAAAACATGTCAGGTACCGACCGCGCGGATCTCGTTCTGCGACGGCCCGAATGACAAAGAGGCGATCACCTTCGCGAAACCGCTGGTCTGGCGCTGGCCGAGCCGCGGTCCCCTCCGGCGCGCCGCGCACCACGATACGATACCCAACGCGCGACACTGAAACACCCGCAATCTGCCGCTCGGTCCCAGTACGCGCGGTAACTTCGGCCCAAAGCGTACCCAGAGCGGCCCATGTCTCGGTATACCCGCCCGAGCCGTCGGCGCTGCGCATCGGAGCCTCAAGTACGAGCTTGCGGTTCAGACGCGGGCCGCTCATTGCATCACCCCAGCGCCAAAGCGCACCATCCGATAACGCTGGATCAGACTGGTCACACCAAAGGGCATGCAGCCAGCCCCCAGCGCGGTTTCATCCCGGTATTCGTAGTAGTGCGCAGCCAGCAGCAGCACCGCCTGGCCCAGATCGGCCGGTAGACCACCCCAATCCGCCGCCATACCGGCAGTAAAGGCGATCTTTACGGACCCACCCGTGATTATCGCAGGCAAACGCGACCCAACTGGAAGCAGCCGAGGGCGCTGGCCGTCGCGCTCTAACCGATACGCGGTCGCGTCCACTGCCGTCTCGACACCCACCGCATCCGTCAGCGTCACCGCATCAACAGAAGTCACAGGGGCCACTGGCAGAACTTCACCTGACTGATTGCGCCAGCCGTTCAGGTTCCACGAAAAACCTCGTTCGATCAATACCTTGCCGGTGCGGGCTTCAACCGCCGCAATCGCCGCGCGCAAAAATCCCTTTAGTACCTCGTCCTGCACATCGCCCTCGGCAAAACCAGTGCCCAGCCGCAGATGCGCTTTGAACTGATCCACCGGCAGCGCCACATCCGCGATGGCGGTTTCTTCGATCAACATCATCCATTCACTCCGCAATCTCGGACCCCTCCGGGCCGCATCCTTGGAATTTGACGGGCACGCGCCGCCCCACGTTGCTCGGACGGAGGGGAGCAGCTAGACAACGCGGGGGATCTCACCCCGGCCCGCGCCCGCCGCCCGAAGCACGGGTTACCCCGCGCCCCGGATCCGTCACCGCTTAGGCGGTGCCGAATTTCACCAGCTTGATCGCAGCAAAATCGCTTACATCGCCGCCGACACGTTTGGTCGCATAGAACAGGACATGTGGCTTGGCGCTGAACGGATCACGCAACACGCGCAGATCGGGACGTTCGGCAATAGTGTAGCCCGCCTGGAAGTCGCCAAAAGCAATCGAGAAACTGTTGGTCGCCGCATCAGGCATGTCCTCGGCGATAAGCACCGGATAGCCCATCAGACGCGCAGGCTCACCGGCGGCCAGACCGTCCGACCACAGGAAGCGGCCGTCGCTGTCCTTCAGCTTGCGGATCAAACCGGCGACTTTCGAGTTCATCACGAAGGTACCGTTGACGCGGTATTGCGCGCCAAGTGCATAGACCACATCGACAATTGCATCCGCATCGACACCGCCGTCGATACCGGTCGGCACATAGCCCAGATTGCCCCAAGCCCAGACGTCATTGTCCACCTTGGCCTGATCCAGAATACCCTTTGGCTTGTCCGCGCCATCACCCGAGATGAACGCCGCCGCCTCGGCGCGGGCGAACTTGTCAGCGATGCGACCGGCGAGCCAGCCCTCGACATCAAACGCACTGTCATCCAGCAGACGTTGCGAGGCCTTGGGCAATGCACTTAACTCATGCAGTGCAATCGAGATGCGATCGATCGAAGGGGTCGCCGTCTCGGTTGCTGCCGAAGCTTCGTCAGCCCAGCCCGCGCCCACATCGGTATGGTCGATCAGCACATCGAACGAGTTCGCTTCGACATTCACCACCGACGCAATCGAACGGATCGAAGCGGTGGACTTCAGCACCGACTTGATGATCTCCGCGGTCTGCGGATCGACCAGGTAACCGCCGTCGCTATTCACTGCGCTCGACAGGGACTTGGCCTCCATCTCAAGCCCGCGCAGTGCATCATCGTCACCAGAACGCACATAGGCGTCAAAGGCCTTTTGATGCGGCGCGCCCTCTAGGATCGAGGCCGCAAGATGCGGACGTGCCGCGATGGTTGATTTACGATCCAGCATAGTCAGTCGCTCTTCTGTTTGTTGCAGTTTTGTTTTAACTTCGGCCTTCAGGCTCTTGAATTCATTCACGAAGCCAGTCATCGCCTGCTTCACCTCCTGAACCAGGGGCACACCCTCTCCGGTCAAGGCCGGGGTTTCGGTCTTGCTCATCAGCTCTTCCTTCTTGGGGGTGGGTTTGAGGCGCGCTAGGTTCGCGCCAGCTCCTGCCGGGCGTGGTCAAACACCTCGGCAATACTGCGCAGGGTCTCTTCGGCATCAGGGTCGATACCCTTCGCCGCCACCCGCGCACTGGGCAGCATCGGGAAAGTCACCAACGACACCTCCCACAGCTCCAGTTCGGTCAAGAGCCGCTGGCCCTTGTCATTCTTCACAGCCCGCTTGGTGCGGTAACCGATCGACAGCCCGTCAATGGCACCCGCCCGGATCAGCTCGGCCGCCTCACAGCCCTTCTGAGTGCTTTCCAGCAGACGACCCTTGACCCACAGGCCTTTGTCGTCCTCACGCACCTCGTCCCAAACGCCAATAGGCTGCGCCGGATCGTGCTGCCACAACATCTTGACGCGCTGACCTGTCTTCAACAGCCCAGCCAGCGAGGCGCTATAAGCACCTTTCTGCACCACGTCGCTACCCTGATCGACGTGACCAAACAGGCTGGCATAGCCCTCGATCACCGCATCTTCGGTCACCGACAATCCATCGCCGAACCGGGCGAATTTGTGTTCCAAATCCATAAACTTCTCCATGTAACCCACTGAACTTATGGTGTTACTACAAGGAATGATTGAAACGCCTGCGCCAATATCACCGCCGCCACGCCATAGACCGTCAGCCATAACCGTCGCTCCAGTCGCTCCATCATCTCTTCGATCTGATCCAGCCGCCGACAAAGATGTGCGTGCTGAATTTCAGCCACCCGCTCATGCGCGGCCAGACGCAGGCCCGGCGCGCAGTCGAACGGAGGATACCCCTCAGACATCGGAACGCTCCGGAAGCCCCAGCAGAGACCGCTTTTCCGCGTCCGTCAGAAACTCCGCCCGATTGACCCGCGCCCATTGTGCATCCCGCTCAGCGGCCAAGGCGGGCACCTGATCCATATCCGGTTTCAGTATCAATTCCTCGCCGGTAAAGCCTGCCAACCATTCCGACACTGCCGCCGCCACCCGCGTCACCAGGGGCAGCACGGTCAGGCGATAGAACGCCCGATTGGCCTCCTGATAGTTCGAATAGGTCGCGTCGCCTTGGATCCCCAGCAGCATCGGCGGGACCCCAAAGGCCAGCGCGATCTCGCGGGCGGCGGCTTCCTTGGTCTTTTGAAACTCCATGTCAGAGGGCGAGAAACCCATCGGCTTCCAATCCAACCCCCCTTCCAGAACCATCGGACGACCCGCATTGCGCGCCCCGCGATAGTTCTGCTCAATCTCATCTGAAAGACGACGAAACTGATCCTCGGCCATCACCCCATGGCCATCGCCGCCCTTCCACACTAGCGCCCCAGAGGGCCGCGCCGCATTGTCCAGCAGCGATTTCGACCACCGAGACGCGCTGTTATGCACATCAATCGCCATCGCCGCCGCCTGCATCGGCGAGAACCCGTAATGATCATCCTGCGGGTGGAACGACTTGATATGACAGATGTTTTCCGCCGCAAACCGATGCTTTTTGCCACCGACCGCGTAGTCATACGCCTTGGGCCACCCATCCGTACCCGGCACTACGCTCATCCGGTCCGAGCGCAAAATGTGGAGCTCAACCGGCAAGCCCTCCTCGGCCTGCACCGCCTCGACATAAGCATTGCCTGACAGCAGCAACTGCCCGAACAAGGCCTCCATCAACTCCGCACGCCCCTGCGCCGCATTCGGACGACGCATCAGGCTCAGGATCGGATGCACCTCATAGCGCTGCGCCTGATCTTGCAAGACCAAGGGCAAAGCCGCCGCCGCCTCGGCAATCAACTTGACCGAGCGGAACCCCACGGGATTCCCCGAAAACCCCGTCCGCGTCAGCGACACCGCATCCCGAGGGCTCCACGCCACGCGACCACCCGTCTGCCACGCAACCACCGGCCCCGCCGCGCTCGCCTTAGCCTCGGGCGCTTCCCCAGCCGATCCACGACGCAAGAAATCGAATACCATCTGTGCTCCTTTCTGCCGCCGCTCTGCCCGGCTTGTTGAAAGGAGTTATGAGGGAAAGAAGTTTAGGGCTTGGGAACAGGGCGTACGGGGGGTGCGCAACGGTTCAGATATTGAGCAGGCTCGCATCAAACCAAATATCTTCGTACGAACCATCGGTCAAAAACCGCCAGCCAGCTGGCAACAGAAGGTACTTCAAGCTCAGCTTGCAACGCTCTTGTAAGTGACCCACATGAAGAGGCTTAAAAAAGTCGGCTGCATCAGAAAGTTCTTCCCCTCCCCACAAGTACCAACCAGTTGTACCAGAGGTGTAGGGATGTCTAAGTCCGTTGAGTGGGAGCACTCCGTCCAGCGCCGATTGTGATATCCCGACTTTATCGCCGAGGAATGCCGCGTAAGGTTCTACATTAAACTCGTTGCAGACTGCTTTTTGAAGTTTTCGTAAATCTGAACTCATAGTGTTGGGCCTATTGAGGAGATGCCGCACCAAAAATCAGTGTAGATCATTCTGAGAAGCGGGAACTTTGGCAACGTCAATTGCAAGGCTCTCCACCCATTTGCATAACTTCCCATCGCGATTCGCAATTATCCTGTCTTCAACGTGGCTTGCTTCCCAGACGGCCGCAGGTTCCAATCCACAACACTCACTAAGAAGTGCGGGATTTTCATACCCCTGATGCGAAAAATCCGAATGATGAAGGTATAATGCGCCAGTTATCCTGTCTTGCTTGAAGCGATAGTCTTCTTGCAGGACGTCCTGGCGAGGTTCGGCCTGGTCAACTTTGAGCCAATAGCCGCGACTGACGACGTCCCGGTAGACACAGCTCTTGAACAGGATTGGTCGTTGAAGCAGCTTTTCTACTGAAGGTTGTGTGGAAAAGCATCCTTCGAATACAGCGACAAAATACTCTTCGCCCAACTGTCCATAGGCCCAGCATTCATGACCCAAAGGAATCTCGACTATGGCGCCCGCTTTCCATCGCTGACGCTTAGTTGGCTTTCCTCTTTGAGCTCGAAGGTCACTCTTGTTTTCCATGCGTTGTGACTTGCATAGGTATAGCATTGTTTCAACATGATAATTCTTTCTATGCATCTAAGGTGCCTGCGCATATCCGCGAACCCCAAACTCACAAACTCCGCACCCTAGGCCGCCGATACGCCCCCGCAAGTCCCACAACCAGCTCATGCAGCGCCCAGACCAGCGCGTCGACCCGGTCGGGTGAGCCTTGCCCTTCGAATCCCCGCGCGGTCATCTGGCACATCTGTTCCTCCAGCGCGTCCAGCCCGGCCACATGCGAAACCCGCCCCTGCTCGTACAATGCCGCCACAGGCTCCGCCCGCGCGACCTTCCCGCGTGAGGCTCGTACCGCCCGATAAGGCACCAGAGGGTCCACCTGCCGCACGACCTCTTCCACCAACTGCCCGCCCTGATTGACCTCGGCCACCAGCCGCTCGGCCCCGAATTCGTCCATCGCATCAATCGCCGCCCGCGCCCAACCCGCCGGGCCAACGCCCTGCACCGTCCGATCCGCCAGCACATAGGCGCGCCACTCCTTGGGAGGCCCCTGCACCTGCGCGCCCACAACAACGATCCCACAGGCATCTGCATCCGACCCCGCCGTCACCGCCGGGTCCAGTGCCACCACGATCCGATCCAAATCGGGCACCTGCGCACAGCGCGCCGCCTCCAGCATCGAGCCCGTCCACAAAGCGCCCTCCGCATCCGACAGCAGCTCCCCGTCCAACTCCTGCCGCCCCAGCCGCGTTCCCGCATAGCGCGCCCGCACCTCCTCCAGAAACGACTCCGCCAGATTGGCCCGGTTCGCCTCGGTCGGCGCGTGGGTCTCGACCGTTGACGGAGAAGCCAACAAATCCTTCAAAACCTTCACGTTGCGCGGCGTCGTGGTCACGCAGACCCGCGGCCTCTCTCCCAACCGCAACGCAAACTGCAACATGTCCCAGGTCTCGCCCGCCTTCTTCCACTTGGCCATCTCATCCACCCAAGCCGCATCGAACTGAGGGCCGCGCAACCCCTCGGGATCATGCGCCGAAAACGCCTGTGCCTCGGCCCCGTTGGGCCAGGCCAGTTTCCGTTCCGATGCCTTCCAAACAGGTCGCCGATCTGGCGGCGAGCACTGCAATATCCCACTATCGCCAAAGATCATCACATCGCGCACCTGATCAAAGGTCTCACCAACCAAGGCCACACGACACGCCGCCCCCTTATCCAACGGCAAAGACCCCTCGACCACAGACCGCACCCACTCAGCGCCAGCCCGCGTCTTGCCTGCCCCGCGCCCGCCCATGATCACCCAGGATCGCCAGTCACCTTCGGGCGGCAATTGATGCGGCAACGCCCAGAATTCGAACAGGAAAGGGAGGGCACACAGCCCCCCCTCCCCGATCTCACTCAGAAATCTGTCCCGCACCGCAGCATCGGCGGAGGCGAGCCAACCTGCACCCGATTTCAAATCGAGCGCGCTCAAGGTCGAGCGCATACCCCCCTTGGGCAATTCCGGCTTGTCTGTGATGTTGTTCGACAAAGCTTGTCTCCACTTTCTGACAACTTCGGATCAGCCCCTCCAGCTGCCCGAGTTGCTTGGCTGAACCAGCAAGATCTGCATCCTCCCCGGCTCCAATCTGCCTGCGCAGTTCTTCCGCTGCTTGGCGCAGATCGCGAATGGATCTTTCAAGAGACTGCAACAAGTCAGCCGTCTGAGAAATCCGCTCTTCCGGGGTAATCAAAGTCATGTTTGCCTGTGACCTCATGCGTGAGTTTTTCCGCACGAGAGAAACGAAAAACGGCCACCGGGTCGCCCCGGGGCCGTCGCCCACTTCTTCTAGCATGACACAACTTATACGTGAAATCGCCCGCTAGGTCAATGTTTAACGCAACACTGAAGCAACGGGTAACGCACTACGTTTTAATGTTTTTTTAATACTCAGGGATGACCGTTCCCATACACCACCATTTCACTAAAGTATTAGCAGAAGTAATGAGAGTGGTTCCAAAAAAGAAGCTTCTACACTCAATGTCCTAGCTCGTTAACCATCTCATCCGAAACGGAACACAACAATGCAAGTGCGAAAGAAACAATCTGCGCTCACAACCTTTTCTTCAAATCAGAGTACCTTCTACGACTGACAGGTACAGCATCTCCGTTGCTTAGAACGCATAGAAACGCGCTTCCTGATCGGGTGAGTTCCTTGACGTGGTCCAGACTGACCCAATGAGATCTGTGACACTGTATTCCCTTTAAAGGCCTTAGTCTGTCCACGCACGACCCAAATTTTTCGTTAACCAGGGCACGTCCTTCAGTGGTAATGATTTCAACATAATGATCCTGAGCGTGAACGCAGATTATGTTATCACCCAATGTATGGGGAACGTTTTCGATCAGGCTCCTCAATGATGGGGTATCTGGGAAAGCTGAGGTCTCTTCCACGACAGAGCCGCTGCGCAGGTGCAGGGCGAACGCAACAATGGCTGCAATGATTAAAGTCACCGGCGCAACCGCCACCACTTCGCCAAAATAAACCGCGGCCAGTGATGCCCCTGCCACGAGCTCATCATCCGGGTGTCCAAATCCATAATCCAAAATCAGCGAAATGGGTGCAAAAATAAAAGGCAATGCCAATGCTGAAAGACCAACCGAAACAGTTGAGCGCGCGCCGCATCTCTCAAGCACCCAAACTCCGGTTAGAAAAATAGCCGCCGCAAACAGAATGTGAGTTGCCCATAAACCAAAAGCGGCAAGAAACGGCAGGTTTTCTGTGTGATCGGGCTCGAGGACTACCGCGAATCCAGCGCCAACCAATGTGACCAAAAGCACCTTGTTCACAACGGCCCTCCGGCCGTGTTCAGCAATTTGCACACTAACAAAATTCATCACTGATATTTAGCAGTTGATCCGTGAGTGGTCGAGAAGTAACCGTTCGCGAATTTTTCTAGCCGCCTACGCGCAATCCGGCTACTTCACGTATCTCCGATGGCAGCTCGCAATGCCTCATGGCAATGGGCCTTCGAAGTTTAGTTAACGGAAGTAAAATGGAACGCTACGCACTATCAGCACGAGTATTACACTGGATTCTGGCCGCCGGCTTCATCTTCATGTGGGTATGCGGATTTGCGATGACGTCATTGGTACCCGATGACTCAGCAGTCGAGGAACTTTTGTTTCGACTTCACATCTCTATCGGTGTGACGCTTTTTGTGCTGCTGGTGGTGCGTATAGTGGTCCGATTGACCAACGCACTACCACCACTTCCCGTATCGTTCGCGCGGTGGGAAAAAGTAGGATCACACTTCGGGCATTTCGGACTGTATCTCCTGCCTTTAGCAACTATCGTTGTTGGCTGGGCCGAAATTGACTTTGGAGGGCATGGAGCAAAGTGGTTTGGTCTTTCTATGCCAAAGGTCTTTCCAACATTGAAAACCCTCTGGGGGTTAAATCTCGAAGATGCGATGGAATTTCTTCACAAGTGGCTCGCCTATTCCATGCTTGCCTTGACCGTCGTTCACGTCGCAGCTGTAATAAAGCACCGTTTGGTAGACGGTCATGATGTGCTTTCCAGAATGACCTTCGGCAACAGGTCAAAAGACTGAGTACTAAGAAAAGGCGCCATGTATCAAATACGGTCGTCAATCGCTGGGATCAGGCGTAACAGCGTCGGCGCCTGTAATTCACACTAAAGCTTGACATTCTCGCGCTTAGGCCTCATGTGCCGGTCAACACGGCGCTGACGCGTGAGCATTGGCGGGCCGCAAGCGCGGCCCCACAGCGCCTCATACTTTCTTCAGTTCCCATTCACGCAGGGTTCTTGATGCGACGGCCGGATGATGCAGGGTTCGCCTGCACGTTCCGAGGCCTCGCTAAACCCTTGCTGGTCGCGCGCATTGCGTGGCCTGTCACTCTTGTCCCCTGACCCTTTTTCGGCAGCGGGTTACAAAGGAATGCTATTTGTTCGACTTCGACATGCTCGGCCTTGCGCCGGCCCTGAACGACGCACTGAAACGTGCTAACTTTTCTCAGCCCACCCCTATCCAGAACCAGGCCATCCCGCTGGCCCTGAACGGCCATGACATCCTTGGCCTGGCCCAAACGGGGACCGGAAAAACACTGGCCTTTGGCTTGCCATTAATCGATCACCTGCTGGCCCAACCCGGCAAACCCGCGCCCAAAATGGCCAAGTCTCTGATCCTTGCGCCCACCCGCGAACTGGTCAACCAGATCGCGGATAGTCTGCGCAACCTGACCAAGGACACCAAACTGCGCGTCGCCACTGTTGTTGGCGGTCAATCGATCAACAAACAGATCATGTTCCTGTCGCGCGGAACTGATATCCTCGTCGCGACACCCGGACGCCTGATCGACCTGATGGATCGCCGCGCCGTTGACCTCAGCTCGGTCAAGCACCTTGTTCTCGACGAAGCTGACCAGATGCTGGATATGGGCTTCATTCATGCGCTGCGCAGGATCGCTCCGCAGCTTGGCACCCCGCGACAAACCATGTTGTTCTCGGCCACCATGCCCAAACAGATGGAGGAACTCAGCCGCGCCTACCTGACCAACCCTCAGCGCGTGCAGGTTTCACCTCCGGGCAAGGCCGCAGACAAAATCACTCAATCCATCCATTTTGTCAGCAAGCCCGGGAAGCCGGAAAAGCTGCGCAAGATCCTGTCACAGGACATGGACGCACTGACGCTTGTCTTCTCGCGCACCAAACACGGTGCTGAAAAACTGATGAAAGGCCTTGTAGCCGACGGTTACAACGCAGCGTCGATCCATGGCAACAAGAGCCAGGGACAGCGTGACCGTGCAATCAAGGCCTTCCGCGCGGGTGAAATCAACGTCCTTGTGGCAACTGACGTGGCAGCACGCGGGATTGATATCCCCGGCGTCGCCTACGTAATCAACTACGATCTGCCCGAAGTGCCCGACAATTATGTCCACCGAATCGGCCGCACCGCCCGCGCCGGACGGGAAGGCGAAGCCATCGCATTTTGCTCAGCCGAAGAAGTCGATTTGCTGCGTCAGATCCAGAAGCTGATGAAAATCGAAATCCCAGTGGCCAGCGGCACAATGCCCGAGTTTGTGGAGGCCAAGAAACCAGCGCGTAATCAAGGCAACCGCCGGCGCGGGTTCAAACCTAAGGCCGCCTCAGGCGGGCAGCAACCTGCGCCATCAAAGCGCCGCCGCCCGCGACGTCGTTCCGCTGCATAGGACTTGGGTCTCTTCGGCAAGCAGCTCGTTTGCCGAAGAGATCACCCCAAGTAAATTCCAGTAGGCAAAAGAACGAACCGGACCTGCGTCAGTTACCCGAGTTCCGCTGAGCCTCGATTTCCCGCCATTTGGCGACGTTCCTGTTGTGCTCTTGCAGCGTTTCCGCAAAAGCATGACCGCCCGTGCCGTCAGCGACAAAGAACACAAAATCGGTAGCCTCAGGGGCAACAGCCGCCTGCAGGCTTGCCAACCCAGGGTTCGCAATCGGCGTGGGAGGCAAACCGTCGATCAGATATGTATTCCAGGGTGTTGCGCGTCGAAGCTCACTTCTACGCAACCCACGTCCCAGGGTCCCTTGCCCCTTGGTGACACCGTAGATTACCGTCGGGTCTGTTTGCAGCTTCATTCCCTGATTCAGGCGGTTCACAAATACACTGGCCACCTGACCGCGCTCCTCCGGAACACCCGTTTCCTTCTCGATGATTGAGGCTAGGATCAGCATTTCTTCCGGGCTTTCAATCGGCAGGCCGTCCTGACGAGATTCCCATACGGCGTCGATCCGCAGTTGCTGCTTCTGCGCCATGTTCTGCAGAATTGCAGTTCGATCCTCACCGGGGGTGACCTCATAGCTATCCGGTGCAAGCGTCCCCTCGGGCGGGATTTCGGCTACTTCGCCTTCCAGCACTTCCACCGATTTCAAAGCTTCGACAACCTGCCAGCTGGTGACACCTTCCGCCAGGGAAACGCGATAGCGTGTATCAGCGGCTCCGCGCTTATCCGCATATATCTCCGGGGCTTCTTCGTCCCCAACAACAAATGACGCGATTTCGACAAAGTTTAGCGTTGCCGGGTCCAACTCGCGTACGCGTGTCTGTACTCGGGTCACACCGATACGGTATTCGATTTCTGTTCCGCAGGTGCTGGCGCCGCTGTGAGTAATCTCTTCGACGATCTGCTCCATGGTCGCGCCCTCCCGCACCAGAAAGCTACCGGCTTTCAGCTGCTGAGACTTGTCCGCGTAATCCGCCGCCATTCGAAAGATCATGGCATTGCTGATGGCCCCCTGATCCTCAAGGTCGCGGCTGACCCGCGTCATATTGGATCCGCTTTTCACCTGCAGACAGATCGCGGTTTCCAAGGGCCCTTCAGCCTTGTACTGCGACTGCCCCCACAGGATCAGGCCACCAAACAGGAACAGGCTGACCACCAAAATGGTCAGCATGTTCGAAGCCAGAGCCCGCCACATTTAGCTTACCTTTCCGAAGATCACACTTGCGTTGGTGCCGCCAAACCCAAACGAGTTCGACAGGGCCACGTTGATCTCACGTTCGCGCTTGGCATTCGGTGCCAGATCGATTGCTGTTTCAACCGCAGGGTTGTCCAGATTGATCGTCGGAGGCGCAACCTGATCACGAATGGCAAGGACCGAGAAGATAGCCTCGATGGCCCCCGCGGCACCCAGCAGGTGTCCGGTTGCCGACTTGGTCGAGCTCATGGTCGCCTCGCTGGCATGATCACCCAACAGACGTTCTACCGCTCCCAGTTCGATCGTATCCGCCATGGTGGAAGTACCATGAGCGTTAATGTAATCCAGATCTGTCGGCTCTAGGCCGGCACTGCGCAGTGCGGCCCTCATGGAACGCTCGGCACCGTCGCCATCTTCGGACGGTGCAGTGATGTGATAGGCGTCGCCCGACATCCCATAGCCCAGAACTTCGGCGTAAATCTTGGCCCCGCGTGCCTTGGCGTGTTCGTATTCTTCAAGAACCACAACGCCGGCCCCTTCGCCCATCACGAATCCATCGCGATCCACATCATAAGGACGGCTGGCTGCCTGCGGATTGTCGGCAAATTTGGTCGACAACGCCTTGCACGAGTTAAACCCGGCAATCCCGATTTCGCAAATACAGCCCTCACCGCCGCCCGCAATCATGACGTCGGCTTCGCCTGCTCGAATGATACGGCTAGCGTCACCAATGGCATGGGCACCTGTCGAACAGGCTGTCACGACCGAGTGGTTTGGACCCTTGAAGCCAAACCGGATTGACACCTGCCCCGAGGCCAGATTGATCAGTGCGCCCGGAATAAAGAATGGAGAGACCCGACGCGGACCTTTGTCGCGGATCAGGTTCGCGGTTTCGGCAATGGACCCCAGGCCACCGATCCCCGATCCAATCAGAACGCCGGTCCGCAGGCGATCTTCTTCGTCCTCTGGCAACCAACCCGCGTCTCTACAGGCCATCTCGGCCGCGGCAACCGAATACAGAATAAAATCTTCGATCTTGCGCTGCTCTTTCGGCGGCATCCAATCGTCGGGGTTGAACGTACCGTTCGTGCCATCTCCCCGCGGCACTTCGCAGGCATAGGTCGTGGTGACCCCGCTTGCTTCGGCATCAAACAGGGTAATCGGGCCCGCGCCGGACTCTCCGTCCAGCAGCCGTGACCAGGTTTCCTCGACCCCGCTGGCCAAAGGAGTGACCAATCCCAGACCGGTAACAACGACTCTGCGCATGAAATGCCTCTTGCCTGCTTCCTGTTATGAGAACCGCTCATACCCCGGCCCGGGGTCCGGGGGCAAGAGCTTCGGCACAATCCCTTCCGGCATCATGTTGCTCAAACCAACTATGACGGCCCCGTACAGGAATAATTCTCGTGGAAATAAAAAAGCCGCCTCTTGCCGGAAAGGGCAAGGGGCGGTTCTCTATTGTTTGTTCCGCCTTACTGAAACTGGGCCACTGGCTCGTGCGCGGATTTCGCAACTGCCAGAACTTCGTTCACAGTCAGTGTTTTACGGAACAAGGCGCGGCCGACGATGACTCCGGAAATGTTCGGAATATACGCCAACCGGGAAATATCATCCGCCGTGCGCACGACGCCGCTCGCGATCACCGGTGTACGGGATTTTTCTGCCAACCCCGAGATCAGGCCCAGCTGCGCCTCAACATCTTCCATGTCGCTGTCGATATCCGTGACCACGATTGCCGAGAACGGCGCATCCGCGAAGGCTTCGATGAAAGCGTCTGCGGTAAACGCGCTCTGGCTGCGCCATCCTTCGGTCATCACGTATCCTTGCCAAACATCAACAGCCAGAACGATCTGATCGGGGTAGAGTTTGGCCAGCTCCTTGACCAGATGCGGATCGCGTGCCGCCAAGGTTCCGACCACGATACGCCCAGCGCCCTTATCAATCCAATGTTCTATCCGCTCGCGCGTGCGCATGCCGCCTGCCAACTGCACGGGCATCTCGGCTGTGCGAATGATCTCCTCGACCAGCTCTTCATTGGTGTCCCGGCCTTCGATCGCATCGAAATCGGTCAGGTGCATCCATTCGGCACCCGCTGCAGACCAGCTGCGCGCTGTTTCAACCGGATCCACATGCCAGATCATTGCCTCATCCAGACGGCCTTTTTCCAGTGTCACGCACCGACCGTTCTGCAACTCCATAGTGGGATAAATCATCATGACCCAAATCCTCCGCTGAATCATTCTGCAACTTCAAGATACCATACATGCAGAAACTGGTCCTGAATCTCATAAGATCGGCACAGTTGGTTCATTTTGCGGCATCGCAGCGCGGGACATGTTTCACACCAATGCGGGTGGACCGTTCCGGCGAAACAGGTGCACTGGTGTATCTCTGTATTCCGTTTCGCGTAAAAGTTCGTACCCCAGTTTGATCGCCAGTTTCCGAGACGGCATGTTTGCCGTATCGACCAGCGCCACCAAAGGTCCGGGAATAACCCTGTCAAACCAGTCATGTGCGGCTTTTGCGGCCTCGTACCCGTATCCCTGCCCCTGCCCTTCGGGGGCGAATACCCAACCGGCTTCGGGGTGCGAGTCGAAGTCTGAACCTAAATCACGATTTCCATAAAAGAATCCGGCCTGACCAATCAACGTGCGATTCGACTGAAGCACCACGCCCCACTGTCCGAATCCGGTCATCTGCCAATGCCCGGCATTTCGGAGAAACGATTCCCATGCCTCGCCTCGCGAACGCGGAATGCCGCCAACGTGGCGCACAACCTCAGGGTCGCGCCAGATTTCCGCAAACCGCCCGAAATCCTCGGGCCGCATCGCGCACAGCGTCAGACGCGCCGTATTTATCATCGGGGTGGATCTTATCATGCCCTTGCCCGCTCGGAACTATGCCTCATAGGTCAGAGTGCGAACCGCCCGTTCACCACGCAAGGATAAATTCCGGTAAGGCACAAAAAAACGGCGCCTCCGTTGCTGGGAAGCGCCGCTTTTTATCAGATTCGATGCTCTTAAGAGGCTTCGCTGATGAATTTGACCGCGTCGCCGAAGGTCTGGATGGTCTCGGCTGCGTCATCAGGGATTTCGATGCCGAATTCTTCTTCGAAAGCCATAACCAGCTCAACAGTGTCCAGGCTGTCTGCACCCAGATCGTCGATGAAGGAGGCGTTTTCCGCAACCTTGTCTTCTTCCACACCCAGGTGCTCAACAACGATCTTTTTAACGCGATCTGCGACGTCGCTCATGTCTATTCCTCATTCCTTATCAGGGCGGTTTGCCCGGTTCTGTCCATCGCCCACTCACGGTGGCCTTGGTTTGCCCGTTCCGGGCGGTTTGGGTCCCGGATACCCGGGAAATCAGAGAACCGGCCAAATCGACCGGTCCCTATGCATGTGCGCCGCCTATAGCACAGACAACGCTCAAGGCAAACGCTTTCGCATCTGCCCCGAACTGCGATTACAACATGGCCATGCCGCCATTCACATGCAAGGTGCTTCCGGTAACATATCCCGCTTCGGGGCTGGCCAGATACATAACCGCTGCCGCGATTTCTTCCGGCTCACCCATGCGACCCGCGGGAACCTGCTGCAGCAGACCAGCCTTCTGCTCGTCCGTCAGTTTTTCGGTCATCGCCGTAGTGATAAAGCCCGGAGCCACCGCGTTCACGGTAATTCCCCGAGTTGCAACCTCATGCGCGAGCGCTTTGGAAAACCCGACCACGCCCGCTTTGGAAGCCGCGTAGTTCGCCTGACCAGGATTGCCAATCGCGCCAACAACCGACGAGATATTTACGATCCGGCCCCAGCGCTTCTTCATCATGCCGCGAATGACGCCCCTGCACAGTTTCATGGTGGCCGTCATATTCACGTCGATCACACTCTGCCAATCGTCATCCGACATGCGCATGAACAGATTGTCCCGGGTGATGCCTGCGTTGTTCACCAGAATATCAACAGAACCCATTGCCGCTACCGCCTGCTTTGGCAGTGCCTCAACGGCTTCGGGGTCGCTCAGATTGCAAGGCAGGACATGCGCGCGCTCGCCAAGTTCGTCAGCAAGGGCCTGCAAGGGTTCAACACGGGTACCAGACAACCCAACCGTTGCGCCGGCGCCATGCAGGGCACGCGCTATATCGCCCCCGATGCCGCCCGAAGCGCCCGTAATCAGCGCGTTCTTACCTGTCAAATCAAACATTCGACTTTCCTCTCATTTCGCCTTTTCAGACGTATTCTGTGCTTACTCTGCGACCTGAATGGCCTTTTGAACATCTTCGGGTGTTCCAACCGCTTTGCCTGCAATGGCGCGGTCGATCTTGCGGATCATGCCTGACAGGGCCTTACCGGCACCGATTTCCCATATTTCAGTCACGCCCTGAGCGCCCATGTACTGTACACTTTCCCGCCAGCGTACCGACCCGGTAACTTGTTCGACCAGCAGGGTGCGGATCACATCAGGATCGGTAACAGCTTCGGCCCGAACATTGGCCACCAAAGGCACGGCGGGAGCGTTGATCTGTACGTCGGCCAAAGCCTCGGCCATCATGTCAGCAGCTGGCTGCATCAGTGCGCAATGGAACGGAGCACTGACTGGCAGCATTACCGCCCGTTTGGCGCCCTTCTCTTTGGCAATATCAGCTGCGCGTTCGACAGCGGCTTTCGATCCTGAGACAACGACCTGCGTCGGGTCATTGTCGTTAGCGGCCTGACAGACCTCACCTTGCGCAGCTTCTTCTGCGACTATGCGCACGGTATCCAGATCAAGACCCAGTATGGCAGCCATGGCGCCCTCGCCCACCGGTACTGCGCTTTGCATCGCCTGGCCACGTGTTCGCAGCAGGCGAGCCGTGTCACCAACTGATAGCGATCCCGCAGCAGCCAGTGCAGAATATTCTCCCAAAGAATGCCCAGCCACGAAGGCAGCATCCGCGATCGAAACGCCTTCGGCTTCCAGTGCGCGCATCGCGGCCATCGATGTGGCCATCAACGCAGGCTGGGCGTTTTGGGTAAGAGTCAGATCGGCGATTTCGCCGTCCCAGATCAGTGCGCTCAGGTTTTCTCCTAGGGCTTCGTCAACTTCGTCAAAAATGGCCTGGGCAGCGGGGTATGCCTCGGCCAGTGCCTTTCCCATTCCGATGGTCTGGGCGCCCTGCCCCGGAAAAACGAACGCGCGTGTCATTGTTGCCTCTTGGATGACGTCAGGTTGCGGCGGGGTGTAAACTGACTGACCGTCTGGCACAAGCGCTGCCTGCGTTCTGCATATGGGCACCCACGTTGTGCGTTCACTCATACTTGTGTCCATTCGCGCCAGCCTTAGGTTGAGCACACCCAACGAATCTCGGAGCGTTCCCCTAATGGCCTCGACCAACACCCTTTCCAGTTACGGCAGCGTAACTAAGACCTTCCACTGGCTGACCGCTTTGCTGATTATCACTGCTTTGCCACTGGGCTGGGTCGCCGAAAACTTGGCCCATGCTGTCTTTGACCCGTCCATCCCGACGACCGAAGACGACATCGCTCGGGCGGCACGCTTGTTTTCGGTACACAAGACTGTCGGGGTGACAGTTTTCTTTGTCGCTCTCGCCCGAATACTCTGGGCGGTGACGCAACAAAAGCCGGGACTCCTGAATGCCGAGAACAAACCCGAAGCCTTTGTCGCCGAAACGATACACTGGATGCTCTATGCCTCGCTTATTCTGGTGCCTTTGACGGGTTGGCTCCACCATGCCTCCGCAGAAGGGTTTGCTCCGATCCTGTGGCCGTTCGGTCAGAACCTGCCTTTCGTCCCCAAATCCGCTTATTTGTCCGAGGTAACTGCTGGCCTGCACTGGCTGTTCATCTGGGTGCTGGTCGGTTCACTCGTCCTGCACATCATGGGCGCGTTGAAACACCACGTGGTCGATAAGGACAGCACACTCAGACGCATGTTGCCGGGTCGGTCAGACGCGCCCGAGCCGCCTTGGCAAGAACACTCTGCCCTTCCGCTTGTGGCAGCCGTCGCCGCGTGGGCAGCGATAATCGCTGGCGGATGGTCAATCGGCGTTCTGTCGCCCCATTCGGACGCTGCGGGTGACTCTGTAGAACTCACTGAAGTACAATCTGATTGGAAGGTTGAAGACGGGACGCTTTCCATCACTATCACGCAGCTTGGCAGCCTGGTCACCGGCACTTTTACCGACTGGACTGCAGCAATTGCCTTCGAAGACCCGGCCGCCCCCGGCCTGGCGGGTTCGGTCGACGTCACCATTTCCATTGGGTCTTTGAGTTTGGGCACCGTCTCGGATCAGGCCAAGGGCGCTGATTTCTTTGACGTTGCCAGTTTCCCGACCGCTTCGTTCAAAGCTGACCTCTTTAAAACCGAAACCGGTTACGAAGCCCGCGGCCCACTCACAATCCGCGACAAAACGCTGGACATCATTCTGCCGTTCACACTCGACCTGCAAGACGACACGGCAAGCATGTCAGGTTCTGTTGATCTCAATCGTTTGGATTTCGACGTCGGGACATCTCAGCCAAAGGAAGATTCTCTGGCCTTCGCGGTTGCAGTTTCTGTCGAATTGACCGCAATCAGAGGCAAATAAAAAAAACCGCCGGAGCTGCTGGCTCCGGCGGCTTCACAGCTACTATTATGAACCAGTTATGAACCGGCTTTTTCGTCCTTTTGCGCTTCAATGGAAATCTTGATTTCCACCTCGTCGCTCACAAACGGTGCAAACTGGCCCAGGTCGAAATCGCTGCGCACCAAAGTCGTGGTCGCATCAAAGCCCGCCCAAGGCTTTCCAGCCATAGGGTGATCACCCACCTGATTCAACTTGGCATCCAACACAACCGACTTGGTGATGCCATTCATCGTCAGATCACCAGTGATGTTAGCAGTGTTTTCGCCCGTGACTTCGATTCCAGTCGAGGTGAAAGTAACCAAATCACCTTCGGCGGCACCGAAGAAATCCTCGGTCATAAAGTGATCCTCGCGCGGCTTCCAGCCTGTGATCATCTCGACGACAGGCATAGATACGGTCACGCTCGACTCAGCGGGGTTTTCCTGGTCAAACATGATCTCGCCTTCAAAGCCCGAGAACATGCCAGTTGTGGTCGAATAACCCAGATGGGAGTAGTTGAAGACGACTTGGCTGTGGCTGGGATCCAGGACGTATTTCTCGGCGCTAGCAAATGCCGACGTCGCCGACACGGCAAGAGCAGCAGCAAGAAGGGTGGATTTCATGACAATCTCCGCTTTGTTTTAAGTGTGTCTAAGAGCAACCCTATTGGTTTGCTCAAGAGTAAATGTGCTGTGCAGTGGCAGCACACAAGTCCAATTTTGTCACAGCCTCTGTTCTTTTTTGAACAGAGTAGAATTTAGGGGAAAGTAGTTACGCTTTGGCTCAATTGGGCTTTAATGTTCGGCTGACATCCGCCGACAGCAGCGGAAATGTCATTGACAACGTGCTGCCAGCGAATTGCGCTGGAACTTCCTCGGTCCACGCCGCTTAAAGAAGCGCGAACCTCAATCGACTACTGAGCCTTCAGTTCCGCGTTGATCACAATCTCGAGTTCGTCACCATTGGGTGGAAAAAACGCGCCCATATCCCACTCCGAGGCCTTGATCATGGTGGTCGCTGTGATGCCCAGCCACTGGCCTTTGTTGTAGTCAATGTACTGCCCAACGGGATGATCGCCATACCCATTAACGGTGACATCAAAAGTTGCCGGCTTCGAAATATCTTTAATTATCAGATCGCCAACAACCGTCAGTGTATTGTCACTTGTCTGTTCAACCGAAGTCGAGACGAATTGGACAATCGGGAAGTTCGCTTCGTTGAACAAAGGTTCGCTCAGTATGTCCAAATTGAACTTATCATTCCCGGTTACAACGCTATTTACTGGAATGCTGAAATTGGCTTTTGCATCGTCAACAGCACCTTCTGAAAATTCCAGTTCGCCCTCAACCGTACCAAATTCGATGGATTGCCGTGAAAATCCAGCGTGGGAGTAGTACACGCGAACTTCAGTGTGCCCCGGATCTAATTTCCAGGTTTCCGCAAACACTGTTGGCGCCAAGATCGCGGCGGTGAATAACGTGGTGGCAAAAAGTGTGGATCTCATAACAATCTCCGCAAATTTGTTGTGCAAACCGGGTGGGTTGCTCAACAAGAAAAATGTGCCGCCAAGAGGCGGCACACAAGCCATATTCATCAACAACCTCTGTTCCTTTTTGAACAGAACGGAGTTTAGGCAAATATCGGTACGTTTTGGCTTAATTGCCCTTTCAGCGCTCGGCTGACATCCGCCGATTCCAGCGGCAATTTCATAAGCAAGCTTCCATCGACATCGAACAGTTCAACCTGACCCTCATCAAAGCGCGCACCACCCAGCGAGTCATAGCTGCGGCGCAAAACTGTCTGGGGGCGACCGTTTTCATTCTTCTGCAGAATACGCACCTCGCGACGGATCGGGTCGAAATAGGCATCAGGACGATCGTCGAGAATTTCAATGGTCAGCAAGCTGACACCGGCAATCAGGAACATAAGAGATGCAGCCAGTTTGATCGGCCAAACGTCAGTCCCCATCACGGATCCGGGCATCAGCCACATGGAAAATGCCGACACGATCATGAAAGCACCAATCACACGGAACAGGATCATCCGAGCTTTCCAATTCGGAGCAAATGTGATCAGCACAGGTACGGATTTGTCAAAAGCGGCGCCGGGCGCGGCTTGCTTGAATGTGTTCGTATTCGTCACGGCCATTTGTCTCGCCCCGTCTGTGGTTCCGATGGTCCGGGTGCTCCCGGCTTAATGAACAACCTCGGGGCGAAAAGCGTCAGGAATTGGGCGGCTCGAAGGAAATTGGGCGGCGTCTCAAAGGCATATGTGGCAGGGCTTGCCCCGGGCGAATAAACGTGTATACGAAGCCTTCCTTCGCAATACGTATGAATCGCGCAGCCTCTCGTGGCAGGGTCGCGAAGGACCGGATGGCCCCGTCTTTGAAATGCGCCTTGATATAAACAGGAGTGCACATGCCACTGTATGAGCATGTAATGATCGCGCGTCAGGATCTGTCCAACGCGCAGGCAGAAAGCCTTGTCGAACATTTCGGCACCGTTCTGGCTGACAACGGCGGCAACGTCGTCGACAGCGAGTACTGGGGCGTCAAGACAATGGCCTACAAGATCAACAAGAACCGCAAGGGTCACTATTCTTTCCTGAAGACCGACGCCCCCGCTGGCGCCGTTCAGGAAATGGAGCGCCTGATGCGCCTGCATGATGATGTCATGCGCGTTCTGACCATCAAGGTCGACGAGCATGCCGAGGGCCCCTCGGTCCAGATGCAGAAGCGCGATGAGCGCGAAGGCCGCCGCGAGCGCCGTTGATCAACGCCTGACGAAAGGACTTAAACCATGGCCGCAAAACCATTTTTCCGCCGCCGCAAGGTCTGCCCGTTCTCGGGCGACAACGCGCCGAAGATCGATTACAAAGACACCCGTCTGCTGCAGCGCTACATCTCTGAGCGTGGCAAGATCGTTCCTTCGCGCATCACCGCCGTTTCGGCGAAAAAGCAGCGTGAACTGGCCCGTGCTATCAAGCGCGCCCGCTTCCTCGCCCTGCTGCCCTACGCCGTGAAGTAAGGAGAGACTGACATGCAAGTTATCCTTCTGGAACGCGTTGCGAAACTGGGACAGATGGGCGACGTCGTTGACGTCAAGCCCGGCTTTGCCCGCAACTTCCTGCTGCCGCAAGGCAAAGCGCTGAGCGCGTCCGAGGCGAACATCGCGTCGTTCGAAGCCCAGAAAGCGCAGCTTGAGGCCCGCAACCTGGAAACCAAGAAAGAAGCTGAAGCGCTGGCTGAAAAGCTGGACGGTCAGCAGTTCATCGTGATTCGCTCGGCATCGGATGCCGGCGCTCTGTACGGTTCGGTCACTCCGCGTGACGCCGCAGACGCCGCCACCGAAGCTGGTTTCACCGTCGACAAGAAACAGGTCATCCTGATTGCTCCGATCAAAGATCTGGGCGTGCACTCGGTTGCAGTCAAACTGCACCCCGAGGTTGAGGTCGAAATCAAGATGAACGTCGCCCGTTCGGAAGAAGAAGCCGAACTGCAGGCATCGGGTAAATCGATCCAGGAGCTGGCCGCAGAAGAAGAAGCCGCTGCTGAGTTCGAAATCGCCGAACTGTTCGACGACATCGGCTCGGCCGCTTCGGAAGATGATGATCTGGTCACCGAAGAGGCACCCGCAGAAGACGAAGCAAAAGCCTAATCGGGCTGGCAATATCGTGATCCATGGCCGCGCTGTTTCAGTGCGGCCTTTTTTATACACGTATCCCGCGCAAGTTTCTGCCAGAACCAAGCCTTCCGCTTGCAGTCAAGTGTTTCCCGCATATGATCCGATCGACGATAGGGAGAAATTGTATGGCAAATATGCTTCGTCGCAGCCTGCTGACCATATTTCTGATCGCGCCTCTCGCGGCCTGCGGTGGGCCTGACAAATCAGATGGCACGGACAACTTTAACCCTCCGCTCTATCCCAATGAAACGCCTGAATTGCGCGCCTCGATTAACAAGTGGGCGGACGAGTATGAACTTCCGCGGGAATTGGTCCACAAACTGGCGATCCGCGAAAGTACACACCGCCCCTGGGCCGTGAACCGCCCATATTACGGGCTGCTGCAAGTCCTTCCTGCAACTGCTCGATCCATGGGGTATCGCGGCAACGCTCAGGGGCTGCTGGACGCTGATACCAATCTGGAATTCGCGGGAAAATACTTACGCGGCGCCTGGCTGCTATCCGACGGCGACCAACAGCGCGCCATTTTCCTCTATGCCAAGGGCTATTACCCCGAGGCCAAGAAACGGGGCATGCTGGTTGAAACCGGATTGGTGTCGAGTTCCGATTAAGCTCAAATTGTGCGCAACATGAATTAAAAGCACACTCATAACCAGATGGACCTATACCGGAATTCCGTACCCAAGGCGTGTCCGCGCATTAAATTTCACGCTATGACTGCAAAAAAATCGTGCAATTAGAGCACATTGATTCTTAAAAGGCAGACATTTGCCACATGTTCTTGTCATATGACTGAAAATATGGTGTTTTAAACAACGCTAGGTGGGTGGGATCGTTTGTCCTGGCGTAATTGGGGTCGCCCGTTAAGTCGGGTTTAGGTAGTTAACCTTATGGATATTGTAGATCTCAGCACCCTTCCCCAAGAGGATACTCATTACGATGAGTTCCTTAAGCAGGTCTGCGACAAATTCGAAATGGACCACGCTGCCTATGCGGGCATGAACCCAGCTGCGGGTTCCATCCATGGGCATGTAACTTATGGCGATGACTGGAAAGCGCATTATCAGGAGCAGGGCCTGCACCTGATCGACCCGACATTGCACATGAGCCAACGCAGCATTGCGCCCGTGGACTGGAGTCGGCTCGAACGCAGCAAAGATTTTCAACGAGTTTTCCGGGACGCGCACGATTTCGGCATCCCGGATCAAGGGATAACCATTCCAGTTCGCGGACCATATGGCGATATCGGGTTGCTGAGCGCGACGCGCGATTGCAGCCGCGATGAGTGGAAGAAACTGGTTCCCAACGTAATCAGTGAGCTCCAATCTCTGGCCGTACACATACATGACAACGTCATGACATCCGACACCCTTAGCCGGATGTTGTACCACCCCACCCTGTCCAGCCGTGAGTTGGAGATATTGCAATGGGCCGCGGCCGGTAAATCGCAGCAGGATATCGGAGATATTCTGTCGATTTCCCACCGCACGGTTGAGGTGCATTTGCGCTCCTCCCGCGAAAAGTTGAACGCATTGACGACGCCTCAGGCGGTCGGTCGGGCGATCGGAATCGGGCTAATCTACCCTGGATAAAGCCAAAATCACCAAATTTGAGGCTTGAAAAGCGCAAGATTACGGGAATCCCCCAATAGATTCGCTGTGGAAAACCGGTAACGTTAATTTCACCGACATACCACTCGAAGGGGGATGATATGATCTTAGTAGTTGACGGGTTGAACAGACATCTGTTCAGCGAGGTTCTCGACGACATGTTCGAATTGAGAGCCAGAGTTTTCGGCGGACGTCTCGGTTGGGACGTTAATATCGAAGACGGCAAGGAAATCGACCAGTTCGATCATCTGGATCCTGCATATGTGATCGGTCTCGACGACGGGGGGAATGTCGTCGCAGCCGTGCGTGCACTCCAGACTACTGGTCCGCACATGTTGTCTGATGTTTTCTCAGCAATCCTGTGTGGCGAAGCACCGATCCGAAGCGCTACGATGTGGGAATCCACACGCTTCTGCGTAGACACGCAGCGTCTGACCCGCGGCAAAGAAAAGAACTCAGTGTCCTATGCCACGTGCGAGCTAATGATCGGTTCGCTGGAATATGCCCGCAGTGCGGGTATTAAGGACATCATTACCGTGATCGACCCAGTCATGGACCGTGTTCTCAAGCGATCGAACTGCGCGCCATACGACTACGTTGGACAGACGGTGCCGATGGGCAAGGTCGCGGCCCTCGCTGCATTGCTTGATTGTACGGAAGAACGCATTTCCGGAGTTCGAGAATTCGCTGGAATTCACGAAGATGTCTTCATCGACGAAGAGAAGGCACTGGAGTTGTTCGCAGCCAAGAAAGCAGCCGAGCAAAGCCCCGCAAATCGTGACCACAAACCGCTTACAGATCTCGAGAAGTACTTCGTCGAGCAGATGAGCGCCGCGAAAACCGAAGACGAAAGACAGGCTGTTCTGAAACTGATCGAAGCCCTGTCTGACACTTTCACGCCAGAGCAGAAGACCGCTCTGCTAAAAACCCCCCGTGCTTTTGCTCATGAGGCCTGACCCCCTCACCTCATAAGTACAAAAGCCACCCCATGCGGAGCTGCCCAATGTCAGGCGGCTCCGCTTCTTTTTAAGCCCCTTAGGTTAGGAGCGGGAAGAGGATTACTCCTCTTCCAGTGCCTCAACGGCTTTTTGCAGGTCGTCTTTGCTGACTTCCTTGTCCGAGACCTGAGCCAATTCGAAAACGTAATCGACAACCTTGTCTTCAAAGATCGGTGCCCGCAGTTGCTGTTGCATCTGGGCATTCTGCTGCACGAATTCGAAGAACTGACGTTCCTGACCAGGGTACTGGCGCGCCTGGTTCATGATCGCTTGGGTCATCTCGGCATCGGTAACTTCAACCTCTGCCTTCTGACCCAACTCGGCAAGCAGCAAGCCCAGGCGCACGCGACGCTCGGCCAGCTTGTTGTGCTCTTCAGTAGGCTCGATCGGATCGTGATCGTGGCCTTCGACCTCAGGGTTTTCCTCGTGCCAAAGCTGATGTGCGATCTGCTTGGCCTCTGCCTCAACCAGCGACGGCGGCAGGTCGAATGATACTTTGGCGTCCAGCGCATCCAGCAGCGCACGCTTCATTACCGCACGCGCCGCACCGGTGTACTCCGCCTCCAGACGCTCAGAGATCTGACCCTTCAGGGCTGCCAAATCTTCCGCGCCAAACTTGGTTGCCAGTTCGTCGTTGATCTCGGCGGCGACTGGCTCCTTCACTTCTTTCACGGTGCAGTTGAAGACAGCGTCTTTACCGGCCAGATGCTCGGCTCCGTATTCCTCGGGGAAGGAGACGTTGACGTCTTTTTCTTCCTCGGCCTTCACACCGACCAGCTGCTCTTCAAAACCGGGGATGAAGCTGTTCGAACCCAGAACCAGCGGGTAGTCTTCAGCCGAGCCACCTTCAAACTCTTCGCCGTCAACCTTGCCAACAAAGTCGATCACGACTTGATCGCCATCTTTCGCCTTTGACCCTTTACGGCGTGCTTTGAAATCCTGCGCAGTTTCCGCCAGGTTGTTCAGTGCTTCTTCAACAGCAGCGTCGTCAGCTTTTACAACCAGCTTTTCCAGCTCGACCGACTTCAGGTCAACTTCGGGAATCTCCGGCAGCGCCTCATAGGACATTGCGACCTCGACATCGTCGCCTTCTTTCCAGTCCTCGTTGGTCATCTTGACATCGGGCTGCAGCGCGGGGCGCTCGCCGCTGTCTTCAAAGTGCTTGTTCATGGCACCGTCGATGGTTTCCTGCATGGCCTCGCCCAACAGGCGCTGACCAAACTGCTTTTTCAGCAGCGCCATTGGCACCTTGCCTTTACGGAAACCCTTCATCTCGACTTCGGGCTGCGCTTCGGTCAGCTTCTCGTTGACCTTCTCGTCCAGCTCAGCAGCGGATACGACAATGTTGTAGCCGCGTTTCAGACCTTCGTTCAGCGTCTCGGTAACCTGCATTATGGTAGTCCCCATAGGATTCGGGGCGCGCAAAACGGCGCGCCGGGCAAATTTGACGCCTTCTATTTGCCCCACCGTCCACGTGCAAGGGGCAAAGGCCGGATCAGCCTTGTTTTGCCGTCAATTTGAACAAAAAAACGCCCCGGATCAGACCGGGGCGTTTTTTATCATTCCATCAGGGGATCAGAACTTCCAGAGTGCGCCCAATACCCAAGCTTCGTTTTTGTCAAAGTCGACTGTATCATCGAAGTCATGGTTTCGATATTTCAAATAGGCGTCGGTATTGATGCTGTCGATCCGCTGCACGACCGCAATACCCCAAGACTTGGTGCTGGAACCGCTGTTTTCGAAATCCGACCCGTCAAAATAATCGATACCAACGCCGGTTTTGCCCCAAGAGATCCAGTCCCCCTCGTAAGCAACTTTCGTGTACCAATAATCCGGATCACTAGCACCCGCGGATGTGTCGTCTCGTGTACCTAGGGCTCCTGTAAAACTGAGACCACTAGGCAGCAGAACCGAGGCCGAGCCGATCGTATTTCTGCTCTCACCCGATCCGTCGTCGAAATCGCGCACGGCATAGGCGATGCTTGCAGCCAACTCCACGCCATTCGCGAAGGTATTACCGTAAGAAATGGCTAAGTCGTAATAGTCATCATCGTCGCTACTGGAAAGGACGTTTTGGCCATAGGCAATCGCTCCCGAAAACCCGTTGAAATCAGGCGTGTCATAACGAATGCGGCCCCGGCGCCCGCCGTCAAAATTGCTGGAAGAGGCGCCGACAGTGATATTACTCAGCATGCCATTCGGATCGCGATAGAAAAATGCGCCGTTTTCATCACTAGTGAACGAATACAAGGCGGTCCCGACATAGGACAAGTCAGCTTCAGCAGCTCCATCCGAAGCCATGCTACCCTGGCCCGCCGAAAACTTGCCGTACCCACCCATTAATGAGAAATCCAAATGGCGGATGTCCTCACGGGTCCAACCGTTGGTATTGGTGCCATTCTGGTTGGCCGTGCCGGTACTTGGTAAACCCAATCCGCTTTCAAAGCGAAACATGAATTCGTTGCTGCCATAGGGCTGCATCAGGCGCAAGCCAACGCGGCTGTTGGACAGGTCATTATCCAAAAGACGTGTTTCGGTTTGCACGCCATCATCCACGGAGACAATCACCGGGTCCAACTGACCATACAGCAGCACATATCCGCCGCTGTTGTTCTCGTATTTCAGCTCTGCCGCCGCGGGGATCGCCGTCGTTGCGGCCAGAACGGCTGCAATCGAAGTTCGTTTATAATTCACTGTCATGTCGTTCACCATGAATGGTTCAGGGTTTTTATGTACTTGCCAAATCGTTCACAGATAATTGAGTTTCCAGAGATGGCCTCTTCAAGTTCCGCCTTCATTGCATTTTCGCCACAACCCGTCCACAGAGTGACAAAATTTATAATTTGTTTTCAATAGCTTACCAATTTTCGACCTTCGGACTCACAACAAGCTCAAGCAAATTCTGACGCCGAGCTCTGCATCTTGCAAACACCCGCTATGCATCTGGCGGGATGCGGCGGCGAAAGTTTGCTGCTTTCTCACGCTATCGGCCACTAATTGCCGATCATTGCTAGATATCAAGTTCCCTGAATACCAAAGGAAGCTGCTCGGGAAGATCTTCAGCTATCAAGCCCGGCCCAAACTGACATGCGCATTCCACATGCAGCCAGGCCGCTGTTTCCGCCGCCCGCATGGGGCTGAACCCGCGAGCAAGAAGCCCGGCAATAAAGCCTGCCAGCACATCGCCCGAACCCGCAGTCGCCAGCCACGGAGCCGCGCGCTCATACACCGCCGCGTTGATCGAACACCGCCCGTCCGGCGCTGCAATCACCGTGTCCGGGCCTTTGAACAGCACCACGCACCCTGCCCGTTTTGCCGCCTCACGCGTAGCATCCACCTTGGAATAGGCTGGGCCTTTGGTTGGTGTTGCCGCCAGCTTCTTGGCAATATCCGGGAACAGGCGCAAGAACTCTCCCCCATGTGGGGTAAGTACACAGTTTTCGTGGAGTTGAGAGAACAGATCTGTCGGATCATCCGCAAACGCCGTCAACGCGTCGGCATCCAGAACCGTTGCTCGTTTGGCACTTAGGGCAGCCGGCACCAATTCCTGCGCGCGTTCTATACCTAGTCCCGGACCGAGGCAGAGGGCGTTCAACCGCTCATCCTTCAGCATTTCGGTCAAGCCATCCGCGCCTTCAACCCGCTGCAACATTATGGCCGTCACCAGTGCCGCAACCTCCATCTGAGCGGCCGGAGGCACCGCCAGGGTCACCAACCCCGCCCCAATGCGCAAAGCCCCCCGCGCCGCCAGCCGCGCGGCCCCGGTTTTCGCGGAACCACCCGAGAGGATGAGGGCATGGCCGTGGGTGTATTTGTGCTCGAATGGCTCCTTTATGAGATATGGCGACAAACGGCTTTCATCCACTAGAACACTGAGCACCCTGCCCAGCCTTCTTTCGCCATGACGTTCAATCAAAGCCTTCCGCGAAATCGAGCTTGGTGTCCCAGGAGACGATAGTCCAATGCTCGAAATTGCTGTTTTCCCGCAGTATTCGGGCCCCTCACCAAGAACGTGTCCGCGTTTCTTGCCATGAAAAGTAACTGTGAGGTTCGCACCTACCAAAACACCTTCATCCCCCAGCACCTTGCCGCTATCAGCGCAAAGACCAGACGGAACATCGATTGAAACGACCCTCGGCCACCAAGGATTGGCATGAACCTCAGAACAAATCTGGATGTTGGTGAGAGCGTTCTTCAAACCGTCAATCGAACGTGTAAGCCCCGTCCCGAATAGCGCGTCCAATATCAATTCGGGACCCGCAGAATTGAACGTGTGGACTGCGCGTGTCTTCAAAAGGGCAAGTTCGCTTTCGGTTGGCACAGGCAGGGACAAATCCGAGACTACTCCCCGCTCCGACCACCGGTCATAATTAGTCCGCGCGTCCGGTGGTAGCTTTACGGGATCACCATATAAGAAAACTTCGACTTCCCAACCCTGTTCTTTCAACAGCCGCGCGACAACAAAGCCGTCGCCGCCATTATTTCCCGGCCCGCACAGAACCACGGCTCGGCCAGGAGATTTTGCCAGTTCCGGCCACTCTTCAAATATCGCCTCGACAACGCCCTGCCCGGCCCGCTCCATCAGCTCCAGCCCGGTCACCTCACCGGACTCAATCGCGGCCTGTTCGATGGCCCGCATTTGCGCAGCTGTCAGCAATTCCGTCATCTCAAATCCCTCAGCGATTCAATTCTGATTACTTTTTGTGCAAGTCGATCAAAATTTCACCTGCCGCCTATTTTCTCGGCACACACATACCGCCATTTTCGCAATCAGATTGCCGACCGATCTTAGACGTGATCAGTGCCTTCCTGACAAGTGTTATAGGAGCCCGGGATGAAGAAGATCGAAGCGATCATCAAGCCGTTCAAACTGGACGAAGTGAAAGAGGCGTTGCAGGACGTTGGTGTCCAGGGCCTCAGCGTGATCGAGGTTAAAGGTTTCGGCCGTCAGAAAGGCCACACGGAACTCTATCGTGGTGCGGAATACGTGGTCGACTTTCTACCCAAGGTGAAAGTCGAGGTCGTTCTGGACGACGATCAGGTTGATGCCGCCATCGACGCCATCGTCTCGGCCGCCAAGACCGACAAGATTGGCGACGGCAAGATTTTTGTCTCGCCTATTGAACAATCCATCCGCATCCGCACCGGTGAGACCGGTTCGGACGCGCTGTAACACACTCATCTTCAAATCAGAGGAACAAAGAGAATGAGCAAGGACGCAGTTCTTCAGCTGATCAAGGACGAAGACGCCGAATACGTCGACGTTCGCTTTACTGATCCCCGCGGCAAGCTTCAGCACGTCACGCTGATGGCCGACCAGGTTGACGAGGACTTCCTGGAAGAAGGCTTCATGTTTGACGGCTCCTCCATTGCGGGCTGGAAGTCGATTGAAGCATCTGACATGAAACTGATGGTCGACACCGACAGCGCCTATGTCGATCCGTTCTACGCGGAAAAAACTATCTGTGTGCACTGCTCGGTTGTTGAGCCGGACACCGGCGAAGCTTATGAACGTGATCCGCGCGGCACCGCACAGAAAGCCGAAGCTTATCTGAAAGCGTCCGGTATCGGTGACGTCGCATACATGGGTCCCGAGGCCGAATTCTTCCTGTTCGACGATGTTCGTTTTTCAAACAGCATCAACAAGGTATCCTACGAAGTTGATGCTACCGACGCATCGTGGAACACCGACACCGAATACGAGATGGGCAACATGGGCCACCGTCCGGGCGTCAAGGGCGGTTACTTCCCGGTCAACCCGATCGACGAAGCGCAGGATCTGCGTTCGGAAATGCTGTCGACCATGAAGCGTCTGGGCATGAAGGTCGACAAGCACCACCACGAGGTTGCTTCGTGCCAGCACGAGCTGGGCTTGATCTTCGACAGCCTGACCAAACAGGCCGACGAGCTGCAGAAGTACAAGTACGTCATCCACAACGTTGCGCACGCCTACGGCAAATCGGCCACTTTCATGCCGAAGCCGATCGCAGGCGACAACGGCACTGGCATGCACGTGAACATGTCGATCTGGAAAGACGGCAAGCCTCTGTTCGCGGGTGACAAATACGCTGACCTGTCGGACGAAGCCATTTGGTTCATCGGCGGCATCCTGAAGCACGCCAAGACACTGAACGCCTTCACCAACCCGGCGACCAACAGCTACAAGCGTCTGATCCCCGGGTTTGAAGCCCCCGTTCTGCGCGCCTACTCGGCTCGTAACCGTTCGGGTTGTGTCCGTATTCCGTGGACCGAAAGCCCGAAAGCCAAGCGCGTTGAGGCTCGCTTCCCCGATCCGGCCGCAAACCCCTACCTGGCGTTCGCAGCTCTGCTGATGGCCGGTCTGGACGGCATCAAGAACAAGATCGATCCGGGCGAAGCCATGGACAAGAACCTGTACGATCTGCCTGCCGAAGAACTGGCCGACATCCCGACCGTTTGCGGCTCGCTGCGCGAAGCGCTGGAAGCTCTGGCATCCGATCACGACTTCCTGCTGCAGGGCGACGTGTTCACCAAAGACCAGATCGACGGCTACATCGCGCTGAAGATGGAAGAGGTCGAAACCTACGAGCACACACCGCACCCGGTTGAGTACGGCATGTACTATAGCTGCTAAACTTTGGGGTTAGCGGAGAATTGAAAGGGCGCCTCTTGGGCGCCCTTTTGTTGTTCCTCAGGCACCCGCCTTGACTGAAACATCGGAACGTCAGAGCCTTTCACCCTACGACAAACTTTAGGACTTAGGGAGAATGCGATGCGCCTTATGTTAAAGTTCACGATCCCAGTGGAAAAAGGCAATCAGGCTGAAAGGGACGGAACGCTGGGACAAGCGATTGAAGCGCTGGTAAAAGAGGTCGACGCAGAAGCAGCCTACTTTGCGCTGGAGCACGGTAAACGCATGGGCATCGTGATATTTGAAGAAAGCGATCAAGCCCGCATGCCTGTCATCAACGAGCCATTATTTGCTGCTCTGGACGCCTCAATCGAGATCCAACCCGTATTAACCGCAGACGACTTGCAGCGCGGTTTGTAAGCACAACACGCTTCGAGTGGGCGCTTGTTGTTGTTGTCACAACTAAACGCGAGCCCCGAATTGAATTGGCTGGCCCTAAGGAAAACATTCATGTCGCGCATCGCTTTGTTTATTGCATTTGTACTTACCCTGCCTGTTTCGGCTCTGGCCGCCCCATGCGGAAACACAGGCAGCGGATTTGAGGAGTGGAAAAAAGACTTTTCCAATCAAGCGCGCAAGGCCGGCGTCAAGAAAAAGGGGCTGCAAGCCTTAGCGCAGGCGCAATATGCAACGCGCACCATTGCAGCGGATCGCAACCAGAAGAGTTTCAAGTACTCGCTGGACAAGTTCATGCAGGTACGTGGTGCAAATACGATCGTGGCACAAGGCCGCAAGCGCAAGGCGGCCAACCCACAATTCTACGCTGCGCTGGAAAACCAATACGGGGTACCAGCCGGCATTCTGATTGCCATTCACGGTATGGAAACAGGCTTTGGAAACTTCATGGGAGACAGCCAGGTTGTTTCAGCAATAACAACGCTGGCCTATGATTGTCGCCGATCCGAGTTCTTCGTCCCCCATGCAATTGGGGCACTGAAACTGGTCGATGCGGGCAGTATCACAGTGGCAACAAAAGGGGCAAAACATGGCGAATTGGGTCATACACAGTTTCTTCCCGGCAATGCGCTAACCTATGGTGTGGATGCCACAGGAGACCGGCGCGTGGATTTCTACAATATGACCGATGCTTTAGCCTCAACTGCAAATTTCTTGCGTAAGAAAGGGTGGAAACGGGGTCGTGGCTATCAACAGGGGCAACCGAATTTCAAAGTAATAGAACAGTGGAACGCCGCAACCGTCTATCAGCAGTCCATTGCCATAATGGCGCAACGAATCGACAACTAGCTCGATCTGGTTTCGAACACGGTCGCTCCCTGATTTAGCCACATTGCTGCCACAGTAGATGGGAAAAGCCTTAATTCCTTTGGTTTCCAAGACGTAATCAATAGTGCCGAATTTTCTTTTTTTTCCATTTTCGTCAAATTCTCCCCCTTATCGCTGGATAACATCCTGTTGCAGAGTGAACGCACAAAGGAAAACGCTGTGACTGCAAAGCACAGATACCATGGTGGTCTTCAGTTCAACGGCGATGCAGATCGCGCGCTTGAGCGGTTCAGTGACATCGTTGGAACCACGCTAGAAGACTACGGTCACCTGGTTGAACGCAAAACGTTGCTCAGCGCATCCGAGGCCAGTGTCGTCTCAAGCCAGTATCTGGTGCGCCTGTCATTGGAGACGGAGGGTACCGAGGAAACCGACCGTTACGAGAGGATGGATCGCGCCGCTGGCCTCAAGACTCTGACGCGTTCTACACCCTCTCGCCCCCGTAACCGTTTGACCTTGAACATTGCCCCGGTGTCAGAGCTGTTGGACGATACTGAAGTATCCGAGATGATGCTGGTTGTGATTCTGTACCGCATGGTCGACATCTGTTCGACCCAGAGGATCGAATGGCTTTCACCAAATACGGTTCTGACTCTTGAACAATTTCTCAGTGCCTTCGATACACTTGCCCCCCGAAAGCCCAGAGACCGCAAGCAGATCTTCAGTGCGGTCAGCGGACAGTTTGCCGGCCTCGAAATTCCTGATGCTGTTGCCGACGTCGTGGAAATGGCTAAACCCAAGCCTCGTCCCATCCAATTGACCGACGATCAACTGCTGAGTATCGCCTTTCGCACTGAACCCGTGGCGCCCCTGAAGCTGAATGACTCGGAGCCGTCAGAACTAGAGGATGAGCGACCAAGCGACATCCTGCGGCTGACCAGTTGGGGCATGACAGGCGCATTGGCCAGCGTATCGGCCCCTGTTGCCATCTCGATGGCCGCTGTCAACCTGATCCGCGGCGAGGATTTCCGGCTTAACACTCAGGTCCTGGCTTTGACCATGGCCATCTTCGGTCTTAACACAAGCGGCGCAATTGCCGGCGTGGTGAACGCAATCAGCATGTAATCAAATTACCAAGACCCTCCTAGGAGGCCCCGCCGTCAGGCGGGGTTTTCTGTTTTGGCCATGTGATCTGCCAGCAGAACATAGGTGTGAATTGAAAACACAACCGCCTGGGTCTGCGGCAAGCGCAAGAGAGTTTGCCGTTCACTGCGCAGGTAACGGGCGGATTCCTTATCACGGATTTCACGCCGGTTTGCGGTGCATCGTGGTTGGAAAAGCTCGGGGTCCTGATACCAGAGCGCATTGAAACGCCAAATGGGGCGGCCGGGCTGAATACCATTGAACAGGCGCTGAACCCGGCGAGCGATATTGGCATCGTAACTTTCGACAGGCTGGTGGATTCCAATCAGCGGCCGCATGAATTTCTCGGACAAACACCAGCTGGCAGGAAAACACAGGATAGCCCCCGTCAGGATGTGCTCCTCGCCCTGCTTTTGCAGAATGCAAAAATCCTCCTGCACCAACAGGCACAGGGTCTCTAGCGGGTTGTCTCTGTCAATGGCAACTACAACACCGTCTGCGCGCGTGACCTGGTCTTTGGCCCCCGGATAAGCGTGCAGCAAAACAGTTTCCAGCAACTCCTGTGCGGCGGGTTTGGACGAAGGGTCCATTGCCAAAACATCGGCACGATGCGTTTCCAACAGTGTCTTGCGCCGTTGCATCTGGGCAGCAAACGCCTCGTCTTGATGCAGCCAGGTTTCCATGTTCGCGGGCTGGATACCGGGCAACTTCTGTTCAATGAGCGGGTCGTAGGGGATGTCGGTCTGCAAAATGGTCGTCATGGTACTGATCTATCATTCAACAATTGAATTGTCGGTCAAAAAGCGACCACTGCCCCGTCGCAAATCACCGCGACGCAGTTACTGTGTTTCTCCACGGTCGGAGTAATACGCAGGGAGGCCCACTATGAATCGGCACTACAGGGACACTCGTAAAATTGATCCGACCCGAGGATCTGTGCTCGGCGACGGAACTCCGAACGACAACAACCGAATTGAGATCGGGCCAACCCAACTGGCCTTTTCGGAGTGGGCCGCAGCTGGCCTGACCCTGCCGAACCTTGAAAGCATGCGGGAATATCGCTGGAAACGACTGACCCAAGGAATTGTGGATCGTGGCTATGGCGGGCTTTTGATGTTCGACCCGCTGAACATTCGTTACGCAACCGACAGCACGAACATGCAGCTTTGGAATTCCCATAACCCGTTCCGGGCTGTTCTAGTTTGCGCCGATGGTTACATGGTGATCTGGGATTACAAGAACTCGCCCTTCTTATCCAAATTCAACCCTCTGGTGCGCGAGCAACGCTCGGGCGCTGACTTGTTCTATTTCGATCGCGGCGACAAGGTCGACGTAGCTGCAGATATCTTTTCGAACGAGGTGCGAACCCTGATCGATGAACATGGCGGCGGTAACAAGCGGCTGGGTGTAGACAAAATCATGCTGCACGGCCTGCGCGCACTCGAGGCGCAGGGCTTTGAGATCATGGAAGGCGAAGAGCTGACCGAAAAAACCCGCGCCATCAAGGGACCAGATGAGATCCTGGCCATGCGATGCGCCAACCACGCCTGTGAAACGGCTGTGGCCGAGATGGAAGTGTTCGCCCGCGCCAATGTGGGCAACGGACAAACCTCTGAGGATGACATCTGGGCGGTTCTGCACGCTGAAAACATTCGCCGAGGCGGGGAGTGGATCGAAACCCGTCTTCTGGCCTCAGGTCAGCGCACAAACCCGTGGTTTCAGGAATGCGGCCCCCGGATCACGCAACAGAACGAAATCGTTGCCTTTGACACCGACCTGATCGGCTCTTACGGCATCTGCATCGATATTTCGCGCACGTGGTGGATCGGAGATCAAAAGCCACGCGCGGACATGATTTATGCCATGCAGCACGCACACGAGCATATCATGACCAATATGGAGATGTTGAAACCCGGCGTGATGATCCCGGAACTGACGGCCAACGCGCACAAGCTGGACGACAAGTTTCAGGCGCAGAAATACGGCTGCCTGATGCATGGCGTGGGCCTCTGTGACGAATGGCCTCTGGTCGCCTATCCCGACAGTGCGGTCGCGGGCTCGTATGACTACCCGCTGGAACCCGGCATGGTCCTGTGTGTCGAGGCCTGCGTCGGTGAAGTTGGCGGGGATTTTTCGATCAAGCTGGAAGATCAGGTTCTCATCACCGAGGATGGTTATGAAAACCTGACCAAATATCCTTTTGATCCACAGCTGATGGGTCTGGCATGACGCCTCAGTTCGACCAATTCGATCGTCGTACGTTGCCGTGCCAGTCCTCGGATACTGTTTCTGTTACTTCATGCTTGGTGGAATTGCTTGGCGGCCAATTCTGACCAAGTGTAAATCCAACAATTCCAGTCACCGCAATAATGACCAGAAGATCCGGGCGCAAAATCGCGATACGCCGCGCTGAAGCAATATGTGCCATTTAGGCCTCCTTGGCTGAACAAATCGGACAGCCTTAACATGAGAGCCCACATCGCTTAATTAAATCGAATATTTAATTAACCCTCCATCACAAATATTGAAGATATGAAAACGGTACTTCCGACGCGACTTCAACCGGTTGCTCGTACTTTGCTCACCTTACCGTGACGGTTCTTACATTGGGGTTGAGACGCTCGACCAATGTACACAGTATTGTCCTCACCCCGAGATGTAAGGAACTGCCATGCCCACCGAACGCACTACATTTGCCGGTCATGACGGCAATCGGCTTGCCGCGCGACTTGATTTGCCGGATGGGCCAGTTCTTGCTACGGCGTTGTTTGCGCATTGTTTCACCTGTTCCAAAGATATTCCGGCGGCTCGGCGCATCTCGGCGCGATTGGCTGCAATGGGTATTGCGGTGCTGCGTTTCGATTTCACCGGGCTTGGCCATTCCGACGGAGAATTCGCCAACACAACCTTCACTTCGAATGTCGAAGACCTGATCGCAGCCGCACAATACCTAGCTGGCAGGAACATGCCCCCGGCCCTTCTGATCGGTCATTCTCTGGGCGGCGCGGCGGTGCTACGCGCGCGGGCGGGCATACCGTCGGTCAAGGCAGTCGTGACCCTGGGCGCCCCTGCCGACCCGAGCCACGTTTCCCATCATTTCGAAGCGGCGCTGTCCGAGATCCAACAGGAAGGCAGCGCTGAGGTCATGCTAGGCGGCCGCCCTTTCCGCATTGGAAAGGCCTTCGTGGACGACATCTCAAGAACCGCGCTGGAATCAGCTATCGCCGAGCTCAAAGCCGCGCTCTTGATCCTGCATGCGCCACGGGATGAGACCGTCAGCATCGACAACGCCAGCGCCATCTTTCTGGCCGCGAAACACCCAAAGAGTTTTGTGACCCTTGATGATGCGGATCATCTGATCACGCGTGCCGAAGATGCTGAGTATGCCGCCGAGGTGATCTCGGCCTGGGTATCGCGATATGTCAGGCTCTCTCCTCCGGCTCCGCCACCGGGTGCCCCTGAAGGCGTTGTACGGGTGACCGAAGTCGACCCTGCCGGCTATCTGCAGGACATTCAGTCGGGTCCCCGTCACCACGCGGTTGCAGACGAACCCGCCTCCTATGGCGGTACCGACCGGGGAATGTCGCCCTATGGCTTTGTCGCATCCGGTCTTGGGGCCTGCACGTCCATGACGATCCGCATGTATGCCCGCCGTAAACGCTGGCCCCTGACCGGGATCACTGTCGATGTGTGTCACAACAAGGTGCATGCGCAGGATGCAGGTATGAACGGAGACGGCAAAGTGGATCAATTTCGTCGCAAAATCCGACTGGAAGGTCCTTTGGATCAGGACCAGAAAGCCAAGCTGCTGGAAATTGCGGACAAATGCCCGGTGCATCGAACTTTGGAAGGTTCGGCGCATATTACGACGGAACTGATTGCTTAGATTCTCTTCAAAAAAATGGGCCGCATCTGCGGCTCATTTGCTTTTAACGCCGACGCGGTGCCGGGCGATGGATCGGTGGTCGGGCTGTGGGTGGGCGCGCGACCGGAGGACGCGGACGTGCCGGCGGCTTCGCGATCGGAGGCGTTGGGCGCGCCGGCGGTTTACCCACGGGAGGCTTAGTGGGCCGATCTGGCCGGTCGGGAAGATTCACATCAACGTTTACGTCGTGGTAATAGTCATTCCACAGCATCGAGTCATAAAACGGGTCATACCCATAGCCAACACCCACTGATACTCCGTCGCAGGCCGAGAGCGTTAGCGTCGAAGCCCCCAGTCCCAGTGCCAGAACAGTTCGTCTCAGGAATTTGCGTGTCATCCGAGCCTCCTTACTGCGCGGACCGGAACGACGCAAAAACGGCGTTCAAGTCGTCTACATAGGCCGGATCGGCCCCATCGCGCAGGATAGCGACAACAATGGCCACACGGTTTCGCGGCAAATCGATTACGGTCGCGGTAAAATTTATCCCGCGGCCATCCCGGCTGCCGGTGCCGCGGATCACGCGTGCAGGCAATCCGCCGATCCGGGTGTTGCTGGTGCCGGTCACGGTTGGCTCTTTCACCAGAAACTTGTCGATATCCCCGAGGTATTGCAGTCCGTCGTCGATATTCGCCACGCCCGAGGGCGAAACGAACCCCATCCAAACATTGTCGTCAGTGACCGGCCTGACCCCCATGACCCGCGCCACGGCTCTGGGGTCGCCCAGTTCGGTATCCTCGATTTCACGCGGTCCACCCGTTCGCAACGCCCAAAAATCCGGAACGACAAAACGAAACAGCGCGCGGCCTTCGTCCGTATAAGTGACCGGTGTATCGGCCCAAGACGGGGCCACGCCACCCAGCCACATCGCAGCGCACGCGGCGAGTGCTGATCTAAAAAAAATATCCATATCTCAAAAACCTGATCATTTCTCAGGCACCAGATTGGCCCGCAAGTCTACGCCTTGTCCAGCAGGACATTGGAGTGGCAGCAAAAAAACCCGCGCCCGAAATGCATCGGCCGCGGGTTACGAATGCGCGTGTTTTGCTGGATCAGGCGCGCGCGTCGCCTACCAGTTTCCAAAGGCCGGGGATCAGCACTGCTGCCAGCGCAAGTTTGATCGCATCACCCAGCAGGAACGGGGTCAGGCCCCATTCCAGGATCGGCTTGTCCCAACCATAGAGCTGGCCCAGCCACAGCAGACCCGGCACGTAAATCAGAATATTGGCCAGCACCAGCGCCAGCGCCAATTTACCAACCGACCGGTCCCAGCCTCGCGCAGCCAGGGCACCCAGCAAAACGGTAGCCATCAGGTAACCAACAAGGTAGCCGCCAGTGCCACCCATCATGTAGGTCAGACCAAATTTCTCAGCCGACGAGCCGGCGAAGACATCGAAACCCAACGCGCCAATCAGCAGGTAACCCAGCATGGTTGCCAGACCCAGACGTGCGCCATACGCAGTGCCGATCGTCAGCACAGCAAAGGTGCCCATGGTGATCGGAACCGGCCACATCGGCACTTTGATCTTGGCAGCAATGGCCAGGGCAACGATACCCAAAGCCACCAGAACCGCTTGCTTCACGCGCAGAGCTGTCCCCTCGCGCGGGCCAATTGCATTGGCTAAGACATTTGCATTCATTGTGCTTTCTCCCTCAGCGAACCCGAATTCTGCGATAGCAATGACTTGTCGCAGCCTTTACTGCAAGATGATTACGCTATCGCAGCACATACTCCGTATCCATTTTATAGGATTTTCTGGGTCCTGACACCGTCCAGCGGACATTCCATCGCGGCCATCGAGAAAAATCATACCGCACCTCATAACTGTCTGGCGGGCAATCATGATGGTCTTCCGGATGCGGTACACCCAGTTTCAGCGCGTGAAAATAGCGGTTGTCGTCAAAATGGATCGCTATCTCGTCCCCGGCGTCGCGCCACAAATACCTACGCGTACCTTTCATGGCGGGCTGGTTGGGAATGTACAGCGTAACCTCTTCTTCATAGACAAGCCCGTCGTCCGACGCGCGCAGGACCGCTTGCCCATCAGCCTGAACCACCTGCCCGGCAAAGGCGTCGCGTATGGTTCGTGTGAGGCTCCAATCGCCTGCAAATTCGGCAAGTGCTCTCGGTGCCATCACTTGACGAATGTCCCGTCGGTCGTGCCCCCGTTGTCGTCGATGAACCGGATCTTGTCTCCACTTAGCTGCATGTCATAGCAGGCCCACAGATCCGATGGCGGCCAGAGTGAGCAGTACCGATCCTCGCGTACCGCCCATCGTCCTGCACTTGGGCGCCCTGAGAAGTATTGCGTCAGCATGGTCTCGTCGAAGGTCTGCCAAATGCCTTCGCCGTAATCCAGTTTCTGACCAGACAGCGCTGTCAGAATTTCATCGCCGGTCAGCGTGCGGAACTCCTCAGCTGCCAGAAATCCCGGCCATATCGACAAAATCAGGGCAAACCGTCTCATACCCGCACTCGCGTCTTGTTCCCTTGTGCCCGCGGGTTTAAACCCCGCGCCAACGCCTCATCCCAACCATAAAAAGGTGCTGCCGCCAATGATTCCCCGCTATTCCCGCCCTGAAATGGTCGCCATCTGGTCGCCCGAGACCAAGTTCCGCATCTGGTACGAGATCGAGGCCCATGCCTGCGATGCCATGGCTGATCTGGGAGTTATCCCGCGCGAAAACGCCGAGGCCGTGTGGAAAGCCAAGGACGTGGAATTCGATGTGGCGCGTATCGACGAGATCGAAGCGGTTACCAAGCACGACGTCATCGCGTTCCTGACCCATCTGGCCGAACATGTGGGCAGCGACGAGGCCCGTTTTGTGCATCAGGGCATGACCAGCTCGGACGTTCTGGACACATGTTTCAACGTGCAACTGACCCGCGCCGCCGATATCCTGATCGCCGATCTCGAAGGACTACTGGCCGCGCTCAAGCGCCGTGCGATAGAGCACAAGGAAACCATCCGGATCGGCCGCAGCCACGGGATCCACGCTGAACCCACCACCATGGGCCTGACTTTCGCCCGCTTCTATGCCGAGATGGACCGCAACCTGTCCCGTATGCGCGACGCCCGTGCCGAGATCGCAACTGGCGCCATCTCGGGCGCGGTCGGCACATTTGCCAACATCGATCCGCAGGTCGAAGAACATGTCTGCGACAAGCTGGGGCTAGTGCCGGAGCCGATCAGCACTCAGGTGATCCCACGCGACCGCCACGCGGCCTTCTTTGCCACACTGGGTGTCATCTCCAGCAGCATTGAAAATATCGCTATCGAAATCCGGCACATGCAGCGGACCGAGGTGCTGGAGGCCGAAGAGTTCTTCTCGAAAGGTCAAAAGGGCTCGTCCGCGATGCCGCACAAGCGCAATCCGGTGCTGACCGAGAACCTGACCGGGCTGGCCCGTCTGGTCCGCATGGCCGTCGTACCCGCGATGGAGAACGTGGCCCTGTGGCACGAGCGTGACATCAGCCACAGCTCGGTCGAGCGCAATATCGGCCCCGACGCCACCGTAACTCTGGACTTTGCTTTGTCGCGCCTGACCTCCGTCATCGACAAACTTGTCGTTTACCCTGAAAACATGCTGGCCAACATGAACAAGTTCCGTGGTTTGGTCATGAGCCAACGCGTTCTGCTGGCCCTGACTCAGGCCGGTGTCAGCCGTGAAGATGCGTATCGTCTGGTCCAGCGCAATGCGATGAAAGTTTGGGAAGAAGGCAAGGATTTCAAAACCGAATTGCTGGGTGATGCGGATGTGACGGCAGCCCTGAGCGCTGATGAGATCGAAGAAAAGTTCGACCTCGGCTATCATACCAAGCACGTTGATACGATTTTCGCGCGCGTGTTCGGCGATTAAGCCCAAGCTGTTAGTGATTTCGGCAAGGCCTGGCTGCAATTTGCGGGTCAGGCCTTGTTCTTTGCCAGATAGGAAAAAATCGGGTACCCTCTAGGTGCATTTTCCGCAAAGGAGAAACACTATGGTCCGAACTCTACTCTGCTCATTGGCTTTAGTATTTGCAGCTTCGACTGGATTTGCCTGCAGCGCACATTCAAAGCAGACCCAATCCTGTGCAGAAGGCACATTTTGGGACACTGAATCCCAAAGCTGCATGAAAATCGCCAACAGCTGACAATTTTCTTTCCTACTTGTGAATAAAAGCGACCATTGGGTTGTTAGCTTTTTTGAAGATCACACTATCCTTCTGAAAGCAGCCCCGAGAACGGAGTAGGAAAATGCGTCTTGTATTAGTTTCAGCAATTGCCCTTCAAGCTTTTGCCTTTGCGCCCATTGCCCATGCCGCAGGCGGCGGAGACAGCAGCCCGCCAAAACCGACCAACACCACCAAAAAATGTCTGTTTGGCCGCGTCTATGACGAGACACGAGGGCGGTGTGTTAAACCGAACAAGACCAATTTCTCCGAAGAGCAATTGTATGACGCCGTGCGCGAGCTAGCTTATGCCGGGCAGTATGAACATGCCCAAGACATCCTGCGCATCATGGATCAGAATGATGACCGCGTGTTGACCTATTGGGGCTTCACCTATCGGAAAATGGGCGAATTGGCGCTGGCTAATGCGTATTATGAAGACGCCATTACGGCCAACCCCGATAATGTTCTGGCCCGCAGCTATATGGGTCAGGGCTTTGTTTCCGAAGGAAAAACTGACCTCGCGATTGCGCAGTGGCGCGAAATCAAAGCGCGCGGCGGCGAAGGAACATGGGCCGAAACTTCCCTCCGCGAAGCGATCCGAACAGGGCTGACCTACAGCTATTAGGGTTCAGGGTTTCTTTACCCGACTCTCTGTAATCTGCCTGCAACGCGCAATTTGGCATGACAGGCAGATGCAGGATACGAACGCATTGGTACAGATGGCGCCGGGCGCACAGGCCCCGGTCGTCGGCGATGAAGACGACACGCCTCAGGTTGTCCCGCGGTCGCTGAACAGCAAAGAAAAAGCAGCTGTTATTGTACGGCTGCTTTTGAACGAGGGCGCGGACATACCGCTGGAAGAACTTCCCGATCCGCTTCAGGAACAGTTGACGCACCAATTGGGGCGCATGGGATTGGTGGACCGGGCCACGTTGGCTGTAGTGGCACGGGAGTTCGCGGACGCATTGGACAGTGTTGGGCTGTCCTTTCCCCACGGACTTGCAGGCGCGCTGGACGCGGTCAACGGTAAGATCGCGCCGGCGACAGCAGCACGGCTGCGCAAAGTGGCCGGTGTTCGGCAAATTGGCGACCCGTGGCAACGGCTGCGCGAAGTACAGGTGGAGGATTTGGCCGAAATGGCGCAGGCCGAATGCACCGAAGTCGCTGCTGTAATGCTCTCAAAGCTTGAGACGGCAAAGGCCGCAAAGCTGCTGGGGTATCTGCCCGGCCCCGTCGCGCGACGGATCACCTATGCGGTATCGAAAACAGCCAACGTAACGCCGGCAGCCGTGGAGCGGATCGGCTGGTCTCTGGCTGCCCAACTGGATCAGCGCCCTAGCCCGGCATTCAAGGAGGGTCCAGGCGCACGTGTGGGCGCAATCCTGAACCAGTCGGCGGCGACGACAAGGGACGGATTGCTAACCGCTCTGGATGAAGAGGATACGGATTTCGCCACTACTGTTCGCAAATCCATTTTTATCTTCGCCCATATTCCAAACCGCATTCAACCGCGCGATGTCCCGGCAATCCTGCGTGGAATTGAGCAACCCGTTTTGGTGACCGCATTGGCCGGCGCAAGCGCCGAGGATGATTTGGCGTCAGTCGATTTCTTGCTGTCAAACATGTCCACACGCATGGCCGACAACCTGCGCGAAGAAATGTCCGACCGCGGCAAGGTCAAGCGGTCTGACGCTGAAGACGCCATGTCAAAGATCGTCGCGACAATACGAGCGCTACTGGAGGAGGGCACAATCGACTTGATCGAGGAAGATGACAGCGCCGACTGAACGATGCGGGCACGGGCAGATTACGGACACTTGTGAACGGCTGGCGGGGACTGTATGTCTTGTGCCGCAAATCCCAACACTTGGTGAGTCCTCCCCATGCCCGCAGAAAAGTCGGAACTGAGCCGATTTGAGCTTGGAAAATACTACATTGCCAATCTGTTCCTGAAAGGCGCGATCGGCAGTATGAGCCTGCTCCCCTACGAGCGGCGTATCGCTGCAATGGGGGCGATCATGCGGTGGCTGGCGCCTGTGGTCGGATTTCGTACCCGCGTGCGGCGCAACCTGAAACTCACTTGTCCGGACCTGTCCGAAGAAGAAGTCAAACGCATCTGCCGTGCGGTACCGGACAACGCGGGCCGCGCGATCATGGAGCATTTTTCGCCCAAAGGGTTCATTGAACGGCAGACCAAAGCGAAAATTTCAGGTCCGGGTATCGAGGCGTTTGACAAGGCCGCCGCGGAGGGCCGGCCTGTCATGTTTATTACCGCGCATTTCGGTCACTACCTTGCGGCGCGGGTCGCCTTACAAGCCCGCAGTGGTGAACCCATCGGGTGTTTGTATCGCCGTATGGCCAATCCTTATTTCAACGAAATGTACGTGGACGCCTTCTACAAAACCGGCTCTCCGATGTTTGAACAGGGCCGCCGGGGCATGGTCGAAATGGTACGCACCCTTAAAAGTGGCGGAATTATAGCCATTGTGTCAGACCTTCATGCGCAGGGTGGCGAGGAACTGACATTCTTCGGCAAACCCGCCGTGACTTCGGTTCTGAACGCGGAATTGGCGATCAAGTACAAGGCTGTCCTGATCCCCTGCTATGCTGTCCGTCAGCCTAACGGCATCGATTTTGAGATCGTTCTGCACGATCCGGTTCCGCATACCGATCCCAAGACCATGACGCAATTCACCAATGACGACCTCGAAACGATGGTTCGTAAACACATGGGCCAGTGGTTCTGGATCCATCGGCGCTGGAAATCCTGGAGAGGGCTGGGCGTTAATCCCAAAGACATGCCCTGACTATCTGACACGTGCCGCTGCAACGATCGGCCCGTGCCCAGCCCGCTGTATCAGAACAACAGCAGGAAAATCGTGGGACAGCGTGGCCGTAAACCTTTGCGGCGCAATCCCATCCCATTGCCCTGCAATCTGCCAGCTTTCCACCACGGTGGCGTAGTCCAGGTCGTGCCCAGCCAATTCACCACGGCGGATCGAAGCGTGGCGCATTGGTGAATACTGCACAATCCGTACGTCGTAGACTTCGCCCTCGGGCAGGTCGACAGGTATAACGTCGACGGCAACTTCATTGCCTGTGCGTTCTGCGTTGACTTGGGCCTCGGGGGCGGCGGTCAAATGCGCGTTGATGATCCGGTCCAATTCCCGTTTCTTGGCACCCACAACGTCCTGCTGTCCATTGATCACCATCTGAGGCGTGTAAATCATCGAACGCCCCCCTTCGCGCGCATAAGCGCGCTGGCGTTTCGTGTGATCGGGATCGGCATATTCGTCCTTCCAACCGATATAGTCCCAATAGTCCACATGCAGCGCCAGACCGATCACATCATCGCGCTTGGCCAGATCATGCATGATCCGATCCGCCGGAGGGCAGGACGAGCAGCCCTGCGACGTAAACAGCTCAACCACTACCGGGTCGGATTCGGCCTGGGCGACAGGAACAAGGAACAGGGAAGCAAGCGCAATTGCGGCGGGTTTGAACATGATTGAACTCAGCCTGATGGGTGATACCCAATACCTAAACTGATAGTATCTCACCCACCAATCAAGGTTTCTTGAGGCCGGTTAAGCCCTTCACACGAAAAAATGTGTGCAATGGTATACAAAAATTGCCGCACCTGGCCTGTTGGACCTTGAACCAGCGGCTTTGGTGATGCAGATAGCCCCCAGCGAATCCCATATTCCACGTCATTTGAGAGGGAGGCCACAGATGCCCATCAAAGTCGGACAGGATACCGCCAAGACACGCCGCAGCCTGAGCGTGAATGGCAAGTCCATTTCCTATTATTCGATCCCCGCCGCACAAGAAGCCGGTCTGGGTGATTTCTCGAAACTCCCCGCCGCGCTGAAAGTGGTGTTGGAAAACATGCTGCGGTTCGAGGATGACGGTTTCTCGGTCTCGGTCGACGATATCAAGGCGTTTGCCGAGTGGGGCGCCAAAGGGGGCAAGAACCCACGCGAAATCGCTTATCGCCCTGCGCGCGTACTGATGCAGGACTTCACCGGTGTTCCCGCCGTTGTGGACCTGGCAGCGATGCGTGACGGGATCAAAGGCCTGGGCGGCGACGCACAGAAGATCAACCCATTGAACCCGGTTGACCTGGTCATCGACCACTCGGTCATGATCGACGAGTTCGGCAACCCGCGCGCGTTCCAGATGAACGTGGATCGCGAATACGAACGCAACATGGAACGGTATCAGTTCCTGAAATGGGGCCAGAACGCCTTTAACAACTTCCGCGTTGTGCCCCCCGGTACCGGTATTTGCCACCAGGTGAACCTGGAATATCTGGCGCAGACAGTCTGGACCGATACGGACCAGAACGGGGACGAAGTTGCCTACCCCGATACGCTGGTCGGCACCGACAGCCACACCACGATGGTCAACGGTATGGCCGTTCTCGGCTGGGGTGTCGGCGGGATCGAGGCCGAGGCCGCGATGCTGGGTCAGCCGATCTCGATGTTGATTCCCGAAGTTGTGGGTTTTGAACTGACCGGCGCGCTGGTCGAAGGCACCACAGGCACGGACCTGGTTCTGAAAGTCGTGGAAATGCTGCGCGAAAAAGGCGTTGTCGGCAAATTCGTCGAATTCTACGGCGAAGGCCTGGACCGTCTGCCGCTAGCCGACCGCGCAACCATCGCCAACATGGCACCGGAATACGGCGCGACCTGCGGCTTCTTCCCGATTGATGGCGAAACGCTGCGCTACATGCGTAATACCGGCCGCGACGAAGACCGTATCGCGCTGGTCGAAGCCTATGCCAAAGAAAACGGGTTCTGGCGAGGCGCGGATTACGCACCGGTCTACACCGACACCCTCTCGCTGGATATGGGCACCATCGTTCCCGCGATCTCGGGCCCGAAACGCCCGCAGGACTATGTCGCGCTGACCGACGCCAAAACCGCTTTCACCAAAGAGATGCAAGAGACCTTCAAGCGTCCGATGGGCAAGGAAGTCGCTGTCAAAGGCGAAGACTACACCATGGAATCGGGCAAGGTCGTGATCGCCTCGATCACCTCGTGCACCAACACTTCGAACCCCTACGTGATGATTGGTGCAGGCCTGGTGGCACGCAAAGCGGCCGCGTTGGGTCTGAATCGTCAGCCTTGGGTGAAAACCTCGCTGGCGCCCGGATCGCAGGTTGTGTCTGCTTATCTTGAGGCCGCTGGGTTGCAGGAGGATCTGGACAAGATCGGCTTTAACCTCGTCGGCTATGGCTGCACCACCTGTATCGGCAACTCGGGTCCGATCCAGCAAGAAATCTCGGAAGCCATTGCCGAAGGTGATCTGGTCGCCACGTCGGTTCTGTCGGGCAACCGGAACTTCGAAGGCCGTATCTCGCCAGACGTCCGCGCCAACTATCTGGCCTCGCCGCCGCTGGTCGTGGTCTACGCGCTGGCCGGTACGCTGGATATCGACCTGACATCGGAACCGATCGGTCAGGACAAGGATGGCAACGACGTCTATATGAAAGACATCTGGCCCACGACACAGGAAGTCGCCGAGCTGGTCGAACAGACCGTAACCCGCGAAGCGTTCCGGTCGAAATACGCAGACGTCTTCAAAGGCGACGAAAAGTGGCAAGAAGTCGAAGTTCCGCAGCAGGAAACCTATGACTGGCCGCCGACCTCGACATACATCCAGAACCCGCCCTACTTCCAGGGCATGGGGGCCGAGCCGGGCACCATCTCGAATATCGATGGCGCAAAAGTTCTGCTGATCCTGGGCGACATGATCACCACCGACCACATTTCGCCCGCTGGTTCCTTCGCGACGACGACGCCCGCCGGTAATTACCTGACCGAGCGCCAAGTGCAGCCGCGCGAGTTCAACTCGTATGGCTCGCGCCGCGGCAACCACGAAGTCATGATGCGCGGCACCTTTGCCAACATCCGTGTCAAGAACGAGATGCTGGACGGTGTCGAAGGTGGCTACACCAAGGGCCCGGATGGCGAGCAGACCTCGGTTTTTGAAGCTTCGATGGCACATCAGGCCAACGGCACTCCGCTGGTCGTGTTTGGTGGCGAACAATATGGCGCCGGGTCTTCACGTGACTGGGCGGCCAAGGGAACAGCGCTTCTGGGCGTCAAGGCTGTGATCGCCGAGAGCTTTGAGCGTATCCACCGCTCGAACCTGGTTGGCATGGGCGTTATCCCGTTCGAATTCACCGGCGGCGATACCCGCAAGTCGCTGGGCTTGAAAGGCGACGAAACAGTCTCGATCCACGGTCTGGACTCGGTCGAGCCGCTGCAGGAAGTGCCCTGCACCATCGTCTACGGTGACGGAACCGAGAAGACCATCACCCTGAAATGCCGGATCGATACCGCGCCCGAAATCGAGTACATCGAAAACGGCGGTGTGCTGCAGTACGTGCTACGGAATCTTGCCAAGGCATCTTAATTCGGCGGCATAGCAACAAGTTCAAACCCCCGGTCTCGCGCCGGGGGTTTTATTGTTTTCTGGTCATTCATTCGAAAATCTGAAAGTGTTCGAGCAAGGTTAACTTCGGAAAATCAATAGTATGGAAAAGCCAAACGCCTTGTTGGTCTGCTCACTCAGCGTCATTGCAGTGATCGGGATATGGGGCGTCGTGGACATACAAAGCTTGGTGACCTGGGCGAACGGCATCGTTCAACAAACCTTCCACAGCCGTGGCTGGTTCGTGATGCTTGCAGCCTCGGGTATGCTGATCGGCTGTTTGGTCTTGGCTTTCTCCCCTTATGGCAAAATTCGCCTTGGCCGGGACGATGAGGAACCAGAGTTTTCCACTGTTACATGGATTTCAATGTTGTTCTCTGCCGGCATGGGCGTCGGCCTGCTGTTTTGGGCTGTGGCAGAGCCACTGACCCACTTCAGTTTCATTTCGACAAAGGCCCCGGACTTCATAGCTGCACAGCAAGCCATGCTCGCGACCAATTTTCACTGGGGTTTACACGCTTGGGCGATCTACGGGTCCACCGCGCTTACGATTGCGTATTTCAGCTTTAGGCGCGGCACCAGCATGATGGTCAGCGCGCCCATTAAAAGCTTGTTTCCGGGCGAACGATGGGCCGAGCGGGTCGGGTGGTTTTCTGACTTCATGGCAATTGTTGCCATTGCCATCGGTGTCGGCGGCTCGATGGCAATGGGCGTGTTTCAGGTCGCAGATGGCATAGCTGTCATGGGCGGGTTGGATACGGTCGGCACACTTCTGATAGGTGCTGTATTTGTGGCCATGGTGGCCGCGTATGTTCCTGCCCTAATGATCGATCTGGGTCAGGGCATGGCGCGCCTGTCGAACGCCGCGATGCTGATCGCTGTCAGCCTTGTCGCCTACACCGTGATTCTAGGTCCAACGGAATACCTATTGAATACAGTCGTTCAGGGATTCGGAGACTACGTTACCAATGTTATTCCCAGAGGGTTCCAGACTTATACCTTCTTTGGCGATGACGTTGCCAAATGGTTCAGCGACTGGACGTTGACCTACATGGTCTGGTGGATTGCCTGGGGGCCGTTCGTGGGCGTATTTGTTGCCCGCATCTCTCGAGGCAGGACGATACGCGAATTCGTGATCGGTGTTTTGTTCGCTCCGACGTTGTTTTCCATACTCTGGTTTGGTGCGTTCGGAGGGATCGGCTTGTTTGAAGCTTTAGAAGGCGCAGGTGAGCTGCTGACCCTGACACAGACGAATATCGAGCGTGTCACCTTTGCCCTACTCGACCGGCTACCGCTGTCACTGGTTACGACCTTGGCGACGGTGCTGGCTGCGTTTCTCTTCATTGTCACCAGCGTCGTGAGTGCGGCATTTGTCTTAGGCACCTTTTCGACCGGAGGAGATGAAAACCCACCGCCACGCGTTCGACTGATCTGGGGCGCATTGCTGGGCCTTCTAAGCGTGGCCATGATCCTATCAGGTTCTGTAGACTCGGTGAAAATCCTGATCTCTCTGGGTGCTTTGCCATTTGTGTTTATCTCGGTGCTGCTGATGGTTTGCCTGATCCGCGGACTGCGAGAGGAAGGAAAGCACGATGTTGATCGGTGATCTTACAGATACCCTGATGAATCTCGTAACCTTTGCCTTCATCGCGGCAATGATCTGGATTCTGTTGCGAAGGTAGCTGAAGCCAGCGCACTTACCGCTTTCGATATAAGTCTGAAAACCAGCATTGAATCCCGAACGTTTTCCCGATCTTTTGTCCGTCATGGAAAAAGTAGCTTTGATCACTGGCGGATCACGCGGCATCGGTCGCGCAATTGTCGAAGACCTGAAACGCGATCACCGCGTGGTTTTCACTTGGAATTCCACGCCTCCAGCGGATGCCCTTCTAAGCGACGACACTTTGCCCATAAGATCTAATCTGACACAATCAGACCAGGCCGAAACGGTGATTGATCAAACCTTGCAGCGGTTCGGGCGTGTTGACGTAATTGTAAACAACGCGGGTCTTGTGAAGATGACGCCCAAAGAGGATTTCACGTTCGACGATCACCGGGAGATTCTGGACTTGAACCTTTTGGCCCCGGCTGCACTTTTGTCAGCCGCGTTGCCGCATTTGAAACGGGGCGCGGCTATTGTCAGCATTTCCTCCGTGAATGCAGTTTTGCCGCCGCGGGACGCAGCCACTTATGGGGCCAGCAAAGCCGCCCTGAACCTCTGGACACGGGCAATGGCGAAAGAGCTTGGGCCGGACGGTATTCGCGTCAACGCCGTCGCACCCGGAGCTATCAACACTCCCGAAGCCCCACGGTCAGACGAGTTGACGGCCAAGTTCGTGGCGGAGACGGCACTGGGCCGCGCCGGAGTGCCCGCCGACATTGCAAAGGTCGTCCGCTTCTTAGCCTCGGACGATGCCGCATTCATTACAGGCGAGACTGTGTCTGTAACGGGTGGGTACAGATTGTAGGAAAATGAAAGCTGGTTGTCAGCCGCCCGCAGCTTTCTCCAGAGCTGGTCGGATCGTATTTTCGATCACACGCTGTGTAACCGGGCCGGCAAACCTTAAGATAATCGTTCCGTCACCGTCGATCACATAGGTTTCCGGAACGCCGTAAACGCCCCAGTCGAGGCCCATGCGGCCTTTTTCATCCCGACCTATGGCCCGGTAGGGGTCGCCCAATTCCGTCAGGAAGGCCTCGGCATTGTCCAACTTGTCCTTGTAGTTGATGCCATAGACCGGAATACCTTCGTCCGACAGCGCCTGAAGGTTGGGATGCTCAACCCTGCATGGTGCGCACCAGCTGGCCCAATAGTTGACCAGCTTTACCTCGCCATCGCGCAGCGTTTCATCATCAAAGCCAGGTTTGCCGGCAAACTCAGTCAGGACCACCGGCGGTGCTGGCTGACCTTCGCGGGCAGAAGGCAGTGAATTCGGATCGTCGCGAAACATACCGATCCCCGCCAGAACAGCGAAGGCGCCGAAGATCAGCGGCGGCGCAATCATCAGGGGTGAGATCTTAGCCATTGCGAGTCATCCTCTGCTCGACCTTCTCCATCTCTGCCCGAACCTTGCGACCTCGCATCACGCTGAAAACCACCAAAGCAATCAGCAGTAAGATTGACGCCCCATAGGCTGACAGGACCGTGTCAGAATATTTGCCCAGATCGGGAATCATGCGTTCACCCTTTCCCGTGCAAGCAACGCCTTGATCCGGCGCGCCCGAATTTCAGTGCCGGTGCGATAGAACACCAGCGCAATGAACAGCAGTACAAAGCCAACGATACACAGAAGCAGAGGGTAGAAGTAGATATTGCTAACCTTTTCCTCGGTATCTGCACCAGTCACTGCGGCGGTCCGCATGACCGAAGCCCCCTGATGCAAGCCCTGATTCCAGAAGTTCACCGCGTAACGGCTGAGCAAAGCAAAGACCGAGCCGACAAGACACAGGACCGAAGTCAGATCGGCAGCGGTATCAGGGTCTTCAATGGCTTCCCAAAGCGCGACATAGCCCAAGTAGAACAAAAACAGGATCAGGAATGAAGTCAGGCGTGGATCCCAAGCCCACCAAGTGCCCCACATTGGCTGGCCCCAGATAGCCCCCGTTGCCAACGCAATCAGGGTCATGACGATACCGATCGGGGCCGCGGCACGCGCGGCCAATGCGCTGACATGATGGCGCCGTACCAGCCACACCAGCGACGTCGCCAGCATCATCAGCCAGCAATTGATCGCCATCAGTGCCGCAGGTACATGCAGGTAGATGATCTTGACCGTCGATCCCTGCTTGTAATCGTCCGGCGTGAAGAAGAACCCCCAGGTCAACCCCACAGCCAGACAGACGGCAGAAGTGATCCAGAAGAACGGCAGTATCCGCTCGCTGGTGGCGAGGAACTTCCTCGGGTTGGCGTATTCCCAGAGGGCGTTGGCTTTGGCTGCGATAGACATGGGCCTTATCTAGTCCGACTCTGTGGTGTTCTCAATTGACCTCAGTCAAGATTGATCGTGTTAACGAAGATTGATGCGCAATACCGCAGCGCTGGCAAAGGGCAGCAGCGCGACGGTCGCAGCGGTGATCCCGGCCAGCATCAGCAACGGAGTTTGCGTTTCCATGCCTGTAGCACCGCGACGGGCGACCTCGGCACCAAAGATCAGCGTCGGGACATAAAGGGGCAGAACCAAAAGAGAAAGCAGCAGTCCGCCGCGCTTCAGACCGACCGTCAGAGCCGCACCAAAGGTACCGATGACGCTCATGGCCGGAGTGCCGATCAGCAAGGAGATCACCAACCAGAAGAACCCCGGCACTGGCAAATTCAACAGCACGCCTAGAAACGGAGCGGCCAGGACCAGCGGCAAGCCGGTGGTCAGCCAATGGGCCAGCGCCTTGATCGTCACAACCGATTCCAACGGCAAAGGGGCGGTGGCAAGCAGATCCAGCGATCCATCTTCCCAATCCAGCGCCAGCAGGCGATCCAGCGACAGCAGGCAGGCCAGAAGCGCGCCCAGCCACAGCACACCCGGCGAGATGGTCGACAGCAGCGAGGATTGCGGACCAACCGAGAACGGTACAAGCACGGTAACGATCAGGAAAAATGCCAGACCCAGACCAAATCCTCCGCCCGCGCGGAAGGCCAGTTTCAAGTCGCGCAGCAACAGGGCGATCACAGGAAACCTCCGTCAAAGTCGTCGATGGGTTTCGGCTTGGCCTTGTTGTGGCCGACATCCAGCACCTCACCGTCCAGCCCGAGGTCGATATGGGTGGCAATCAGCGCCGAGCCGCCCTGCCCCAAGTGTGAGCGTACAGCATTTGCGAACATCTGAACGGCATTGCGGTCGAGCGAAACCGTTGGTTCGTCCAGCATCCAAATCGGCCGCCCTGTCACCAGCATCCGCGCCAGACCTAGCCGCCGCTTTTGCCCTGCAGACAGATTGCCCGCGTGCCTGTCCGACAGTTCGTTCAGATCGAACGCGTCCAGCGCAGGCTGAATGCTTTTTGTGCCAAAAACAGCCGCCCAAAACGTGAGATTCTCGGTCACGGTCAGCGTGGGCTTTAGCCCATCGGAATGAGAGGCGTATGCAATCTGATCCTCGGCACCCTCAATCCGGCCTTGTAACGGTGGCTGCAGCCCCGCCAGAGTCCGCAGCAAAGTTGTTTTTCCGATGCCGTTTGGCCCGCGCAAAATCAGGGCCTTGCCCGGCTCCAGGACAAAGTTCAGCGCTTCGAGTACGGGAATGCCGCCACGGGTGATGGCCAGATCGGTTACGGTCAGTGTCATGAGGTTCCGCTTAGCCGATTGCTGTCACAGGCAAAAGGTCGGATTTGCCGCAGGTGGCACCCGTAGCTCAAACCGGTATCAGAGCCGCAGCGATACGGCGACCTTCAGACAACAGCACATTATAAGTACGGCAAGCTGCTGGCGAGTTCATGGTCTCAACGCCCACCCCGGCCTCTTCCAGTGCGTTTCGTAGGTCCGCTGGGATATGGGACAGATCCGTACCGGTACCAATGAACAGAACATCCACATGGTCGGACAAATCAAGCAAGGGTACCTGATCAGAGTATCCGCCCCAGTTGGCGGTGCCAGTGGGCCCGGTCAGGACAGGCCCCTCATGAACCTGGCCGCCAATACGGAAAAAGCCCGGGCCATAGCCGTCGATCGGAACGGCGTTGTTATAGGTGATCTCATTCAATCGCATGTGGTTCTTCTAGCCCCAAAGCGGCAGGCCGGACAAGGCCGCTGCCGCAATCGCAAGATATGAAGCGCCCCGGTACAGCCCTTCCCGTTCGGGTCGGAACAACCACCCGCCCATCCAATTCCCGGCCATATTCGGAATGGCCAGAAAAAGACCGAGCCCAGCGGCAGCAAGGGTTACGCGACCCATTCCCGACAGATACCCAAGGATCAGAAAATCGAAGGCAAACAGAAACAGGAATATGGTGGCCCGGATCACTTCAACCGGCAGTGGACGCGCCATGTAGAACAGAATAACCGCTGGACCAGGGATACCCGCAATCCCACCCAAAAACCCTGCCACGCCGCCAATGAAGGCAACCATTCCGCGTGACACTGCGCCGCGGTAGCGCAGACCGAGGATCAGGATCAACACCATGGACAGCGAGATCAGACTGACCGCGTAACGGAAGGCTTCGGGCGAAACTTGCGTTAGCAACCACAGCCCAGCCGGTAAGACTACAGCGCAACCGACCAGCAATCGCGCAAGGTCGGGCTTGCTGACATCATTCCATGCGCGGCGCAAGTTCGGCAGCGGGCCGAACATATCCATGAAAGTCAGCGCAATTAGTGCGTTAAACGGGCTCAGGTATTGGCCTGCGACCGGCAGAAAGATCAGTGCCGTTCCGAAGCCGGAAAATCCTCGCACCAGACCGCCCATGAGCGCGGCGAGTGCGATGAAGGCCAGCCCCAAGGGGGGCTGGCCAAAAAACTCAGGCATCGACGTTGGCAAACTGGTTGCCCGCCGTGTTCGACGGTTTGGACCAGTCGCGCTTGACGCCGAGCCACAGCAGGATCGTCGACGCCACGAAAACCGAGGAGTATGTCCCTATGATCACGCCCCAGATCATCGCAAAGACGAATCCGCGGATCACGTCCCCGCCCAGCACATAAAGCGAGATCAACGCCAGCAGAGTCGTAACCGATGTCATCACAGTCCGGCTGAGCGTTTCGTTGATCGAGATGTTCAGGACCTCTTTGAGGTCTTTCTTCTTGTACTTCCGCAAGTTCTCGCGCACGCGGTCGAACACAACCACGGTGTCGTTCAGCGAGTAGCCGACGATAGTCAAAAGCGCCGCAATAATGGCAAGATCGAACCGTATCTGCAGCTCGGAAAAGATCCCGATGGTCAGAAGCACGTCATGCACCAAAGCAGCCACCGCGCCCAACGCGAACTGCCATTCGAATCTCAGCCAGATATAGACCAGTACTGCTCCGATCGCCAAAGTCACGGCAAGGACGGCTGTCTGGATCAATTCACCCGAAACCTTGGGGCCTACTGATTCCACCGACACGAATTCGATATCCGGAGCGGCAACCGTCAGAGCCTCTTCAACCGCCACGATTGTCGCCGCCGACACGGCCTCGGCACCCTCCTGAGCCTGAATGCGGATCATTGCGACGTTTTCATCCGGACCAAAGGTCGGGTCGAAAATCTCGGTAATGGTCACGTCCCCAAGCTCCAACGGCGCGATGGCACCGCGATACGCGCCGACATCGATCTCTTGCGTGGATTGCGTCCGAATTGTGGTGCCACCCCGGAAGTCGATGCCGAAGTTCAGCCCCTGCAGCATGAAAGACGTGAAGGCCACGACCATCATCAGACCGGAAATGCCCAGCCAGATCTTCCAGCGGCTGAAGAAATCGAACGAGGTGTTTTCGGGTACGAGTTTTAGTCTCATGTCAAACCTCGATCATTTTCGGTCGGCGGCGTTCGAACCACATCACGATTATCAGACGCGTCACAAAGATCGCAGTGAAAACCGAAGTCAGAATGCCCAGGCCCAGAGTGATGGCAAAGCCGCGCACAGGACCACTACCCATCGCAAACAGGATCACAGCAGTGATGAAGGTCGTCACGTTGGCATCCAGAATAGCAGACAATGCCTTTTCATAACCAAGCTCGATCGCCCTTGCCGGCCCCTTGGCAGACTTCAGTTCTTCTCGGATACGCTCAAAGATCAGCACGTTTGCATCGACGGCCATACCGACCGTCAGAACGATACCGGCGATACCCGGAAGGGTCAGCGTGGCCCCGATCATCGACAGCAGACCAAACAGCAGGCCCACATTGATGATCAACGCAATGTTGGCGAAGATACCGAACATTCCATAACTGAGTGCCATGAAAGTCAAAACGGCAACAAAGGCCACGATGGTTGCCACCTTGCCCGCATCAATACTGTCCTGCCCCAGTTCGGGGCCGATGGTGCGTTCTTCGAGGAATTCCAGCCCCGCAGGCAGGGCACCGGCACGTAGAAGAACGGCTAGATTGGTGCTTTCCTCGACAGTGAAGTTACCAGTGATGATACCCGAGCCGCCCGGAATATGGCTTTGGATTACAGGGGCCGAGATCACTTCGTCATCCAGAACAATGGCAAAAGGTGCGCCGATGTTATCCAGCGTGTAATCACCGAATTTGCGGGCACCAGAAGTATTGAACCGGAAACTGACCGCCGGGCGACCGTTCTGGTCAAACGAGGGTTGCGCGTCCACCAATTCCTCACCGGTCACGACGGGGGCGGATTCGATCGTGTAAAACACCCCGTTTTCGTCGATCGAGGGTACAATTTTTTCACCTATCCCCGGTACGGCGTCCGGGTCGGTGCCACGCCCGGCGACCGGGTTGAAGGTCAGCTGGGCCGTGGTGCCGATGATCTCTTTCAGCTCACCTGCACTTCCGATGCCCGGCACCTGGATCAGGATACGATCGGTGCCTTGGCGCTGAATGGTCGGTTCGCGCGTGCCTACCTCATCGATCCGGCGGCGGACGATCTCCAGCGATTGACGTACGGTGCGGTCGTCCGATGCCAGTTTTTCGGCTTCGGAAAGTTGCACGACGATCGTATCGCCTTCAGCCCGCGCCTCGATATCGGTTGCGCCAACGCCGGTCAGGGTCTGTACCTGACGGGCCAGACCACGCACGACTTCCAGCGCGCGTGACATGCCCTCGGGTTGGCTGATTTTGATCCGAATCTCATCCGGGTCCGACGGTTGCTTGCGGATGGTGCCCACTGTCGCCCGTTCGTCCCGCAGCGCATCGCGGATTTCAGGCCACATTGCCTCCATCCGGGATTCGTAGACATCGCCGACCTGAACTTCGGCCAAAAGATGCGCGCCGCCCCGAAGATCGAGGCCAAGATTAACCAGTGACGACGGCAGCCAGTTCGGCCATTGCCCCGCCTCGGCCTGCATTTCGGGGGTGTCGATACCAAGCTCGATAGCAGCCTTGGCGTCGTTCGATTGCTCGACGCGCGTATAAAACGCATTCGGCAGGGCCATGAGCAGGCCGATCACACAGACCGACCAGATCAGAACCCGCTTCCAGGTGTCAATTTGCAGCATTACCCTGCCTTTTCAAGGGATTGCAGTGCGAACTTACTTCGCCGGTTCTGTCTTGTTCAGGACCTGAGAAATGGTTGCCTGAACAACGCGCACCTTGACGCCCTCTGCAATCTCGACCTCAACCTCGCCGTCATCTTTGACCTTGGCGACCTTGCCGATCAAACCACCCTGCGTGACGACCTGATCTCCACGACGCAGCGCGTCGACCATGGCCTTGTGTTCCTTCATTTTCTTTTGCTGCGGTCGGATCAGCAGGAAATACATGATTGCGAAAATCAGGATCAGCGGGAGAAACTGGGCGATTGCGCCACCTTCCATGGGATATTCCTTTGTTCTGGTGTTGCGGAGGGCTCTCCGCAAATTTGGCGGGAACCTATGCCTTGAACCAGACGTTTGCAAGCAAAGGCGGCACCGCAATGTGCGGCGGCGTCCCTGCGGCCCTGCAGGATCAGGCAAACCGTTGCAGATATGTCCTAGGCACATCAGTCAAGTTGAGTATAGTCACTGCATAGGGGGACAAATGACAAAACCATTCAAGCCTTTCCTTTTGCTGTCTTATTTTCTGGCTTCGCTGGCGTTGGGGTTATGGCTTGTCAGTCCGGTTTCGGCACAGGAAGTGCCCCCTGTCATTGCTGAAACCGAAGCCGAGGAATCGGATGAATTCATGGCCCCGGTTATTGTGGATGGGGAAACCCTGTTCCAGCTCCGCGGCTCTAGCGCCCTGCCCGCCCCCGAGCGCGCAGAGGATGTGCAGAACAAGATCATTGAAGTCGCCGAAGCCTCTGATGCCAAGACCGTAGTAATTACCTTTGAAGAGACCGAGTTTGGAATTCGGATTCTGGCTGACGGCACCAGAATCTCGATCGTGACGGACGCAGACTCCGAGTTGGACCAAATGGAACTCAGCGTTCTGAGTTTGTTGCACGGCAATGCAATCAAGGAATCCATTGAAGCCTACCGCGCCAACCGAACCGACAAGGCGCGCGTGTCCGGCGCGATTGAAGCAGCCGGTTGGACGCTTGCATTTGCCTTGTTTGTCGTAGTGATCCTATGGCTGCATCGCCGGATCAGACGGCGTACCTTGCGGTTCGTTCGGCGGTATCTGAAAGACGTCGAAACCGCTACGGCCGAAACTGTACAGGCCGAGGCAATGGCCGCGCTGATCCGCTACGGTCTGAATTTTTTTCTGCTAACCATCTTCTTTCTAGGGTTTTATTATTACCTGTCCTTCATCCTACTGGCTTTTGCCGAAACTCGGTATTTTGCCCAGATTTTGCTGACTTATCTGACCGAACCGGTCCTGCAAATCGCCAAAGGCATCTTCAGCTATCTGCCAAACCTGATCATGCTGGGTTTGATCACGTGGGTTACCATGTATGTCATCAAGGGTATGCGCGTTTTCTTTGACGCAGTCGAAGCCGGAACGTTTGATCTGGGCGACTTTGAAAAACATTGGGTGAACCCGACCTTCAATATCGCACGGGTCATAGTCATTCTTATCGCACTGGTGTTCGCAGTACCCTATATTCCCGGATCGGACTCCGCCGCGTTTCAGGGCCTGACAATTTTGGTGGGCGCGATGCTGTCCCTTGGTGCGAACTCCGTTGTGAGCAACATGCTGGCCGGTCTTTTCGTCATCTACCGCAGATCCACTTCGATTGGGGATCGAATCCAGATCGGCGATCATATTGGTGACGTCGTGCAGATCAAGCTGATGGAAACACACCTGAAATCCATCAAGAATGAACTCATCTCGATACCCAACGCACAGCTGATGAACTCTGACGTTATCAATTTCTCGAAGAAGACGGATGGAAGCGGGCTTTTACTCCACACCACGGTGGGGATCGGTTACGAAGAACCGCCCGAGAAAGTTGAGGCAATGCTGATCGAAGCAGCTTGTCGGACAAAGGGGATCAAGAACAAGCCGGAACCCTTCGTTCTTTGGACCGCGCTGGCAGATTACGCGATCAACTATCAGATCAACGGCTACACAACCCGCGGCAGCATCATTCCTAAGATCCGGTCAGACCTGCATCGCAATATCGTCGCTGTGTTTAACGAGAACAATGTTCAGATCATGACCCCATCCTACATGGCGGACCCGCCCGAGCCGAAAATCCCCTCTGAGGCATGGGATGGCCACTTGGCGCACAACTCCGGCGAGGATGCCGGGAAGTAAGCATATTTTGCGTATCCTGCAGCTACACCCTGCCCGCCAGATGGTGCATAAGCGGATTTAGTGATTCCCGCATTTAAGGATCTGAGACATGCACGACATCCGCGCCATTCGCGAAAACCCCGATGCCTTCGACGCCGCCCTTGCGCGCCGTGGGGACGCGCCGGTGTCGTCGGACCTTCTGCGGCTGGACGAAAGCCGTCGCGCCAAAATTCTTGCCGCTGAAACTGCGCAAGCTGAACAGAACAAAGCGTCGAAAGAAGTCGGTGCCGCCAAAGGGCGCGGCGACGAGGCCGAGTTCGAACGTCTGCGCGCACTGGTGGCTGAGAAAAAGGCCGAAGTGGCTCGGATGCAAACCGAAGCCAAGGATCTGGACGCTCTGCTAACCGATCAGCTGGCTCGCATTGCCAACCTTCCCGCCGATGATGTTCCTCAGGGCGCAGACGAAGATGACAATGTCGAGGTCAATCGCTGGGGCACACCGCGCGAGTTCGATTTTACGCCGAAAGAGCACTACGACATCCCAGCCGTCGCAGCGGCCATGGATTTCGAAACCGCTGCCAAGACCAGCGGCAGCCGCTTTGTGAACCTGTCCAAAGGCGTCGCCCGCATTCACCGTGCGCTGGCGCAATTCATGCTCGACACGCACATCGATAAGAACGGGCTGACTGAAACCCAGACACCCGTGCTGGTCCGCGATGAGGCGATGTATGGCACCGACAAGTTGCCGAAGTTCGGCGATGATAGCTATCAAACAACGAATGGGTGGTGGCTGATCCCGACCTCCGAGGTCACACTGACCTATTCGGTGGCAGGTGACATTCTGGACGAAGCTGCCCTGCCCATCCGTAAGACCGCACACACGGTCTGTTTCAGGTCTGAGGCCGGCAGCGCGGGCAAAGACACGGCCGGAATGCTGCGTCAGCATCAGTTCGAAAAGGTCGAGATGGTGTCGGTTACCCATCCAGACAAATCCGACGATGAACAAAAGCGCATGCTGCGCTGCGCCGAGGATCTGCTGGAACAGATGGGTATCCCCTATCGCACCGTTGTTCTGTGCACTGGCGACATGGGATTCGGCGCGCGCAGGACCTTCGATATCGAGGCGTGGCTGCCTGGACAAAACACCTATCGCGAGATCAGCTCGGTCTCGACCACCGGTGATTTTCAGGCCCGCCGTATGAACGCTCGTTTCCGTCCCGAGGCTGGCGGCAAGCCGGAATATGTTCACACACTGAACGGCTCGGGGTTGGCGGTTGGGCGCTGCCTGATTGCTGTGCTGGAGAACGGTCAGAACTCGGATGGCACGGTTACCTTGCCCAAAGTTCTGTCCCCCTATCTGGGCGGCAAGCTGACGCTGCAGCTGGACGGAACCCTGGCACAATAAAACCGGCGGCCCGTAAGGGCGCCGACCTTTACCGAACGAGGCGAAGAAGGATTACTTCTTCGCTTTTTTCTTGTCTTTCTTACCGTGCGACTTCTTTTTGTCCGTTTTCTTTTTGTCGTCCTTCTTCGACTTCTTGTCCTTTTTATCTTTCTTGGACTTTTCTTTGATCTTTTCCTTGGCCTTCTTGAAGGCGGCTTCCATCTCCGACTTCTTTTTGGCGGCCTTCTCGGCTTTGGCCTTGGCTTTCGCCTTTTTCTTGGCTTTGGCTTCGGCGGCTGCCAGTTCAGCCGCCGCGCGTTCCTCTGCCGCTTTGCGTTCAGCCTCGGCCTTTTGCGCGGCTGCCGTTTTCCGTGAAGCTGTTCGACGAGCTACTGGTTTTCGCGTAGCCGGTTTGCGAGCGGGCGCGCGCCGTGTGGCTGGCTTGACCACAGGCTTTGCACCCGCGGCCTCTTGTGCCGCCGCGATCAGAGAAGAAGCTCTTGCGGCACCGATGCGAGGGACATTGACCAGTTCCTCGGGCTTCGCTTTGGCCAGATCTTCAGCAGTTTTGTAGCCAATTGCGCTCAATGCCTGTGCCAGCGTTTTTCCTACGCCGCGCACGTTTGTTACTGCGGTCATTGCGGGTCCTTTCGTTGTCTCCTCATATCCACGTGTGTACGTGGCATATTCATTTTCACAAGAACGTACAGCCGCCGGGCTTGCGTCACTTCAGCCGCTACGGGCCAGTTGCTGATCCGACGTCTTTTTTGGGAAGGGAACAAGACGTTTCGTGTCTTCATCCCAAAGCTTGAGGTTCAAAGCCGCCACGGCCTCGGGGAATTTGATCCGGCGCGGAGTGTATTCAGGCGGCAGATTATAGTGGCATGCACGCAGCCGGTAGGACGGAATGCGCGCGTTGAAGTGATGGATGTCGTGCAACGTGATACAGGCCACAGCGTTATCGAACCACCAGCCAAAATCCAGCGCGGACGAGCCCTGCAGCGCCGCCAGTTTCGGGTCCAGGTCCGGACGGCGGTCCCAATAGGTGTCCTCGAAATTGTGTTGCAAATAGACGAGGAACACACCCAACATTCCGCCCAGAAGAGAAAACACCAGCCAGACCAGAATGCCCGTGGTTCCGGCGATCAAAAACAGCAGCCCCAGAAAGACGGCGATCGACAGGTTGTGCAGCAATACACCCTTTACCCCGAACCTAACCGTGTTTTTCGGCCAGCGGTAACGGATGAAATAGGTAAATAACGCCCCCGCCGGGACCAGGATGAATGGGTTGCGATAAAGCCTGTAGAACAAACGCGTTTTCCAATCCGCCGCGTTCCATTCGCGTAGTGTCATTGTATGGATTTCACCGGTTTCGCGGTGTTCCAGATTCCCGATACCCGAATGATGCAGGTTATGGTTTTGCTTCATCACTTCGAACGGCGCAAAGGTGAAAGGCGACAACCCGTGACCAGCCCATTCGTTTTGCTGGCGCGTCTCGAACAGAGAGTGGTGACCGCAATCGTGTTGCAGAACATAAAGGCGTACAGCGGAAAAGGCGAAAACCACGCCGACAGGGACCATGATGTACCAGCGATCGACATAAATAATCGCCAAGGCAAGCGAGGTGAAATACACCGCAAACGTTCCAAAATAACTCAGCGCTGCCAGCCTGTTATCCTGAACAGCGTATTGTCTTGTATAGTCTCTCAGGTCCATCCAGGCCTCTCTCCACGATGGCTTGGTACAAATCCAATTTTAATTGAAGCGCGCACTGGTCGCAAACAAGCAGCGCGCGCATAACAAATGCACACACGTGAATGCTAACGCGATGCCGGGGGTCTGTCACGCCCCCGCGGCTAAAATGCTGAAAATTAGCGCAGTTACGCCTTGCCCTTGAGATGTTTGGCCAGTGCGCCGGCGTTTTTCTTGCGGCGTCCTTTATACGGGTTCTTGTCGCCCTGCCCGCGCAAAGTCAGCCGGATCGGTGTGCCGGGCATATCAAAATCCTCGCGCAAACCATTGACCAAATACCGCGAGTAGCTGGCCGGCATCTTGTCGGGGTGTGAGCACATAACCACGAAGCCCGGCGGTCGGGTCTTGGCCTGTGTCATATAGCGCAGCTTGATCCGGCGGCCCTGAGGGGCTGGAGGCGGGTGCTGTTCCAGCATGGCGGTGAGCCAACGGTTCAGCGCTGCGGTCGGCACGCGACGGTTCCAGACGTCATGGGCCCGCAGGATCGCAGCCCTCAGACGCTCTAGCCCCCGACCTGTTTTTGCTGAAACTGTGACCAGCGGCGCGCCACGCAATTGAGGCAACAGACGCTCGAATGATTCTTTGAGATCGCGCAGTTTCTCCTGCTTATTCTCTTCGACGTCCCATTTATTTACGGCGACGACTACGGCGCGACCCTCACGTTCAGCCAAATCTGCGATGCGCAAGTCTTGTTGCTCGAAAGGAATCTCTGCATCCAACAGTACGACGACGACCTCGGCAAATTTGACGGCACGCAGCCCGTCCGACACCGAGAGCTTTTCGAGCTTTTCCTGCACCTTGGCTTTCTTACGCATACCCGCCGTATCAAAGATACGCATTGGCGTGCTTTCCCCGTCCGGATCCGCCCAATCAACCCGCAGGCTAATGGCATCGCGGGTGATCCCTGCTTCGGGACCAGTCAACAGCCGGTCTTCGCCCATGATCTGGTTGATGAGCGTGGATTTTCCCGCGTTCGGGCGTCCAACGACGGCAACCTGCAATGGCTTTGCGTCCGATATCAACGGCGTTTCGCCCTCGCCGTCTTCGTCCAGTTCGATATCTGTTTCCGGCGTATTATCAACCGCCTGCTCTTCAGCAGCATCGGCCAGAGGCATCAGTTGCGAATAGAGGTCCGTCATCCCCTCGCCATGTTCGCCAGACAGGCGTACCGGCTCCCCAAGACCCAGGTTGTAAGCCTCGAGCACACCGGCATCCGCTGCATTGCCTTCGGCTTTATTGGCAGCCAGAATCACATGTTTGGACCGCTTGCGCAGAATTTCGGCGAACATCTCATCGGTCGGTGTAAGACCTACGCGGGCGTCGATCATAAACAGGCATACGTCGGCCATGTCCACCGCACGCTCGGTCAGGCGCCGCATTCGGCCTTGCAGGCTGTCATCGGTTGCGTCCTCAAGCCCCGCAGTGTCGATCACGGTAAATCGCAGATCGCCCAGACGCCCTTCGCCTTCGCGTAAATCGCGCGTCACGCCGGGCTGGTCGTCGACCAATGCCAGACGTTTGCCCACAAGGCGGTTGAACAGAGTGGATTTGCCCACATTCGGGCGCCCCACGATGGCGAGGGTCAGCGACATGATACTCAACTTTCAAGACTCAGACGCGCCATTTAGCGCATCTCGTCGTCAACGGAAAGCGTGTAGATCACCCTTGGTCGAGACAACGTACAGTGTCTGCCCGGCCACGACGGGCGTGGTGGTAGCTCCACCGGGTACTTCTGCCTGATAGACAAGCGCGCCATCAACTGGGTTGAAGAAGCGCAGGTAACCGTCGTTCGAGGCTACGACAATTCGCCCGCCAGCCAGGATCGGACCGTAATGGGCATAGATCGCGCCCCGTCGACCCGGCTTGTCCTTGACGAACCCCGGCAGGTCCTGTGTCCAGACGATCGAGCCGTCCGCCGCATTCAGGCGCACCAGCTGGTTGCGGTCACTGATTAGAAACACGCTGTTTCCCACGACCCAAACCATGTCCACTGCACCTTCGGCAGCTGTCCAGTTCCGCTCGCCAGAACTTGCGTCAAAGGCAACTGTGCGACCGGAGTGGTTGCCGATATAGATCGAGCTACCCACCACCATCGGCCCGCCGGTTACGTCAACGACTTGAGCGGCCGCGCGACCGCGGCGACCACCCGCAACCGATGCGTTCCAACGCCGGATGCCACCTTTGCGGAACGTGGCCGCGATATCGCCCGATCCAAAAGCAAAAACCGCGAGATCTGAGGCCAGAACCGGAGCCGGAGCGCCCAATACGTTACCAACACTGGGTGTGCCTTCGATCTGCCACGCGATGCGCCCGTCCTTGGTGTTGACCGCCCAGCCGGTTTCGTCCCCGGACACCAGATAGAGAAGGCCGTTGCTGACCATTGGCGCGCCGCTGCCTGTCGCATTCAACCGTTTTTGCCAGCGTTGTGCACCTGTCGTTGCATCCAGCGCTGTCAGGCGTCCAAACCCGGACGAGACATAAAGGACCCCATCTGCATAAGCGAGGCCCCCTCCTGTCGCCTGGTTGTCTTTCTCGGTCGGTGGGATCAGACCGGTGCTCCACGCAACTTGCCCCTGTTGCGTGACAGCTGTGACCGTCGCACCAGAATCCAGCGTATAAATCAGGCCGCCTGCGATAACGGGTTCGGCTGTGATCCGCTGTTTACGCGAATCCCCAGCGCCAATCGGTGTTGACCAGATCCGTTGCGGCGCAGCGCCGAGCGCCGCGTGCGTCGTGCGGAACGCAGGTGTTCCGGGACTCTGTGACCAATTGGCATTCCGCGTTTGCGCTGGCAAGCTGATCGGCTTGGCCCCACGCGTTTCCACGAGTTCATTATCTTCAACGGCACGAATGTCTTCACGCGCGCCAGGCAGAATAACTTCGGGTTCCTCACAGGCACTCAGCGTTGTAAAGGCGATCGCAGCAGCGGGCATCCCGAAGCGTGAGAAAAGTCTTGTTACCATAATTATTCGCACTCGCCTGTCTTTTTTCCCTGTTGCTGCCGCCGGATCAGCCTTGCTGTCCCGCGACCGGTTCGGGCTTGCCACCCAACGCGATGATCAATTGCGCGGCGCGTTGCTGCAGATCAACGCCCGCCTCCGCGTCCTGTCGCAAAGCCTGCAACCGATCCAGCGCCGCCTGCGTTTCGCCCTCGGCCACGTCGATCAACGCCAGCTGCTCTTCGGCGAGCAACCGCAAGGGCGCGCCGGGTATGGCCAATGCTTCGAACTGTTGACGACGATCCGCGGCCGGCAGCGTATCGGTTTGCAGCAGCAACGCCTTGAAGCTAGCAATCGCGCGGTAGATCTCCGGCAAATCGCCTTGCGTGGCGATAGCGTTTAGGCTGCTCACTGCCTCCTCTTGCGACCCGGCCTCGATCTGCGAAGCCGACAGCAGCATATTCAGAACAGCTTCACCACCGGGCGACAGCGTTGCGACGGCCTCTAAGCTGGCGGCCCGTTCAGCAGAGTCGTTTTCTGCCAGCGAAGATAGAATCGCATCTCCCAGCGCCTCGGCTTGCGCGGCGTCGCGTGCCTTGCGGTATTCGTTGAACGCAGCACCACCCACAATGGCAATTACAGCGACAACGCCGACCCAGCCCCAACGGCGCAGCAGCAGATACATGCGGTCGCGGCGCACCTCTTCGGTGACTTCTTCAATGAAACTGTCGGCGTCGCTCATCCCTGCCCCCAGGCTAAGTATCTGGCTTTCTAGCGCCATGTCATACCGCGCCGCCTCCGGCAAGCCAAGTGCCCGAATTTACACATTTGCCCTGACAGGCGCAGCTCTTGCCAAAAAAAGTAAACCGAACTATTCAGTTTAGTATGGACAAGTCGGAAACCTGACCCCATTTCAAGGCTCACATGCCAATGTCAGGTTGGCCGTAATATCTGGAAAGGCACCACATGCGTTTGATTTCAATTGTCAACGCCGTATTGGTTATCATTGCATTGTTTTTTCTCGTGTTCGAACGCGACGCGTTATTTGCATTTGCCGGTCGTGGCGACGATCAGGCCGAGACATCAACCGAGGCCGTTGACGCCTCATCCACGCAGGCGCCCAGCGCCATTGGTGTGGTGGCCCTTCGTTCGACTGCGCGCGAAATAGGCAGCGCTGTACAGCTACGCGGTCAGACCAAAGCGAACCGGCAGGTCGAAGTGCTGGCCGAGACGGTATCGACCGTTTTGTCGGAACCCAAACGCAAAGGTACATTCGTCGAAGCGGGTGATCTATTGTGCGAGCTTGATCCGGGCACCCGCCCCGCAAGCCTAGCTGAGGCAAAGGCGGCCCTGCTCGAAGCAGAAAGCCGCGTGCCCGAGGCCGAGGCCCGACTGCTCGAATCTCATGCCCGGTTGGCCGAGGCCGAAATCAATCTGAAAGCTGCGCGGAAACTGTCGGAAACCGGATTCGGATCGGAAACCCGCCGGATATCCAGCGAGGCCGAGATGAGCACGGCGGAAGCCGGGATCAAATCCGCCGAAGCCGGACTGGAAGCCACACAAGCCGGGATCGAGGCCGCTCAGGCCGCGGTTGCAGCTGCCCAGCGGGAAATGGACCGATTGACAATCGAAGCGCCATTCAAAGGCCTTCTGGAAAGTGACGCGGCCGAGCTGGGCAGCCTTATGCAGCCCGGATCGCTCTGTGCAACGGTCATTCAGCTGAACCCGATAAAGCTGGTGGGCTTTGTTCCAGAAACCGAAGTGAACCGGATCATCGTCGGGTCGATGGCGTCGGCGCAATTGGTGACCGGATTGCAGGTCGAGGGGCGCGTTACGTTCCTCAGCCGCTCGGCCGATGAAACCACCCGCACTTTCGAAGTCGAGATCACTGTTCCAAACCCTGAACTGCTGATCCGGGACGGTCAGACTGCGAACATTCAGATCGCTGCCGAAGGTGTGAAGGCTCATCTGCTGCCACAATCCGCCTTGACCCTTAACAATGAAGGTAAGTTGGGCGTTCGTACTGTCAGCACCGGGAATGTGGTCGATTTCATGCCGATCCAACTGCTGCGTGACACGGTAGAAGGCGTCTGGGTTGGCGGTTTGCCGGAAACGGCTGATGTCATCGTTGTCGGTCAGGAATTCGTAACAAGTGGCGTCACAGTTGCGCCCACCTATCAGGAAGCGTCGCAATGACGGGTATAGTCAGCTGGGCCGCTGGCCGGGCCCGAATGGTCCTTGCGTTTATCGCGATTTCGCTGATTGTTGGCGGGTTCGCCTATGTGAACCTGCCCAAAGAGGGCGAACCGGATATTGAGATTCCGGCCCTGTTCGTATCGGTTCAATTCCCCGGCATTTCAGCAGAAGACAGTGAGAACCTGCTGATCAAGCCGATGGAGACAGAACTGGCGGATCTGGACGGTCTCAAAGAGATGACCGCCACCGCTGCCGAGGGCTATGCGGGGATCGCGCTGGAATTCGATTTTGGCTGGGACAAAACGGCCATCACTGCGGACGTGCGCGATGCAATGAACACTGCTCAGGCCGATTTTCCGGATGGGGCCGAGCAATATACGCTGACCGAAATCAATTTCTCGGAATTCCCCATCGTCATCGTCAACCTGACCGGCGCCGTGCCCGAACGCACTATGGCGCGCATTGCCAAGGATTTGCAGGACGAGCTTGAAGCGCTGGACGCGGTGCTCGAGGCCGGGATTGCCGGAAACCGCGACGAGATGCTCGAGGTCGTGATCGACCCGCTTCGGCTTGAAGCCTACAACGTCACCGCTGACGAACTGATCAATGTGGTTAGAAACAACAACCAACTGATCGCTGCAGGTGAGGTGGAAACAGCGCAAGGCACATTCTCGGTCAAGATCCCCTCATCCTTCAAGACCGCACAGGATGTCTATGGCTTGCCGATTAAGGTCAATGGCGACCGAGTGGTAACACTGGGTGAGCTGGCGCAGATCAATTACACATTCGAAGACCGCGAAGGCACTGCACGCTTTGATGGCGAACCGACAGTGGCTTTGCAGGTGGTCAAACGCAAAGGTTTTAACCTTATCGACACCGTTGCGCTGGTTAAGGAAACCGTCGCAACCGCGCAGACCAAGTGGCCGCCCGAGATGCAGGCCGCAGTCGATGTCGGCACTTCGAACGACCAGAGCCGCATCGTGGGCTCGATGGTCAGCCAGTTGGAAGGCTCGGTTCTGACAGCCATCGCGTTGGTGATGATCGTGGTTCTGGCCTCGTTGGGCACCCGGGCCGCACTGCTGGTTGGTTTCGCGATTCCGACCTCGTTCCTGCTGTGTTTCGCCTTTCTCGCCGTGATGGGCGTCAGCATTTCGAACATCGTAATGTTCGGTCTGATTCTGGCCGTCGGGATGTTGGTTGACGGTGCCATCGTTGTGGTGGAATACGCGGATAAACGCATCAAAGAGGGTGTCGGCCCGATGCACGCCTATGTCGAGGCGGCGCAACGGATGTTCTGGCCTATCGTGTCGTCTACGGCGACGACGCTCTGTGCCTTCCTGCCCATGCTGTTCTGGCCCGGCGTACCGGGTGAGTTCATGGGCATGCTGCCGGTTACCCTGATCTTTGTTCTTTCAGCCTCGCTGATCGTTGCCTTGATTTACCTGCCCGTCATGGGTGGTGTGTCCGGGCGCCTCAGCCGGGTTTTTGAGCATACATCGGTCTGGCTACGTGCGCGCACGCCTTGGTGGGTCCGCGCGATCATGGTGCCACCATCATTGTACATGATCTTTCTTGGCGCGATGCAGACACTCAATCCGGATTATCTGTTGCCCGGAGGTTCGCTCGCCGGTGCTTTGCTGTTCCTCTTCGGTGCCTTCGCCGGATCGGTGACCCTGAGCGCCGCCAAGATTGAACGTCATGTCGAAGAGCGCGTGCACACAGCCAAGGAACACACGCCCTTCGGCTACGTCATCAAGTTCCTCGTCGGCAATCCGATAATGCCGATCGTTTCTCTTGTAGCGGTTGGCTTTGCCGTGTTCACGGTCATGACTGCCTATGGTGAAAACAACCGGGGCGTCGAGTTCTTCGTTGAAAGCGAACCGGAACAGGCCACTGCCTATGTCCGTGCCCGCGGGAACATTTCTTTGGCCGAAAAGGACCAGATGGTTCTGGCGGCCGAGCAGGTGATCGCTGAACATCCTGCTGTGATCAACGTGTTCTCGTTTGCCGGCGAAGGCGGTCTGAACCAGAATAACGGCGGTGCACAGGCTCCGGCCGATACCGTGGGTCGTGTCCAGTTCGAAATCATTCCATGGGAAGATCGTCCGAACATCTCGGAACCGGTTCTGGGCGGGCTATTCGACCGGCACGTTGTGGCGCCGGACTATGACGGCGATTTCGTGATCGATCAGCTGAACTCGGAACTGGCCAAGCTGCCCGGTATCGTGGTCGAAATCTTGCCTTTGGAGCAGGGCCCCGCTTCGGCCAAGCCGGTGCATCTGAGGATCAAAGGTGAAGGTTGGGATGAACTGAACACTGCCACGGCCGCGGCACGTGAAGCGTTCGAGCAAACGCCCGGCCTGATCAAGATCGAAGACACCCTGCCCCTTCCAGGCATCGACTGGCAGATCGACGTTGACGTCGCCAAGGCAGGCCGCTTTGGCGCAGACGTGGCAACGGTCGGCGCTATGGTCCAACTGGTGACGCGCGGCATTCTGCTGGGCGAGATGCGTCCGGACACCACGGATGAAGAGATCGAAATCCGCGTTCGACTGCCTGAGAATGACCGGGTTCTGTCCACGTTGGACACGCTCAAGGTGCGCACGCCGGACGGGTTGGTTCCGTTGTCGAACTTTGTCAGCCGTCAGCCGGTTCCCAAACTTGCCGAGATCAACCGCGTGAATCAGCAACGCTACTATGATGTTAAGGCGGATGTTGAACCCGGGTTGAACAAGGTTGTGATCGACGGTCCGGATGGCAGCGAACAGCGACTGGCTGTTGTACGTGAAGTGGCCGAGGGCTTAACTGCTACGGGTCCTGTTGTGACCAGCGCGGATGGCCAGGACTATGAGCTGTTCCAACTGACCGAGGCCGAAAACCTGGGCGCCCTGCAGTCGGTCATTGACAGCGGCGACGCCCGGTTCGCGCTTATCAACCCAAATGAGCGGATCGCCGTGCTGACGGAATGGTTACAAAGCGATCCCTTTGGCAACACCATCAGCTGGGAATGGACAGGCGATCAGGAGGATCAGGAAGAATCCGGTGCCTTCCTGGTTAACGCATTCATGGGTGCGTTGGGCCTGATGTTCGTGATCCTGCTGGCGCAGTTCAACTCGTTCTACAACTCGGTTCTGGTTCTACTGGCCGTCGTGCTTTCCACGACCGGGGTGTTGATCGGGATGATGGTCATGCAACAGCCGTTCTCGATCATCATGACCGGTACCGGCATCGTGGCGCTGGCGGGGATCGTGGTGAACAACAACATTGTTCTGATCGATACCTACCAGGAATACAGCACCTACATGCCCCGGATAGAAGCGATCATACGCACGGCTGAATCGCGTATCCGGCCAGTTCTGCTGACCACGCTGACCACGATGGCGGGTCTGACCCCAATGATGTTCGGACTGTCACTGGACTTCATCAACGGCGGTTACTCCATCGACAGCCCCACCGCGCTGTGGTGGAAGCAGCTTGCGACCGCGGTTGTATTTGGTCTGGGCATTGCCACCGTGCTGACGCTGATCGTGACGCCGTCGTTCCTGGCGTTGCGCGTTTGGGTGACCACATATGCCATCTGGCTGGGCAAACTGCTGGCACGCGTGACAGCGGGCCGGGCCAGCAAGATCGCGCAAGACATGGCAATCGGCAGGTCTGCCCGCGACATGCAAACCACGGAAATCCTGTGGGATGGTGACGAAGCTCCGACCGATAAGGACCAGACGGATCGGGAACAACTCGATCCTCCTTCTGATCCCCCCTCGCATCCGTTAAAGGCTGCGGAATAAAAAAATGGCGAGCCCTGAGGGCTCGCCATTTCCAATAAAAGGGTTGGGATCAATCTGCGAATACGTACTCGCCGAGTTCGCACAGATCCAAACTGTAGTCTTCAGCTGTCGATCCGTCAGAAAACTCCCCTCGGATGTCGTAGATGCAGGTCGTTTGCCCATCCGCGATCAGAACATCGATCTCGTATCCCGGTGCGATGTAATCGCCCTGCAGCAGGTTTTCTTCCCATTGGTCCGAAGAAGCAGGTGAAACGTTGAACCCCACCAGGTCCGCGCTGCTTTCATTCGCCAGCAAAAACGCCAGATCTTCGGCCTGGGCCGCGGACGCCAGAAGTAATGCACCGATCATCGGTGCCGCAAAAAATTTCTTCATCAGGTTTTCCCTTGTACTCGTGCCTCATGTCACGCGGACTGCGTGCTGGGGTTAGCGTTCTTCGGTAATATGCGACCATTGGGTTTGGTCAACTTGAATTTTATTAAGACAGAGATTCAGATAATTGGTCGGAAATCACCCTGAGACACGGCGCGTTGCGGGAAAACCCGAACCTCAGGGTTTCAGGCGTGTCCAGGTCTGATGCGCACACACAACATGCTCGCACCCTCGTACGGAGAGAGAATTCCCGGACAATGTCATTTGGGGCGAAACATCGACATTGATCATTGGAACCCAGAAGTCACCGCCGCCATATTTCCCCCCGCCTTCGCTGGTCACATCCCAGAACAACTTCTTGCCGATGTTTGGCGTCTGCACTTCCTTGCCTGACGCGTCATAGGCCGAGAGTATCTGTCCACAGAACTTGTCGCCACAGGCAGCGATCTTGATATGAGAGATCAGGTTCTTGCGATCAGGTTCAGTTTTCCAGACGCCTTCGATCGGGTCCGCTGCTGCCAGACCCGAGCTAAGTAGCAGGGCTGTAAAAGCCAGTGTAAGTTTCCTTTGCAATGATCCGCGCATAAAATGTCCTCCGCTGATCCGCGTCCGATCATAGCACAAATGCAGGATTGAATCAGGCCGCCTGAGCGTCAGCCTGCTGGCGACTCCATAGCTGTGCGTACCGGCCCTCGCGCAACAGCAACTCATCATGTGTGCCTTGTTCGATGATTTCGCCACGTTCCAGAACGACAATCTGATCGGCCTCGGCAATAGTGCTGAGACGGTGGGCAATCGTGATCACCGTCCGCCCCTCGCCGGCACGGGCCAGTGCATCCTTGATGTCCTGCTCCGTATCCGTGTCCAACGCCGAAGTCGCCTCGTCCAACAGCAGGATCGGAGGGTTCTTCAATAGGGTGCGCGCGATGCCTACGCGCTGTTTCTCGCCCCCGGACAACTTCAGCCCACGTTCGCCCACCGTGGTCTCATAACCTTCGGGCAGCGACGAGATAAAATCGTGGATTTGGGCCGCCTTAGCGGCAGCTTCCACATCGGCCTGCGAGGCTCCGTCGCGGCCGTAAGCGATGTTATAGCGGATCGTGTCATTGAACAGCACCGTATCCTGCGGTACCACACCGATCGAGGCGTGCAGGCTGGTCTGGGCCACGTCCCGCACGTCCTGCCCGTCGATTTTCAACGCGCCACCCGTCACGTCGTAGAACCGGAACAACAGCCGCCCTATGGTTGACTTCCCCGACCCTGTCGCGCCGACAATGGCAACAGTTTGCCCCGCCGGTACAGTCAGGGATACGCCTTTAAGGATCTCTCGGTCCGCCTCATATCCAAAGCGGACATCTTCCAGCGTGACTTCACCTCCGTTGATGCTCAGGTCCGGAGAGCCCGGCTTGTCGGTGACCTCCGCAGGCTGACCAAGAAGGTCGAACATCTGCCCCATATCCACCAGAGATTGGCGGATTTCACGGTAGACCGTCCCCAGAAAGTTCAACGGCACGGTGATTTGGATCATGTAGGCATTGACCATAACAAAATCACCCACAGTCAACGACCCATTCTGCACCCCGAAAGCAGCCAGAACCATTACGCCAACCAACCCGGCGGTGATCAGCATGGACTGGCCAAAGTTCAGGAAAGCCAGCGAATACGCCGTTTTCAACGCCGCCCCAGCATAGGCTTTCATCGACACGTCATACCGTTCAGCTTCGCGCTTTTCCGCGTTGAAATATTTGACAGTTTCGAAGTTCAGCAAGCTGTCGATGGCACGTTGATTGGCTTCAGTGTCCTGATCGTTCATTTCGCGCCGCAGCTTCACGCGCCATTCGGTTACCGCAAAGGTAAACCAGATATAGAGCGCGATGGTCACGGCTACGACGACCAGGTACCAGACGTCGAACAACCACATCAGGATAATCGCAACCAGCAACAGCTCCAGGATCAGCGGCCCAATGGAAAACAGCATGAAGCGCAACAGGAATTCCACACCTTTAACTCCACGCTCGATAATCCGGCTCAGACCGCCAGTGCGTCGGGATACGTGGTACCGCATCGACAGCTGGTGGATGTGCTGAAAGGTTTCGAGCGCCAGCGCGCGCAGCGCCCGTTGGCCGACCGGCGCAAAGAGGGCATCGCGCAGCTGCTGAAATCCAACCGTCATCATCCGCGCAACGCCGTAAGCCACTGTCAGCCCGACGGCACCCAGCGCCAGCGGCGGCACGCCCTCACCCGCCAGCCCGTCGACTGCGCCTTTGTACAGGATCGGTGTATAGACGGCGATCAGCTTGGCCAGAACCAGCATGACCATGGCCAACACCACACGGCGTTTAACCCATGGCTCGTCGTCGGGCCAAAGGTACGGCGCGACTTTGCGAATGGTTCGCCAGCCCGAACGGCGCTCGTCCGGTTCAGGCATGTCATCAGAATGCATCGGGGTTGTTCGCCTCATCACGTACCTTAACTGCGGTCAGAGATAGGCCCCCGACCCTGTTGGGCCAGAGGCAACATTTTCATTCGGGAATAGTGAAAATCTGTCCCGGATAGATCAAGTCTGGGTCACGGATCGAATCCCGATTGGCTTCGAACAGCTTGACGTACAGGATACCATCACCAAACCGTTCACGGGAAATGGCCCAGAGCGTATCGCCCTTTTGCACAGTAACCGCCTTGATAGCTGGTGGTTCGACGGGCGTCTCAGCATCATCAGTTGCCTCTTCGGTGATACGCAGAGACTCGACAGGCTCGCGTTTGAACGGCGTTTCCAGTCGGCTGACGACGGTCCCGTCGGTGGCAACCTCATCAACGCGCAGTGTGTATACACCGGGGTCAATACCTTCGAGCTCACCGCGCCACTTACCGTCCTCTGCTGGTGACACATCGGCTACCAGACGGTTGTTCAGATAAAGGCGGACAGCTGAACCTTCCTGTACCCGCCCCGTCAGTTCGACATCGCCGTCGTCCGAATAACCGATCGTGTCCAACTCCACTTGCTCGGCCGGTGTGGTCTGCACGGCAGGAGGTTGCACAAGTTCGATGCCCTCTTCGCCCGAGCGCAGAATAGCGACCTGCCGGTCCTGTTCGGGCTCGGCTGTATCCGCAGGTTCCGCGGTACTCTCAGCTTGTTCCTGGGTCGGAGCCTCTTCAGTGTCCTCTGTAGGCGCTGCACTGGCAACTTCCGGTTCCGCAGGTTCGGCTTCAGAAGTCTGAGGCTCGGCCTCTTCGACAGACGTCGCTTCGGCAGTTTCAACTGGTGCGGCGTCTGGTTCAGGCGCGGGCAATGCTGCGATCAGGTAGTCATCCGAACGGACCGGCTGATCTCCGCCCCGCGATTCCAGAACCAGCCCCCGGGCGGTTTCGGCAAAAGGGATCAAAAGAAACACGGCGAACTGGCCCGTTTCGTCCACGGTAAAGCTGTGCACAGTTTCCCCATCCAGCACCACATCGACATCCGAGCCGGGGTCGGCGCTGCCGGACAAGAGAGTGTTTCCGTCCTTTTCGACGAATATTTGGTCCAGAACAGGCGCAACAGGAGTTACGGCCTGTGTGTCGGCAGGCTGGACTTCAGGCGTCTCAGTGTCGCTGGCTGGCTCGTCAACAGGGATTTCAGGTGTTTCGGTTGCCTCGGTGGCAGTTTCATCCGCCACTTGTGCGGTTTCTTCCGTCACTGGCGCGGAATCCTGCGCCGCATCGGACGTCGCATCGCCGGTCTCCGATACAGGCTCGTCAGTGGATTGTGGTGACTCAACTTCCGCCTTCGATGGCACGGTCGTGTCCTGATTACTGCCCAGCATGCCGCTCAGGTACAACGCACCTGCTGCGACCAATGCGACGATTCCAGCAATCACCCCCCAGATGAATGTACTGAAGCTTCCGCTTCCAGACTTGGCGTCCATTATTTTCCTTTCACTCCGCAGCGCAAATGCTTTGACTTCCACACATTCTGCGTGACGGTTGAGCCAACCTATCAATCCCGCTATCAGGGGTCAAAACCTCTAATACAAGCCCGGAGACCCCATTCCATGTCCCAGAAATCCGTCTGTGTGTATTGCGGGTCACGAAACGGCGCGAACCCAGCCTATGCCGAAGCCGCCCGACAGTTCGGAACCCTTTTGGCCGGTGACGGTTGGCGTCTCGTTTACGGTGCCGGCGATGTAGGCCTGATGGGGGAAGTTGCCCGCGCAGCACAGTCCGCCGGTGGAGACACCTTCGGCGTTATTCCCGTGCACCTCTTGCAACGTGAAGTTGGCAAAACCGACCTGACCCGTTTCGTTGTCACTGAAACGATGCACGAGCGCAAGAAGGTCATGATCATGAACGCGGACGCCGTTATGGTTCTGCCGGGCGGCCCCGGATCTCTGGATGAGCTGTTCGAGGCGCTTACATGGCGCCAGTTGGGTCTACACGACAAACCCATTCTGGTGATGAATGTCGATGGGTACTGGGATGCCCTACATACATTGCTGAACCATGTCATCGATCAGGGTTTCGCAGACGGGTCCCTGGCAGAGTTCATCACTTGGGTTGACACCCCTCAGGCCGCTATGTCCAAGCTGCGCGACATGCTGACCTGAAAAAGGAAACGGGCGGTCCATGCCGCCCGCTGCGATTTGGGTCAGGCAGGTCTGGCCAGCCTGGCGCTGAGTATCTTTTCGACCTTGTGCAGGGGGTGATTGGTCAACGTTTTGTCAACTTCGGCAATCACCTTGGCCAGAACTTCGGTATGCAGTCGGCGGCGCAGCAGACCCAGAACATGCGGGCTCGCGACCAGAACAAGCCGTTTGTATGCCCCTTTCAAACCTTTTCGGTTCAAAAGGTTAGCCACATCCTGAACGAAAAGGGACTTGGCTTGGGTTTTCCATGTATCTTCTTCGATCGCTGATTTTTGCTTTGGCCCGCCGTCATACCGGCGACCAGCCCGGTCGTTGGGTTTAGTATGCTGAACATCTGGTTCCTCGACAGAAACGACGACCAGATTGGGGTCTTGTGCGTCAGTAATGTTCTCCATCACCAATGCCTTTTCTCCGTCGGCTATGATGACCCAGGTTCCCTGTTCAAGTGCGGCCATTGTGATCTCCCTGATTGGATTTACGTGACTATCCCTCGGCCTTCGGGCACATCTAACCTGTTGCGCGCACAGGGGTTTCTGGCGCGCCGCCCGGATCGTTCTTTTCGTTGACGGGTTTCTCCCTCCCGCAGGTGACAGGTAGGCATCGCGGGGCGCCACTCAAAGAAGGCGGAAGATTAAGATTGGTTCATCGGCAGGATTTTACCGGTGCCCGCGAGCAACAAAAAAGGCCGCCGACGTTTCCGCCAGCAGCCCCTGCAAGACCCTGTCCGGGTCTAGGAATTACATCCGCGATGCGACGTTTTCCCAGTTCACCAGATTGTCGAGGAAGTTCGATAGGTAAGCCGGTCGCTTGTTGCGGAAGTCGATGTAGTAGGAGTGCTCCCACACGTCACAGCCCAACAGAGCGGTCTGACCAAAGCACAGCGGGTTCACGCCGTTCTCGGTTTTGGTCACAGCCAGTGAGCCGTCCGCGTTCTTGACCAGCCAAGCCCAGCCCGAGCCGAATTGACCGGCACCAGCGGCGCTGAACTGCGACTTGAATTCGTCAACCGAACCGAAGCTTTCGTTCAAAGCCTTCTCCAGCTCGCCGGGCATGGCACCTGCGCCGGGGCCCATCATCTCCCAGAATTGGTTGTGGTTCCACAGCTGGCTGATGTTGTTGAAAATACCGTTCTGCGCAACGGAATTAGCGTCGTAAGTGCCGACGATGATCTCTTCCAGCGACTTGCCGTCCCACTCGGTTCCGGCGATCAGCTTGTTGCCGTTGTCTACATAGGCCTTGTGGTGCAGATCGTGGTGATATTCCAATGTTTCCGCGGACATACCCTTGGCTGCCAGCGCGTCATGTGCATAAGGAAGATCACGAAGTTCAAAAGCCATGTCGGCCCCCTGTTAAAAATGTAAGTTGCGGTTCCCATGGTTAAATGCTTTGGCAACTGCCGCAGGTCAAGAGCCGAGACAAGAAAACCCGGAGGTCCGCGATGCTGACACAGGCGCGCAAGATGTTCTACCGCGCCCGCGGATACTATGCGGGCAACCTGAATGGTGAGCCGTTCCGCCTGGACCCCTATCATTCGAAATTCTGGCGCAAGGCATCTGCAGGCGCCTGGGAACCTGAAACCTTCGCTGTTTTGGACAGGTACCTGTCGCCCGACAACGACTACCTGGACATCGGCGCGTGGATCGGCCCGACCGTTCTTTACGGAGCTCGTCGAGCGCGGCATGTATGGTGTTTTGAGCCCGACCCAACTGCATTCCGGCACCTAGCGTGGAACCTGGACTTGAACGATGTCAGCAATGTTTCGGCCTTTGGCGTGGCCCTATCGGATCAGTTCGGGGTGGCTCGAATGGCCTCGGTGCGTGGCGAGCCCGGGGATTCCACCAGTTCTTTGCTGCATGATGGTGACCATGGCACCGATGCATTGACTATCGCTTGGGATAAGTTCGAGGCGGTAAATGACCTGTCGGGCATCTCGTTGGTCAAGATGGATATTGAGGGCGCGGAATTCTTTGTTTTGCCAACCCTTGTGCCTTGGCTGAAAACAACGCGCCCGACGCTATACCTCTCGCTACACGCACCGCTTCTCGCCGGGCCTGAGCGAAGTGAGAAAATGACCGCGTTGCTGGACAGCTTGTCTTTTTATTCAGAGGTTCATGACGAAACCGGTGACCTTGTGGACTCGCAGAAGCTCCTTTCCGACGAGGCTTTGAACACCTACGGAACACTATTGTTCAAAGCCTGAAAGTTGTTCTGTCTCAAGAAAGCGCGCAAAACAAGCTTTCTTGGTATATTCCCCACGCCCTAGAACAATGACGGTGACTTGACCAGCTTGCAGTTTCCCACGCCTTTTGGCTTGTTTGTCAAATTGTCCATCGGGAAACTGGCGCGCATGCTGAATTTATTGGTGCCAGGGTCCAGCTTGGCAGTATATGCGACCCGGAATTTCCGTGTAGTACTTGACGACAACGTGACTTTCCACGCCATCTGGTATTCACCCGGCCGGGTCGTCTTAAACTTGGCATTCATGGGCGTTTCTTCGTCTCGTCCGGCCAGTTCATTTGCTTGCATGATCGCGCCATCGATAACGCGCGCCTGCTTGTTTTCTGCATTCACACTGAGCAATACCCGCGGCGGGATCCATCCCTGGGCCTGGATACTGTGCAATTCGCAATCGTAATTACGCACTTCGGCTTGTGCCGCAGCAGCTGAAAGCCCCAGCGTCAGGGCAAGAATTCCAAGTTTCATTGATTATTTCTCCTGTTTTTTTTCGGCGCAGGGATTTCTGCACACCTGCCATCCGCGAACCCGTCCCGCGCGGCGGAAGCGGCAGAGGTTTGATTTCGAATTCACGACATCTGGGGTGACTACAAGGCCCGAAACGACTGCAACAAATGGTGTTTTCACACGCGTGTATTCCGTTAATTCCTAATTTAGCGTAGGAATCTCGCGGCAACTGCCTTTGGCATTGCCGTATAAGGGCACAAATTCGCTCAAATCTGCTGAGCGTGTTGTCGCCTTCATTGTGCGTCTATCCAAGAAAACCGTGAAATCGGTTTCACGCAGGTCCACAGTCCCCGCTGGTGCTCCATTGAAGGAGGAACTGCGGCCACCCGCGCTGTACGTGTAATTCTGTCCGGACCAGGTAAAGGACAGTCGGCGGATACTGTTGCTATTGATCTTACCCGATCCGACCATTGTAGCGACTTTTGGAATTTCTACCTCGTGCAGTAGAGCAGAACGTCCAAACTCATCCAGCGAAAACACAATACGCACGGGTGTCGGCCGTTTTGCGACCCCACGGTCAAATGTGCATTCAAAACTTTCTTTATACGTTTCTGAAACAACTGCGACTGGCATCCCAATAGATAGTGCAAGAGCCACTACTAAACCTTTACGTATTCCCATGATCTAATTGATTTTCCTATGATTTCGCATCAAGATTCAAATGACCATAGGCTGCACGTTTCGTGCCCGCAATACGCGAAAAGTATTCGTGAAGTTCTCGTTATCGCGGCAGATCGTCGCTTCCTAAGAACTGCGGTTAAAAGGGCAGATTTTAGCGGCGTTTAGACTGGAATTCTCAGACCAAAGAAAAAGGACCGCCCGAATTAACGGGCGGCCTTGTCATTTTGTCCTGAAACGAATGTCAGTAGAATCCGACCTCACTGCCCGGTTGCGCCGCAACCCTGAGCAGTTTGAAGACGTAGTCCGCCGTCGAGCGGAAACAGACCACGCGAAAAGTCTCGGCATCGTCCATCCAGAACGCACCCGCAACTTGCGCCAATCGCGAGCGGCGGATCTGGCCGGGCTGAAATGCTTCAACCGACAGTTCGACCGGGGCCAGCTTGCCCAAAACCTCGCGCGCGTTGCTACCCGAGATACGAAACACGGCGCGCGCGTCCGAGACGTTGACCGCAAGCGCGTGAACACCGCTCAACGCGTTGGTCATTGCGGCCAGTTTCGCCTCGACTTCGGCATATGGTACCAAAACAAGCAATTCGTCGGTCGACATCCAGCAGACACCCGTGTCGCCATCTACGTCAGCTTCGCGCTGGGCCGGGACTTTCTTTCCAGTGGCGTCTTTGACAGCCTTGGCCAGAACCTTGTCCGAAAGGTCGCCGCGCAAAGTGATCATGCCCTGCAGGCCGCATTCTTCGACCTTGGCGATACCGTCATAGCTGGCGTAGTTCAGTGCGCTGATGGGTTCAGACATTCTGCTTCTCCCCGTCCTTGTCGAAGAAGATCGGATCCACGATCTTGGCTTTGTAGGTTTTGCCGTCGGTGCCCGGGAACTCGACAATCTCGCCTATCCGGTCCGGACCGTGCTTGACCAGCCCCATGGCGATGCCTTTACCCAGATTGGCCGAGTAGTAGGTTGAGGTCACACGCCCGATCATGTTGCGCTGACCATTGGCGTTGACGCCCTCGCCCACCGCATAAGCACCGTCGGGAATAACCGATCCATCCACAGTCTCGAGACCAACCAGTTTCCAGCGTTCCGGATCAGCCATATGGCTGCGCGAATGCGCCCGTTTGCCAAGGTAATCCTCTTTCTTTTTCGAGAGCGCCCAGTGCAGCCCTAGATCCTGCGGGATCACGGTGCCGTCGGTCTCGTCCCCGATCATGATAAAGCCCTTCTCGGCCCTCAGGATGTGCAGGCATTCGGTACCGTAAGGCATGACACCGAACTCTTTGCCTGCCTCCATCAGAGCGTCCCAGAACGCCTGACCCTGGCTGGCAGGAACCGCGATTTCATAAGACAGCTCACCCGAGAACGAGATGCGATAAGCGCGGCAATCGAACTCACCGATTTTGCCATCGCGCCATTCCATAAACGGCAGCGCTTCTTTCGAAACATCCATGCCGCCCAATTTCTCCAACACCTTGCGGGCGTTAGGACCGACCACGGCGACCTGAGCGTACTGCTCAGTCACGTTGGCAACATAAACTTTCCAGTCCCACCATTCGGTTTGCAGCCATTCTTCCATGTGACCGTGGATGCGCTCTGCCCCGCCGGTCGTGGTGTGGCACAGCCAGGTATCTTCGTCGATGCGGGCGACAACGCCGTCGTCGATCAGGAAGCCGTTCTCCGAGCACATCAGACCGTAGCGGCATTTGCCGACCTTCAGCGTGGACATCATGTTGGTGTACATCATGTCCAGGAATTTGCCTGCGTCCGGGCCTTTGACGATCAGTTTGCCCAATGTCGAGGCGTCCAGCAGGCCGAGGTTTTCGCGGGTGTTCTTCACTTCGCGATTCACGGCGTCATGCACGGATTCGCCGGGACGGACATAGGCATAGGTCCGGCGCCAGTGACCGACCGGCTCCCAATCGGCGCCGTTCTTGTCGTGCCAGTTGTGCATCGGCGTTTGACGGATCGGTTGGAACACGTCGCCGCGGGCTTCGCCACCAATCGCACCCATCGAGATAGGGGTGTAGGGCGGGCGGAACGTCGTGGTGCCAACTTTCGGGATTTCCGATTCCAATGCATCAGCAAGGATAGCTAATCCATTGATGTTGCTTAATTTACCCTGATCAGTCGCCATTCCCAGCGTGGTGTATCGCTTGGTGTGTTCGACGCTCTCGTAACCTTCACGCGCAGCCAGCTGGACGTCAGACACTTTGACGTCGTTCTGGAAGTCGAGCCACGATTTCATACGCAGCTGAACTTCGGCGTTTGCGGGCATCAGCCAGACAGCTTCCATCGGCGCCTCGTCCGACGTTTCGCCTTGCGGTGCTTTAGTGTTTTTGGGCTTGAAGCCGGCGACCTTCGCTGCAGCTTTACCCGCCGCGTGCGCGTCGGTGAGGACGTCACCCAGCGCCAGCGGTCCATTCGAGGATCCTGCAGCCAGAACGAACCCTTCGCCATCTGCACCCAAAGGAGGACGCGACGGATCAGGGCGGAAATGCGCATTGGCGTCATCCCAAATCAGCTTACCGCCGCAATGGGACCACATGTGAACAACCGGAGACCAGCCGCCCGACATGGCGACGGCATCGGCCTCGACCTCTTCGCGCGCGCCGCCAACACCTTCCTGATTGCAGATCGCAACCTTCTTGACGCGCTTGCCACCTTTGACCTTGGCTATGGCCTTGCCGGGATCGACGCGAATACCCAGTTGGCGCGCCTCTTCTGCCAGCGGTCCAGCTGCGGCACGGGCGTCAACAACACGCAATACATCCACGCCCGCCTGTTTGAGGATGATCGCCGTTCGATACGCGTCGTCGTTGTTGGTTGCGACAATCACCCGCTCACCCGGGGTTACGCCCCAGTTCACGACATAGTCGCGCATGGCTGAGGCCAGCATCACGCCCGGCACATCGTTGCCCGCAAAGGACAGCGGACGCTCGATGGCGCCGGTGGCCGTGACGACCTGTTTGGCCCGGATGCGCCACAAGCGATGACGTGGACCTTGGGTGCCCGGCTTGTGATCGTTCAGGCGCTCATAGCCCAGTACATAACCGTGGTCATAGACGCCTGCGCCCATGCACCGCGAACGCATCGTGACGTTGTCCATTGCTTCCAATTCGGAAACAGTTTGTTCCACGAACTTATCCACAGGCTCGTCATTGATGGTGCCACCATCAACCGGAGCACGACCGCCCCAATGCGCGGTCTGCTCGATCAGCAGAACCTTGGCACCGGATTGCGCCGCCGCCTTGGCAGCTTGCAGACCAGCGACACCACCGCCGATCACCAGAACATCGGTGAAGGCATAGAAATGTTCATAAGTATCCGCATCCAGAGTTTCCGTGTCCGGCGCTTTACCCAAACCGGCGGACTGACGAATGATCGGTTCGTAGACGTGCTTCCAGAACGGCTTTGGGTGGATGAACGTCTTGTAATAGAACCCTGCTGGCAAGAACCGAGCGAAAGCCGTGTTTACGGCACCAATGTCAAACTCCAGGTTCGGCCAATGGTTCTGCGAAACTGACGTCAGACCGTTAAACAACTCAGTCGTGGTGGCGCGCTGGTTCGGCTCGAACCGGCTGCCCTGCCCCAGACCGACTAAGGCGTTGGGCTCTTCCGCACCGCTGGCGACAACGCCGCGTGGGCGGTGGTATTTGAACGACCGGCCCATCATCATCTGATCGTTGGCCAGCAAGGCTGAGGCAAGCGTGTCGCCTTCATAACCCTGCATCGAGGTGCCGTTGAAGGTGAAGGTGACCTGTTTCGACCGGTCAATCAGCCGGCCTTGTTTTGCGAGACGGGTGCTCATGTTGCGGACCTTTCGCAGGCGAAATTATGGATGGCGGCGCGGATCATTCGTACTCTCTCCACGTCCAGCCGGGGCGCTTTGCAGTGATTGCGTCCTTGATTTCTTGCGGCGGCTCGGTGGTCTGGGCGGAATACGTTCCGAACACTTCGAGCGTTTGCGTGCAACGCGCGGCGTGGAACCACTTGCCGCAGCCATTACTGTGGCGCCAGCGTTCGAAATGAACGCCTTTGGGGTTTTCGCGCATGAACAGATAGTCGTGGAATTCGTCTTCTGACGAGCCCGGACCGTAACGCTTCAGGTGTGCCTCGCCACCGGCGGACAGTTCAGTTTCTTCGGCGTCTACGCCACAGTAGGGGCAATTCAGGATCAGCATGATGCCACTCCTCGCTTGAAATTTAGTGACCACACGCCCAAGTTGAGAGCATGGATATTTTGACCATTGCGTTGACCATCGTGGGCACGCTTGCCGTCTTTGGACTGATCGCCTTTTTCATTTTCCGATCCGAGGAAAAGAAGGTCATTGAACCACGATCCACCGCCACCAGATGCTCGGGTAGCGCCCACGAAATGGGTTTCGAAGACTGACATCAGTGCGCCACCCCGGCGGCGACGCTTTCATCGATGAAACGGCCCTCTTTGAAGCGGTCCAGTGAGAAGGCTTCGGTCAATGGCGAATGACCTGTGGCCATCAGCTGCGCCATTCCCCAGCCCGAGCCCGGGATCGATTTGAAGCCTCCGGTGCCCCAACCACAGTTGATAAAGCAGCCGCCCAGCGGCGTTTTTGACAGGATCGGAGACCGGTCACCGGTCATATCCACGATGCCGCCCCACTGGCGCAGCATTTTTAGGCGCGAGATCATCGGGAATGTCTCAACCAGAGCGCGCACGGTTTCCTCGATATGGTGGAACGAACCGCGCTGGGTGTAGTTGTTGAACCCGTCGGTGCCGCCGCCGATCACCATCTCACCCTTGTCGGACTGAGACATGTAACCGTGCACGGTGTTGGCCATGACGACCACGTCCATGCAGGGTTTGATCGGTTCCGAGACCAGCGCCTGCAATGCAATCGCCTCAAGCGGCAATCGGAAGCCCGCCATTTCGGCCAGCTGACCGGAATGACCGGCAACCACGATGCCCAGCTTGTCGCACTCGATGGCGCCTCTGGTGGTATCCACGCCAACGACGCGACCGTTATCCGAACGTACGCCCGTCACTTCGCATTGCTGGATGATGTCCATGCCCATGTTGGAACACGCCCGGGCATAGCCCCAGGCCACAGCATCGTGACGGGCAGTGCCGCCGCGTTCTTGCCAGAGTGCGCCCAGCACCGGATAACGCGGGCCGTCGAGGTTGATGATCGGAACCAGCTCTTTGACGCGCTCAGGGGTGATCCATTCCGTCTTTACCCCCTGCAGCGCGTTGGCATGGGCCGTACGCTGATAGCCGCGAATTTCGTGCTGGGTCTGGGCCAACATCATCACGCCGCGGGGGCTGAACATGACGTTATAGTTCAGATCCTGACTCAGATCTTCGTACAAGCTGCGGGCCTTTTCGTAGATCGCCGCCGAGGGGTCCTGCAGATAGTTGGAGCGGATGATCGTCGTGTTCCGACCGGTGTTGCCACCGCCCAGCCAACCTTTCTCGATCACAGCGACATTCTGGATGCCGTAGTTTTTGCCCAGATAATACGCGGTTGCCAAACCGTGGCCACCCGCGCCGACGATGATGACGTCATAACGTTTCTTCGGCTCGGGCGAACGCCAGGCGCGCTCCCATCCGGTGTGATAACGCAGCGCCTCACGCGCCACAGCAAAGGCTGAATAGTGTTTCATGAGCGAATCCGTCCGGTCTTCGGTGATTGGGCGCAGATATGCAGTGTGATGGCATTTTACCCGCGCCATGCAACGTCGCAATATCGCACTATTGCGACATGAACGCCTTTCGCGGCCATTTGTCCCTTTTTTCGCCGGGCTGACAGGTCTAAGTCAGGGCAACCATATTGGAGGGACCATGACGTTCTCGGTTCTCATCTTCCTGATTGCACTACTGATCACAGGATTTCTTGGATATTCCATGCTACGCGGTCGCCGGAGAGGTAAGCCGACGGCTTCTTATGACCTGAATGTATACCGGGAACAGCTGGCCAGTGTTGACCGCGATCTGGCACGCGGCGTGATCGGCAAAGCCGATGCAGATCGTGTGCGTACTGAAATATCGCGTCGTATTCTGGCCGCCGACACACAGATGCGCGGCGAATCTGACGATACCGGACCGTCGCGAACGGTATCCTTGGTTACGTTGCTGGTGATGGCTGCCATTCTGATAGGCGGTGCGCTGGCCATGTATCGTCAATTCGGCGCCGCGGGCTTTCCTGACATGCCGCTGTCCGCACGTATGGAACTGGCTGAAGAATTGCGGGAAAATCGTCCCAGTCAATCTGAAGCCGAAGGACTGGCACCCCCGGTCCAGACGCCAGAGTTGGAAGAAAGCTATGCCGCCCTGCTGACCCAGTTGCGTGACACGGTGGCTCAGCGTCCTGACGACCTGCAGGGCCATGTTCTGCTGGCGCAGCACGAAACCAACGCAGGAAACTTCAAAGCCGGATATGAGGCGCAGCAGCGCGTTATCGACTTGTCCGGCGATGCCGCCACCGCCGAAGCCTATGCCGATCTTGGGGAAATGATGATCCTTGCGGCAGGTGGATACGTCTCGCCAGACGCAGAAGAGGCCCTGCGCCAGGCCCTTGAGCGCGACCCGAACCTTGGGCCAGCACGGTACTATTGGGGCCAGATGCTGGCTCAGATCGGGCGACCCGATATGGCCTACCGGGTGTGGGTGGACACTTTGCGCGATTCTCCGCCCGGGGCGCCTTGGGTTCAAGCGATCCGCGGACAGCTCGACGATCTGGCCTTTCGTGCAGGCGTCTTCAACGCGCCCAGTATGAGCGCCGCACCCGAGCCTGGACCTTCGCAGGACGATATGCAAGCCGCCGCGGATCTGAGCCCGGAAGAACGACAAGAGATGATTCAGGGCATGGTGGACCAGTTATCAGATCGTCTGGCGACTGAGGGGGGCTCGCCTGAAGAATGGGCGCGCCTGATCGCAGCGCTTGGGGTTCTGGGGCAAGCTCAGCGCGCGATTGATATCAGGGACGAAGCCGTGGTTGTCTTTGCAGGAGATACTGCCGCACTCGAGATGATCGATGCTGCCGCATTGCAGGCTGGTATCGCACAATGATCCACGACGCGTTCGAAGAGTTCGCTGCAGCTCTGTCCCCGATGACAGCCTTGATGGGGCTGGATTTGGGTGAAAAGACTATCGGTGTGGCGGTCTCGGATAGGATGCGCACAGTGGCAAGCCCGTTGGAGACTGTCAGGCGCAAGAAATTCACTCTGGATTCTGCCCGCCTGATCGAGATTGTGACTGATCGTGAGATCGGCGGCATCCTTCTGGGCCTGCCTCGGAATATGGACGGCTCGGAAGGTCCCCGATGCCAATCGACCCGTGCATTCGCCCGGAATCTAATGCGTTTAACCGATCTGCCGATTGGATTCTGGGACGAGCGCCTCAGCACGGTAGCTGCAGAAAAAGCACTTCTGGAGGCGGATACGACACGAAAACGTCGCGGACAGGTTATCGATCACGTTGCGGCTGGCTATATCCTGCAAGGAGCGCTGGACAGACTGCGCTTTCTTTAACGGATCGGATTACGCTGATGACAAACATGGTTTGGAAACGGAACGAGGTCGAAAGCCCTTGTATCCAGATCTGTGTCGTCCACCCGACCGAACGCATCTGCACCGGTTGTTACCGCACCATCGACGAGATTTCCCGGTGGTCAAAAATGGACAGCTCCGAGCGGGCCGAAATCATGCAGGACTTGGCTGTGCGCAAGCCCCGTCTGGCCAAACGCCGCGGCGGTCGGTCTGCGCGACTGAACGGATCGTAAGCCCGGCGCATTCAGCTTTGCGTTTCTGACTGCCGATCTTTCGTCAAAGTGTTGTGAAGATCTTCATGCGCGCGCAACTCTGCTCCGAACAGCTCGACAAGTTCCGTCTGATTGGTCGGTTGCGGCTTCTGTTCCTTGGATTCGGATATAAAATCGAATGGTATTGGCAGGACCATCGACTTTTTTGAGAATATGCGTTTCCAAATAGAATTGAGTGCCATTTCGGGTGCCAAAATGTATGACCAACGTCGCTGCAAGTCAGACCTGAACTCCGAGGGGGGGAAGAGTTCTGGTGCTTTAGCGTGAGTGAGTGGCAACCCACAGCGACGTGGCACAGTTACGATGCCTGACCCTTGAAATCCGAGGGCGGACAAACGAACAATTGAAGCTTTTCGATCAATCATTCAAGAAAGGCACCAGTGGTTTTTTGCCTTCCGTAACGTCAACTTCAATTGTTGAGTAGTTTGGGGTTGGAGAGAGAGACCTTCCCTGACACCGACGCTTGGGTATGCCACACCTTTCAGGCCAGAGCGCAGCGCGCCAACCCGTCGTCGCAATTTATCTTTCCTGATTATCCTGGCTCAACCAGCCGCAAGCCAGGCTTTGGCGTTTTCGAACTCATCGGCAGAGAAATACTGCGTCCGCGTACCCAGAACGTGGCTAGCCATGCGCTGCGCCATTTTTTGCCAGTTCTTGTCGCCGACAATCGCCGCCCGATCCAGCATACCAATATGGCCCGCCGCCAGTCGGAAATGCGCGGCCATAGCCGTAAGCCCTTGCCAACCATCAAACTCCCGCAGGTCGATCAACAGTCGAAACCCGCCCCTGTCACGTAGCATGGCATCGAGATCGGTATGTGCCTGTTTGTATTCCTCAGAATCCAGCTTGCCCATCAGTTTAATCTGGACACACGGCCCGCCCAGATCGGTAACATGGATCGCGCCAAGGGATTCACGCATCCATCGCCGGGCCTCCTCCAGTTCATCCATGCCAAACACGTGGACCGGACAGGGCAGAATCGGTGCGGCGAGCCGGATGCTGGTCTGGACCCATCCTTGATCGGCCACTACTCCGATACGGTCAAACCCACGCCAGTGGCTGAGCCCCAGTTTGGTATCGGACCAGGCCGCTCCCAGATCGTACCCCTTGAACTCGGGCATCATGATCGCCAGCAGACGCACGGCGTCGTGATCCTCCAGTGCTGCCTCAATCGCGGGGACCAGTGTGGCTGCGTAATCTGCGCTCGTGACCTCGCCGGACAATTCAACCTCGATCAGGGCGCCATCGGAGTTCGTGTGGACGGTAATCATCGAAAATCTCTCCAAAGCCATAAGAATGGCAGGAGGTTACGAGGATTCGAGCCATTCGGCTACACCGCCCGGACACTCGGGCCGGAAATAGGCGATCATCCGTCCGTCGGGCCCAGCCGTCGCGTTCTCACCCCAGGGTGCAACACCGTGCAGGCAGTGGCGATGCAGCAGATAAGCCTCGCCCGGACGGGCGGGTAATTCGATGCGCGGACAGGCTTCAAAAGCCTCTTTTCGTGCGGCCTGATAGATGTCAGTAATGTCGGTGCGTGCCAATTCATCGCGTGGCACACCGGCCAGGGCCTTTCGAAATGCCGCGCCCAGAATTTTGTGACTACCATCCCAAACAACCATAGGCGCTGCGTCCGCGCTGACCTTGGTCAGAGGAATGCCCAGTATCCATGCGTGCGGTTCATCGACCTGCCGGCGCCGTTCGGGCCCGGTGGGTTTCAGCCCATCCACATGGGCCGCGTCCCGCTTGCTCCGATACCGCGACGCTGCTTCGGATTCTCCCCGACGGGGCCGGGGATAGCCCGGATAGATCACCGAAACTTGCCCCTTGTGCAGGTCGATCCGGCCGTAATGCAGCGCGGCGAAGTCAATCGCCGCACCAGACAGAGGGGGCGAGTTGGCCACCCTGCCCTGCGCATCATTGTCCATAGCGTCAACGCCGATGAACCATGTCCCTTCGCAGTCATGCCATTCGGCGTTTGCCGTATCGGTTACTGAAGCGCGGGCCGCAGGTAACGCATGTGCGACCCATTCGGCCAGCGCCGCCTCATAAGGAAATCTGACCCAACCCCGGTCCCCAAAAGCGTTTACCATCCAAACGCCTTTCTCAGCATGTTCAGAGCGACAAGGGTCAGGAAAACAGCAAACACGCGCTTCAGTGGCTTGGGGTCCATCGCGTGCGCCAGCTTCACGCCCCAAGGCGCCGTGATCATCGTCATCGTAACAACTATGCCAAAGGCCACCAGGTTGACCGCCCCGATAGTCAACGGAGGGCGGTGTTCCGGCGCGATATTGAGGAACAGAAAACCTAGAACCGATGGGACCGCGATGATCACTCCAAACCCGGCGGCTGTCGCTACGGCCCTGTGAATTGGCGTGTTGTAGAGGCTCATCAGCGGCACACCAAAACTGCCACCTCCGATCCCCATCAGCACTGACAGGAACCCAACCGACGGGGACAACCCGGCCCGTCGCAGCCCTTTTGGCATCGCGTCGCCCAAACGCCATTCCGAACGGCCCAACCCCAGATAGGCGCCAATCACCATACCCAGAATACCGAACAACGCCTGCAGCATCTCAGTCCGCAATGCCGAAGCAACCAGAACCCCAATAATTGCGCCCACAGCAATTCCCGGGCCCCAGCCGCGCAGAATGGCCCAATCCACCGCGCCCTTTTTGTTGTGACCAAGCACAGACCGAATCGAGGTCACGATAATCGTTGCCAGCGAGGTCGCCAGGCACATCTGCATCAGTTGCGGCCCGCCATAGCCAAGCGTCTGAAACGTATAAAAAAATGCTGGAACCAAAACGATCCCACCGCCAACACCCAAGAGGCCGGCCAATACGCCGGCCAATGCGCCGATCACAAGCAAAAGGCCCAACATCTGGGCCAGCAACATTGTCTCGGTCATTATCCCCCCAATTCGTCCAAAGGCCGTGTCAAACGGCGCGGTCCACCTGCGACAGTGGCTCTACGCAGGCCAGGGCCTGCAACACCACTTCGGTACCCGCATGATCGCGCACCGCACCTTCGGACAACGTTCTGCGCCAACCACGTGCCCCGGGACGACCGGCAAACAAGCCCAGCATGTGCCGGGTGATCTGGTGCAGACGTCCGCCTTCGGCAATATGCTGTTCGATATAGGGCAGCATTTTATGGACCGTGTCCATCGGATCTATCGCGCACCCGGTTTCGAATATCTGCACATCTGCTTCAGCCAAGATGTCGGTGGGTTGGTGATAAGCCGCGCGTCCGACCATGACACCATCCAACCCCGCATCCAGATGCGCGCGGGCCTGTTCCAGCGATGTGATACCGCCATTGATCGAGATATGAAGGTCGGGAAACGCCACTTTCATCCGATGTACCAGATCATAGTCCAGCGGCGGAATATCTCTGTTTTCCTTGGGGCTTAGCCCCTGCAACCAAGCCTTGCGCGCATGGATGGTGACGCGTTGACACCCGGCTGTCTGTATCTCGTCGAGGAAGGTGGGCAAAACCTCTTGCGGTTCTTGCTCATCAACACCGATTCTGCATTTCACAGTGATCTCGATTTCCACGGCCTCGCGCATCGCCGCGACGCATTCAGCCACCCGTCCGGGGTCTTTCATCAGCACGGCGCCAAACGTGCCCGACTGCACTCTATCCGACGGGCACCCACAGTTCAGATTGATTTCGTCATAGCCCGCATTCGCACCCAACTTGGCGGCCTGAGCCAGCTCTTTCGGGTCAGAACCGCCCAGTTGCAAGGCTACCGGATGCTCCGACAGATCGTGATCCAACAGGTGAAAAGCTCCACCTCGAACAAGCGCAGGAGCGGTAACCATTTCAGTATACAGCAGTGCCTCGTTGCTCAGAAGCCGGTGAAAATACCGGCAATGCCGATCCGTCCAATCCATCATCGGAGCAACGGACAGGCGTGCGCTTTTCTGGATATCTGTGGTTTTAGCTTCCGGCATGTCTCATCGCGCCTTCAAGATGCAGTTTGTTGCCATCACCGGATCGATCCGCGGACCCTATGCAATCAACAAATTAGCCCGGAAAGATGGTACCGCCTCCCTGGCTTGAACAGGGGACCTCTGGATCCACAATCCAGCGCTCTAACCAACTGAGCTAAGGCGGCACTCGTGAGGGGCGATGTAGCGAACGTGTGCAGGGATTGCAAGAGGATTAAAGCCGAATTCTCCAGCTTTGTTCGACCAGATCGACCCCAAATGAATGCACAGGTTTGCTGTCGATTAACTGCCATCCGAACGCTCGATAAAGCGCGCAGGCTGCCGCGTGGCTTTCGTGCGTCCACAAGACCATATCATGGTATCCAGATTCACGCGCGAACGCCATGCATGTCGTCAGCAGACGTTTCCCCAACCCCTGCCCGCGCGCCTGCGGCTCTAACAGAAACAACCGAAGTTTGGCGATCTGATCAGTCTGAGATACGCAAAAGATGCTCCCCAGCCGGATTCCGGCCCTTTCGGCGATCCAGCCCTGCTCTCGGCTCGGGTCATGATTGGCAACGAATTCTTCGAGAATACGTGCCACCAATGTGGCGAAACTGTCGTCAAACCCTTCGTCGCAGGCGTAGAGCGTTCCGTGACGCTCGATCAGCCAAGGCGCATCATCCGCCCGGAACTGTCTGATTATGATGTCGTCCATACCCTATTTGAGCGCATAGGCCGCTTGATTCTCAACCCACTGCGCGTTAGCACAAACGCTCAGTCCCCGGAGGCGCATATGGGCATCAATACCGAACGCGACATCGAAGCAAACCTGCAGATCGGTCCTACAGATCAGGGGATGGTGCGTCTTTTCATCGAAGGCACCGGCATCGAGATTCCAATGGACTTCGATCCCGAAGAGGCTGAGGAAATCGCTGATGAGATTCGCGCCGCGGCACAGGCTGCGCGCGCGGTCAAAGGCTGAACGCCTAAACCCGCGGGTCTCGCAGAGCCTGCAATCTGCGAGCAGCATCCACGGCAAATTTCTGAATCATCTTCTTGCGCCGCGCAGGGGCCAGTTTGGCTTCCGGTCCTATACGTAGAATCTCGGCATCATAAGCGTCGGCGATGATCAAGCCGGTTTCGGGTGGCAGCAGGTCGGTCGGAAACTCCGTATCCACGGCCCAGAAAAACCGATCACACCATTCCAGGTAGCCCTGCCATTTCGAATCCGACTGATAGTCAGCGCGGCTGGATTTGCATTCGATCACCCAGATCTCCCCCTTCGGCCCCAGCCCCATCACATCCACCCGCAGCCCACGCGCAGGCACGAATTCCTCAATTGAAACATAACCATGCGACGCAAGATGTCGTGAAACACCGCGCGCAAGCTTCTGTCCGGGTTGCAGCTCCAAAGTCATGATTGAAAATGTGAACAATTAGTGAACAAAAATCAAGGCCACCTGCGCACTTGACATGATACCATTTGGTATTCTATTTAAATGATACCGAATGGTATTGCATATGAGAGACCTCATGGATCAACAAACTCAAAACGCATTTCGCGCCCTCGCCGATCCGACGCGCCGCGACATCGTTCGCTTTCTGGCCGGTCAGGACATGACCATCGCCCAGCTGACCAACCAGTTCGACATGACCCGTGCAGCGGTCAAGAAACACCTGACAGTTCTGTCGGATGGCGGCCTGATCAAAATCGAGGCCAAGGGCCGTGAACGCATCAACCGACTGGAACCAACGGGAATGGCGCCCGTTCTGGACTGGCTCAAATACTTCGACCGGTTCTGGGATGACCGCCTTGCCAATCTGAAAGACGCAATTGAAAGGAAAAGAAATGACTGACGCCGTATTGCAAAAGACAATCTTCTTGCGCGCAGACCCTGAGACGGTTTGGGACTACCTAACCGAACCCGACCGATTGGCTGAGTGGTTCCACAAGCCCGAACGCCGGTTGGCGAATGGTCAAAAGCTTGAAATGTTCGGAACCACCAGCGGAGACCTGTTGATCTGGGGTGAGGTTCGCGCGGCGCGGCGGCCTGAGTATCTTGAATATACCTTTACTGTGAAACCCATGGGCGATGCTGTCAGCGTGGTCAAATGGACACTGGAACCGGTCGCGGGTGGCACTCGGCTTGGCTTGCTGCACGAAGGCCTGCCACAGGGCGCCGAGGCTTTTGGCCTGATCCTTGCTCTGGACAACGGCTGGGACGAGCATTTTGGCAAGATGCGCACTGCTCTGCACGAAACTGTTGATGCATAACCCCTTGTGCGAACCCGCTTCACGCCCTACTTAGGCGCGTGGCGGGTTCTGCCCTTCTTGTGAATGGTAGCATTCTGGTGGCCTTAAGCAATTCCGAGGGGGCTGGCTCTGTTCAGGTCCTGGCCTGATTACCTGGCGCCCACCTGTACATACAGGTCCTCGGGAATCAAACCGCACGGTTGACTGGCGGTCCCGCCACATTTTTTCTTGAAGTTCAGCGCTCTGCGCGGGCTTCCTGCTTTGCCAGAGCGGGTTCAAAGCTGTGAACCACCGGTGTTCCCCGGCGCGGACCTTGCGGTTTTTCAGCCATGCTCATGATCGCATAGGCGAACTGCACCCCGGCAAAAACGATCCCGTTCATGAACCAGATCATCAACAGCGCAATAAGCCCGATGTCCGAGCCGGTGATCAGATAGCGCAGATTCGCAACATTGAGAGCCAGTAGCACGCCGACAAAGACCGCCGAGATGACAAAGCCCCATGCAACCTGAGTGATATAAAGACGGATCAGTTTGGGCATGGTGGACCTCCTTGCGCGATGACATTCAGCTTAGCGCATATCTAATCCGGGTAAAGGCGTCAGAACGCCTCGGGCTTGGCCTCGCGCGCCATGTGATCCAGCACGGCGTTGACGAACTTAGGCTCTTTCCCTTCCGGGAAAAAGGCACGGGCCACGTCGACAAATTCGGTGATCACGACTTTGGGCGGTGTGTCGCCTTGGGTCAGTTCAGCCCCGGCCGCACGGAATACCGCGCGCAGGGTAGGATCGATGCGCGAGATTGGCCATTTGGCGACCAGAGCCCGGTCGGTCATCTGATCGATCGGAGCCTGATAATTCACCGCATCATCGACAAGCTTACGGAAGACCGAGAGGTCACCGTCCAGCATTTCTTCGCCCTCGTAGACGGCGCCAAACCGGTGATCCAGAAACTCGTTCACGACCTGCTCGGTCGTCTGGCCCGACTGTTCCATCTGAAACAGCGCCTGCACGGCGTAAAGCCGGGCGGCGGATTTCATCAGGCGTTTCTGGTTGGCCGGTTTCGGCGCGTCTGTCTTAGTCATGCGGTTGTGGATCCGTTGCTGTCGCCCGCCACAAGGATGGACTCGGACGGCGGCTTGAAACCGACGCCCTTTTTCGAAGCGCCCCACTTACGGCTGAGTGCGATCAGATGCAAGGCCGCAGCGGCCGCGCCGCCTCCTTTATTCATCTTTTCAGGATTGGCGCGGACTTCTGCCTGATCGTCATTTTCCACAGTCAGGATGCCATTGCCGATGCACAGGCCCTGAAGCCCCATGAGCTGAATTGCCCGGCTGGAATCATTGCAGACGGTTTCATAGTGCGTAGTCTCGCCCCGGATCACGCAGCCCAGCGCGACATAACCGTCGAAATTGCACTGGCGGTCAGCCATAGCGATGGCGGTTGGGATCTCCAGCGCGCCGGGAACTTCGACCACTTCGCAGGTTCCGCCCGCTGCTTCGATCTCGGCTTTTGCACCCGCTACCAGATTGTCGGCGATGGTGCGATAGAACGGTGCCACAACGATCAGCAGTTTCACCGGTTTATCGAATGTCGGCGTGGGCAGGACGCCATGTTTGTCTTGTTCAGCCACGATCAGTCATCCTTGAGAATGGAACGGGTTCCGACGATGGACAGGCCAAAGGCGTCGAGCCCAAGATATACCGTTTCCGGTGCGTCGGTCAGTAGCACCAGTTCCTGAACACCCATCTTGGACAGGATCTGCGCGCCAAGACCGGTTTGTTTGATCGTCCGCGGGCCTTCATCCTCAGCCGCGTAGAGAGAGTTTCGGGGCTGGCGGAACAGGCAGACCACGCCGCGCCCTTCTTCGGCGATCTTCTCCATCGCGCGGGGCAGTTCCTGCGGCGATTTAGGGCCGAGGCCCAGAATATCAGGTGCTTCGTGCAGGGCATGGGTTCGGGTAAGGACAGGTTCGGGCGTGGTGATATCGCCTTTGATCATAACCACATGTTCGATGCCGTGGGTTTGGTCAGTGAAAATCCGCATCTCCCATTCGCCACCATATTCCGAACTCACAACCTCGCGCGAGGTCTCGACCACCAGATTGTCGTTACGAGAGCGGTACGAGATCAAGTCGCTGATCGTGCCGATCTTCATGCCGTGTTCTTTGGCGAATTCGACCAAATCCGGCAAGCGCGCCATGGTGCCGTCAGCTTTCATGATCTCACATATCACGCCCGACGGGTTCAAACCGGCCAGCCGAGAGATATCGACCGCCGCCTCGGTATGGCCCGCGCGTACCAGCACCCCACCCCGCTTGGCCCGCAGCGGGAAAACATGGCCAGGTGTCGCGATATGCGCCATTGTGTTTTGTTCGTTGATCGCAGTCGCTACTGTCAGTGCCCTATCAGCCGCCGAGATGCCGGTGCTGACACCCTCGCGCGCTTCGATGGAAACCGTAAACGCGGTTTCATGGCGCGACGAGTTGTTCACCGCCATCATCGGAAGGCCCAGATTGTCGATCCGTTCGGCGGTCATCGGCAGGCAGATCAAACCGCGACCGTGAGTCGCCATGAAATTGATCGCATCCGCGTCGGCGAATTCTGCTGCGATCACCAGATCGCCCTCATTCTCACGGTCTTCGTGATCGACCAGAATATACATCCGGCCTTTGCGCGCCTCTTCGATGATATCCTCGATCGGGCTGATTGCGTCGCGCAGCTCGGCCTCGACCGGTCCGGGGGTTTCAAAGCTCATGGGGCAGCCTTTCACAAGAGCATGTTTGCAAGGCGGGATAGACCACCACGCCCGCAAAGACCAGCCCGCTTGCGACAGGGAATATCCGGATTGCAACATTCCAACCTGAACGGAAGCCTGAATGAAGGAACGTATCTGGCCGCCGCCATTGGGTTGATATTAGGCGCGCTCTAGACCTGTTGCGAAACGTTTGGTCAGAACGCATTGTTGAATGCAATCGGCAATGCCCGGGAATTTGCCCACAAAACGCCGCAATTCAGCCTTTGGGCCGCCCGATCCCTGAAACATTCCATTAGGATAAGGAGAAAACGTTTCCAGGAATTTGACAGTGTTTAATTCTACCGACCTGCCAGCATCCAGTTATGGAGTGCCTGGAGTTCTATGGCGAAACAGACTGTTGCTTGTTGTCGTGGGCCTTCATCTTTTGGCAGGTATCGCAGTTAGTCTGTATCTTGGCATGTCGTTCTGGGCAGAGGTCTCTCCCAAAATCTGGCGGGCTGCGCGCTTACTCTTTATGCTCATAGTTTCTAATTTTCTGCTGTGGCGGCTCGCCGTTGCAATCTTTATCGCCAAACCGGCAAAACCGATTCATTGGATGATTGCTGATGCTCGCGCGATCCTGGCAAATCGGAGACACGTATCTGATGCGATCGCCGGTTACCTGAGCATCGTTCTTTTGATCGTCACATTCTCCTACCTCAAGGACGAAATTCCATCCATAAACCCGTATTCCTGGGATCCGATTTTCGCGCAGTTGGACCGGTTTCTGCACGGTGGAAATGACCCGTGGACACTGCTTTGGCCTGTTCTCGGATCACCCTATGTGACGACCTTCATCAACCTGGCCTACAATGTCTGGTTCCTTCTGATCTTTATGTCGGTATGTCTCGCCTGCATTGATCGTCGTGATCCGAACCGCAGCATGGCATATCTGGTGGCTTTTACATTGTGCTGGTCTGTCGGAGGAAACCTGTTGGCTACAGTTTTCGCTTCGGTCGGCCCGGTTTACTACAATATTTTCGGGTTCGGAGACACTTTTGTTCCACTTGTGGAACTGCTCCACAAATCCCACGAGGTCAGCCCCGTATGGGCGCTGGAATGGCATCAATTGCTGCTGGACGGGCATTTCAACGACGGCCCTGTTCGCGGGATTTCAGCCATGCCAAGTATGCATGTCGCATGCAGCGTCCTGCTGGCCCTTTACGGATTCAGTTATTACCGCTGGCTGGGCTGGGCGCTGACCGCTTTTGCGGCCATAATCATGCTTGGATCGGTACATCTGGCCTGGCACTATGCAGTTGATGGTTATGTATCAACCGCCCTGGCACTCTTTCTGTGGTGGCTGGCCAAAAAGCTGACATTGCTGTTTGGCCCTTCCACCTGAGGTCAAGAGGCTTCGGCCAAACGCGCCACATATCGGGCCAACGTGTCAATTTCCAGGTTCACCCGATCACCTACCGCAACCTCTCCCCAGGTTGTGACCTCTTTGGTGTGCGGGATAAAGTTGATCCCAAAGTCGCGACCATTCACATCATTGACCGTCAGCGAGGTGCCGTTCAACGCAACAGACCCTTTGGGGGCGATGAATCGTGCCAGATCCTGCGGTGCGCGTAGCGTGACCCGCGTGCTGTCTCCCTCGTCTTCGACCGCGACAACTTCGGCAACACCATCTACGTGCCCCGAAACGATATGACCGCCCAATTCGTCGCCAACTTTAAGCGCCCGCTCCAGGTTGACCCGCTTGCCGACCTTCCAAACATCGAGATTGGTTTTCGAGACCGTCTCGGCGCTGATTTGCACGTCATACCAATCGTCGCCCAACGCGATGACGGTCAGGCAAACTCCATCACTGGCAATAGACGCGCCGATGTCGATGCCTGCCGTGTCGTAGCTGGTTGTGATCCGCGCGCGCAGATCACCTTGCTGATCCAGCTCGGCAATGGTGCCGACATCGGTAACGATCCCTGTAAACATTCTATTAACCCTCTTGCGTCTAGGTTTCAGAGCCGAGGTAAGCCCAAGCGACCGTTCGGGCAAGCCCCGCCTTGCCCGGAATGGCGCAAACAGGCATAGTTTCGGGAATAAACAAGATTTGAGCAGCCCCCATGCCACCATTTGAAACCGTACCAGATGCGCGCGTTTTTCTGTTTCTTCAGGGACCGCATGGTCCGTTTTTCAGCGCCCTGGGTCGAATGTTGCGGGCTTCGGGCGCGACCGTGTTGCGGGTCGGGTTCAACGCCGGCGATCAGGCTTTCTGGTCTGATCGAAGCAGCTATATCCCGTTCCGCGGTCGCCTAGAGGAATGGTCAGACACCCTTAACGATCTGATAGACGCCCATGGGGTAACGGATATCGCGCTCTATGGTGACACACGTCCTATACATGCCCGTGCCGTTGAAGTCGCCCAACGCAAAGGCGTTACCATTCATGTATTCGAGGAAGGATACCTGCGCCCTTGGTGGGTCACCTATGAACGCAACGGATCCAACGGCAACTCCCTCCTGACAGACCTGAGCGTCGATCAGATCAATGAGGCAATGGCGCATTCGGACGAACCGACACCACCACCGCCTTCACATTGGGGCGACATGCGAGAACACATCTTTTACGGAGCTCTGTATCACTGGTTCGTTCTGTTCAGGAATGGCCGCTATCGCAATTTTCGACGCCATAGGGATTTGCCTGTCTCAAAAGAATTCAGGTTATACTTCAAGCGTTTGTCCCTGATGCCCCTTCATCGTCTGCAACGCGGCTGGGCTACAGCGCGCGTTTGCCAAAGCGGGTTTCCATATCACCTCGTGTTGTTGCAATTGGGCCATGACAGCTCGGTCCAGGCGCATTCGGATTATTCCACCATGGCCGAGTTCGTCGAACAAATTATCGCCGGATTTGCACGCGGCGCTCCGGCGCATCATCGCCTCGTGATCAAAGAACATCCGCTGGAAAACCATCGTGAGCCCTTGCGAAAAAGGGTTCGCGAGGCAGCCAGGGCCCACGGGATCAAAGATCGCATTCACTATGTACCTGGTGGGAAACTGGCACGTTTGCTGGATCAGGCCAGCTCGGCCGTTACGATTAACTCGACAGCCGGCCAACAGGTCTTATGGCGCGGTATTCCTTTGCGCAGCTTTGGCCGATCCGTCTACAACAAGCCCGAGTTCGTATCAAAACAGCCAGTCGAGTCGTTTTTTGCGGCCCCTACCCCACCGGACAACGATGCCTATCAAAAGTATCGCCGCTTTTTGCTAAGCACCAGTCAGGTTCCCGGCGGGTTTTATTCCAGGCGCGGACGACGGCAATTGCTGCGACGGGCAGTGGACATGATGCTGCGGTCGCAAGATCCGTACCAAGCCATTCTCGCCGGCAACGCGACCATGACGCCACAGTTGAAAATCGTAAGCTAGAGCATGCCACCTGTGGCTGGAAGTTGTGTGGCGAAACGAGTAACCTACGCGAAACAATAAAACACAACAAAGACGACTGAGGGAAATCGGCAGTGCAGCGATCTCGAAACCAATGGGTACGGGCAGCGTCCCTTGTGGTTGTTTGTGGCCTGTTGACGGCGTGCCAGCTTCCAAAATCCGGACCGAACAAATCTGAAATTCTGTCCGGATCTACCGAAAACGGTGGCAACGCGTTTGTAGTGGAAGTAGATGATCGCGTGGCGCAGGCGACTTCAGCAATACCGCATTATGGGTTCTCTCAATCCTTTCGAAACGCACAGAGCGTAACAGCAGATACAGTGAGGCCTGGGGATGTTCTTGGGCTCACGATCTGGGAAAACGTGGACGACGGCCTACTGACCAGCGAAACCGGCGGTGCCACTTCACTGGATGAAGTGCAGGTCGACAGCGAGGGCTATATCTTTGTCCCCTACGCCGGTCGCCTTCGCGCGGCGGGCAATACGCCCGAGCAATTGCGCAACCAGATTTCCAAGAAACTGGAAGAACAAACCCCCGACCCGCAGGTTCAGGTACGCCGGGTGGCGGGCAACGGGTCTTCTGTGTCGCTGACGGGAACCATTGGTGGCCCAGGCATTTACCCAATCGAACAGCCAACGCGCACTCTTTCTGGCATGCTGGCCAATGCTGGTGGCGTGTCTGTTGCCACGGACATTGCGCTGGTCACCGTGATCCGTAACGGAAAAAAGGGAACGATCTGGTACGAAGACTTGTTCCGGAAACCGGAGACCGACATCGCACTGCGAGGTGGAGATCGAATTCTGGTAGAAGAAGACAGTCGGTCTTACATCGCGCTAGGGGCTACGGGCGGGCAATCCCGTGTAGCGTTCGAAAGTCAGGATCTGTCGGCGCTTGAGGCCTTGGCGCAGGTGGGTGGCCTGCAGTCGCTGTCCTCGGACCCAACCGGTATCTTTGTTCTGCGCAAAGAGCGTCAGGACATCGCCCGCAACGTTATGGGGCAGCCGAACCTTCAGGGTGACCAACGCGTGATCTATCTGTTGAACCTGACCGCGCCCAATGGTCTTTTCATCGCCCGTGATTTCGTTATCCGCGATGACGATACAATCTATGTTACCGAGGCACCTTATGCGCAGTGGTCCAAGTCGGTCTCTCTGATCGCGGGCGGACTGACCCCGTTTGCGAATGTGGCGACTTTGACGGGCGGTTGACGCGTGTTTCCTGAACAGGAAGCTATAGCCGGGGACAGACGTTCCCGGCTTTTCGTTTACAATGGCGGATTTCTGACGCAGCGACGAGTTCGACGCATTCTTGCTCTGGCCGGGTACGACATCCGTCTTGGCCTGCCTCAGCCGGACGACAAAGTTGGCGTCTGGGGCAATAGCCCAACCGCGCATCGCGGGCTTGGTATTGCCAAAAAACGGGATGTACCCGTACTGCGCGTCGAAGATGCATTCCTCAGGTCACTGCACCCTGGGCGCAGTGGAGAAGCCCCAATGGGTCTGTTGCTGGACCAGACAGGCGTGCATTTCGACCCGTCCGCGTCCTCTGATCTGGAGCGTTTACTGGCCACACATCCATTGGACAACACGGTGTTATTGGACCGCGCACGCGGTGGGATCGAGCGACTGCGTGAACTGCACCTGAGTAAGTACTCTGCTTTTGATCTGGATCTGCCGGCCCCCGATCCCGGCTATGTGTTGGTTGTGGATCAAACGCAGGACGATGCCGCCGTGACCGCAAGCGGAGGTAACCGTGCGCGTTTCCTTGAGATGCTGTTTATCGCGCAGGAGGAAAACCCAGGTGCACGGATCGTCATCAAGTCACACCCCGAAACGTTGGCCGGTCATCGCGGCGGGTATTATTCTGATCAGGACCTGAACGCTCGGGTATCGGTTTTGGACACCCCTATCAGCCCCTGGCCCCTTCTTGAGGGGGCGATCGGCGTCTACACCCTGTCCTCGCAACTGGGGTTTGAGGCCATTTTGGCAGGCCACAAACCTCGGGTCTTTGGGCAGCCATTCTATGCAGGCTGGGGACTGACGCAGGATGAAACCCCGCTCGCCCGCCGTCAGCGCAACCTGACGCGCGCGCAGCTTTTCGCGGCTGCGATGATCCTTTATCCCACTTGGTACGATCCTTACCGCGATCAGCTGTGCGAATTCGAAACAGTGCTGGACACGTTCGAAGCGCAGACCCGCGCATGGCGCGAGGACCACAAAGGTTGGACTGCCTCTGGAATGCGCCTGTGGAAAAGACCGCATCTTCAGCGAATGTTCGGGCAGTACCGAAAGGTTCGGTTCACAGCCGAGCCACCAGCGCCCGCAACACAGCCGCACATGGTCTGGGCCAGCCGGGCCAAGGATACGCATGACGCCGTTCGGATCGAGGACGGTTTTCTGCGGTCGCGGGGGCTTGGCGCTCGGTTAATACCGCCAATGTCGTTGGTGGCGGATGATTTGGGGATCTATTACGACCCCACCCGACCAAGCCGGCTGGAAGACCTGATCGCCGCCCGGGAAAACCTGCGCCCCGACCAGCAGCGCCGCGCCGAACGCTTGGTCGCTGATTTGCTGGCGCAGGGTCTGAGTAAATACAATACAGGTGGCGCAACACCTGCCCTGCCCGAAGGGCACCGCATTCTTGTTCCGGGACAGGTTGAAGATGACGCGTCGATCCTGACTGGCACCAGTGACGTACGGACCAACCTTGACCTTCTGCGCGCGACACGTGACGCGAACCCGGACGCAATACTGATCTACAAACCACACCCGGATGTGGAAGCCGGTTTGCGGGATGGCGGGATCGGCGCGGCCGATCTGGCCGATGTTGTCGTCAGAGAGACTGACCCGGCGGCTTTGCTGACGCAGGTGAATGCGGTCTGGACCATGACATCGCTACTGGGGTTCGAAGCCCTGCTCCGTCGCGTGCCGGTGACCACTCTCGGGGCACCTTTTTATGCCGGATGGGGGCTGACGACCGATCTGGGTGCAGTTCCGGCCAGACGCGGCGCCCGGCCATCGTTGATGGGATTGGTTCATGCGACCTTGATCGACTATCCCCGCTATCTGGATCCAGTCACAGGGCAACTCTGCCCAGTGGAGGTGGTCGTTGATCGTTTGGCCCAAGGGTATTCGGTACCGACCGGCGCCCTGAACAGATTGCTATCCAAGTTGCAGGGCGCTCTGGCGAGCCATTCACATTTATGGCGCTAGCGCGTGGCTCGTGCCCATCGATGCAGAATATCACCCCCAACATTCTGAGTTTCGATAAGATCAAACCGGGGTGAATTGTCCAGTTTCTCAAGACCCAGCGCACCGACCGCTGGCAAACCTTCGGCACCGATAGCCAGCCCCGCGGTAAAGCCGACCAGCTCATCCACCAGGTCCTCGGCCAGCAGTGACGCAGCCAGGGCTGATCCGCCTTCACAAAACACTCGCGTCAGCCCGGCCTGCCCCAACTGGTGCAACAGATCGGCAGGATCTATGTGATGATCCTGCAATGCACAGGGCAGCAGTCGAGCACCCAGCCCCTCCCATGCACGGGCTCGTTCGGCATCCGGGTGCAGACCGTGGCACAGCCACACAGGAATATCCGACGCCGTCCGGGCAAGCTGTCCCATCAACGGCAATTCAAGGTGGCGCGACACGACAACCCGCACGGGCTGCTGCGTTACACCAATGTCCCGCACGGTCAGCGACGGATCATCTGCCCTTGCGGTCCCGGCTCCAACCATCACTGCGTCATGACGCGCGCGCATTGCGTGAACAGCGCGTCGAGCTTCAGGCCCGGTGATCCACTTGCTGTGGCCGGTTTCCGTCGCGATCCGCCCGTCGAAACTGCTGGCAAGCTTCAAGGTTACAAAGGGACGGCCCTGTTCAGTTTTAAGGAAAAACCCGGCATGATCCCGGGCAGCCTGATCGGCTAGCACGCCAGTTGTGACCTCGATCCCTGCGTCGTTTAACATGGCAAAGCCCTGCCCAGCCACACGCGGATCGCTGTCTTCGATGGCCGAAACCACTCTTACGACGCCCGCATCAATCAAAGCTTGCGCGCAAGGCGGCGTTTTGCCGTGGTGGGCACAAGGCTCCAGCGACACATAGGCCGTTGCTCCCCAAGCGGCAGAACCTGCCTGTGCCAAAGCCTCAGTTTCCGCGTGAGGGCGCCCGCCCGCCTGCGTCCAGCCGCGACCTATGATGCGGCCATCGCGCACGATGACACACCCGACGGACGGGTTGGGCCAGCACACCCCCTGTCCGCGCCGCCCCAGTGACAGGGCCAGCGCCATGTATCGCTTATCTGTTTCGCTCACTCGTCCGTTGTGGGCTGCGGCGGGCGCAACTCGTGGACGAACTCCTCGAAATCATCGGCCGCCTGGAAGTTTTTGTAGACACTCGCGAACCGAACATAGGCCACGGTATCGATCCGGGCCAGCGCTTCCATTACGATTTCACCGATTTTGTTAGACGGAATATCCGTTTCGCCCATGCTTTCCAAACGCCGCACGATCCCCGAGATCATCTGATCAATCCGATCCGGTTCTATGGGCCTTTTCTGCATCGAAATCCGGATCGAGCGTTCCAGTTTGTCCCGGTCGAAATCTTCACGTTTTCCGTTGGTTTTGATCACGACAAGGTCGCGCAATTGTACCCGTTCGTAGGTGGTAAACCTGCCACCGCAGGCCGGACAGAACCGCCGCCTGCGGATCGCGACGTGATCCTCTGCCGGACGTGAATCCTTGACCTGAGTGTCGATATTTCCGCAAAACGGGCAGCGCATCCGCCGTCTCCTCGTCCCTAGTTCCGCCTCTTGTTGTAAGCACTTCGGCTTACTTATCCACAACTATAGGGCACCCGCTATAGTTTGGGTAGTCGGAAATTTGAAACGCAAGATAAAGGGGTCAGGCGAAATGCGCAGCGACCTTTCGCGCGTGCGGCGCATTGCGATGTTCGAACAGGTAAATCCCCTGCCATGTGCCCAGAACCGGTTGACCGCCCGTGACCGGGATCGACAAAGACACTGGCATCATAGCTGCTTTGATATGAGCCGGCATGTCATCCGGCCCCTCATAAGTATGACGCAAATAGGACATTGCAGGGTGATTGGACGGAGGGACTAGTCGGTCGAAAAATGCCTGCAGGTCAGTCTGGACCTCTGGATCGGCATTTTCCTGGACCAACAATGAACAAGAAGTGTGACGCACAAAAAGCGTTAGCAGCCCGTCCGTGGCAGGGCGCAGCCACGGCCGCACAAGGCCGGTGAATTCATACAGCCCTGCGCCCTGTGTCCGGATCGTGAATTCGGTTTGCACCCGTCCTTATTCCTATAGCTTAGTTGAAGGACCGGCGAACGTTGCACCGCCCATTTGCGCCCTGCACCGACATGCTGTAACCGGGCTGGAAGCCTGCTGTGATACTGCCTTGCTGTGCCACATTTGCCGGCATTTTCAACGAAAACTGAACGGCCGTTCGACGCCCTGTCGTCACACTGGGACCATAGCCGCGCAGCACGTAGATTCTTTGCTGCCAGCCCGCACCCAGATTACGGCGGGCAAAATCCGCAGCCGCACACCAATACCCGTCAGTATCGCGGCGAGATCGTGGAATGACTTCGAAATCTGTGCTGTTGATCGCTTCGGTCTGATACCCGTTGCGGGCCGCAGTCGCCGTACCAGGAACGCTCAGCGTAAGCACAGCTGCAATAGCGCAAAAGAGAATCTGTTTCATTGCCAATACCTTTCCTATTTCGCTCTGTCGCATAACTAGTTTGCCACATGCCACCAGACAGAACGTCTCACAATCAAGTCAGGTCCCGTGCTGAAATACGTGATCGCGCGTTAACCATCCCTGATAGCGGATTAGATGCCCCCAACCTGGCAGTTCGGCCGAAATATCGAACCGAAACCGACCATGTTCGTCCTGCCATTCAACAGAGGATGAACGTGGCAGCAGAAATCGGGGACACGGAACCCCGAGTAGTTTAAGACCCTCTATTTCAACGGACAATTTGCCTTCTGACAGGGCTGGTCGCATCCATATTGTCAGGCCACCGATATCTTCACGCACCAAACCAGCACCCGGATCGCACCGCAGGCGCGAGCGGGTCTGATGGCCCGCGAATTCACGCGTCCAAGCCCACTGTTGTTTGTCCTTCAGGACGGTCACAATCACAGGCACGTCATCTGCTGACGGAGGGAACCCTCCGATCCGCAATGCCAAAGCAGTGAGGATGCCTCTGCCCCGGACTATTGAGCATCGTCCGGAATAGCGACAGGGCTGGCTGTGCAGGTCCTTCACGGCCTTAAGCAGCGTCTCCGATTGCGGTAAGGCGCGCAGGAATGGATCTGCCAGGTTATCAGTATCCATCTGGTTCGAACCGGGACATGAGCGCGCTGTCGGGGACAAGGCATGTCTCATATCGCCCGAATATCCGGTACCTGTTGCGCGCAATGAGACGGTAGAGCGGATCTCTCACAGATTCTGGTAGAAATCGGCACAGTGACAGCGCCTTCCAAGCCCCTGGCAAGGCCTGCATCGCAGCCGCAAAGGCGTCCAGTCTTTGGTGAACGGTCCCATCAACGATAACCAGATTGGTCTCAAAATCTCTCGTCGGCAAACCGAGGCGGGTGTACAGGCGCTGTCCTAACGGGGACTGCGCAGTTGCAAAGCGGAAATGCCTGTGCCTGTCATGGCGCAGCATGAAACGGAAGAATCCCGAACAAAGGACACATTCACCGTCAAAGACGATCAGGTTCCGGTTACAGATAGTCTGCTGCATGAATTCACACGTGATTACCGCGCTTTACGCTCGAAACATTGCATGCAAAACTGCGATCGGCAATGCGACACAGCGGGTCCGATCACCATCAACAGCTGATAAGATGGCGTGCCGGGGAACCATTTCGAACGGGGTGGTAGGCCGCTCAATCAGGCTCTGACCCCATCCCCAAAAAGGCACTTACCCGACAACAGCGGTTATTTAGGAAACAACGTTACACGGTTCATTCGGGTAACGGACAATTCCTTGTGAGTAGATGACAACCGAGTTGGAATATTGGCTGTACGCGCCGATTGCAGTGACAAACGCTGGCAGTGAACACCCGTTTGCAAGTAAGTTTGAAGGGAAGGAATTTACCTGTCAGACAGAATGATGGATGTTGATATTTCAAGAATTCAATTATTGACCAGAACGCTGGATCAATATGCGTGCAATCCTGCACTTACGGATGAAGTTCTGAGCAATTGCGAGCTGAGCCGAGCAGATATCGCCCCGCCAGCCAAAAGTTATAGCGCCCACAAAGAGGCATTGTTTGTTCGACATGCCTGTGACGCGGTTCAGGATATTACCTTCGGGGCCCGGGCAGGATTGGAGTTCCGCACCTCATCCAGCGTGACAGCCTATATCAGTAAGTATTCGCGAGACCTGAGACAGGTCATCGAAAACACCTCGCGCTTCCACTGGATAATCGATCCGGCCTTGGTGTTTAGGTTGCGTGAAGCCGGAAATGCTGCATCTCTCGAGGTGGACTGGAAGGATTCCAGTTTTTCTCGATACCACCGCCGGACGGAATTTCTTCTGTTTGCCGCTGTCGCTCGGATGCGTGCTTTGACAACGGTGAAACTGCATCCAATCGAAATGCGTTTTCAGCATGAAATCGGCCACCACGTAGGAGATTACGAAAAGATCGGCGGATTTCCGGTCACCTTTGGTGCCGAGAGGATGGAAATCATCCTGTCGCTATCTTCGCTTGATCTGCTCATTCCAACCTACGACCCAAGCCTGCGCTCCCATTTGTTGGAGTATGGCGAGCGGTTGCTGACCGAACGGCGCTCACTCAAGGAAAAGACCCGAGCCCAAATTGAAGGGCTCATAACACGTTCGATGCCGGGCAAGGTCTTGCACTCCGATGAGGCCGCCGCCAGCCTTGCGCTCAGCCCCCGTACGCTTGCACGCCGTCTGGCAAACGAAGGCACCAGCTATCGCGAAATTGTCGAGGATCTGCGTTGTGACCTCGCCCAGACATTTCTGAAGAACGGCATGGCCCTATCCGAGATTTCATACTCGCTGGGGTATGCCGATCAGGCCGCGTTTTCCACGGCATTCAAACGCTGGACCGGCCAGGCCCCCAGTACATTTCGAAAACGGATTGATCACCCTCTGCCCAGAAGTTGAGGGTGGCCGGGGGTCAACAGTGTCGCCACCTCGCCCCGGCCTGTCCCATGAGTGGACACACGCGATATAGAAATCTCCTGAACGCCAGACTTGTGAATTCTCGCCAAATTGAATTCACGTTCGGACATCGTGAGCTCTCCGGCCAAGCGGACAAAAGAAAAAGGCGCCTCGACCGAGGCGCCTTTGATCTTACTGATCCAGGAAAGACCGCAGCTTGCGCGATCGACTGGGATGCTTCAGCTTGCGCAAGGCCTTGGCCTCAATCTGGCGGATACGCTCACGGGTCACGCTAAACTGCTGACCGACCTCTTCAAGCGTGTGGTCGGTGTTCATCCCGATGCCAAAGCGCATCCGAAGAACACGTTCCTCCCGCGGAGTAAGCGATGCCAGAACTCGCGTGGTGGTCTCTTTGAGGTTTTCCTGAATGGCGCTGTCCAGAGGCAGAACGGCATTCTTGTCCTCGATGAAATCGCCCAGCTGGCTGTCTTCCTCGTCACCGATTGGCGTTTCGAGGCTGATCGGCTCCTTGGCAATTTTCATCACCTTGCGAACCTTCTCCAACGGCATCTGCAGCTTTTCAGCCAGTTCTTCCGGCGTCGGCTCGCGGCCGATTTCATGCAGCATCTGGCGACCGGTGCGCACCAGCTTGTTGATCGTTTCGATCATATGCACCGGAATACGAATGGTCCGAGCCTGATCCGCGATCGAGCGTGTGATTGCCTGGCGAATCCACCAAGTCGCGTAGGTCGAGAACTTGTACCCGCGGCGGTATTCGAATTTGTCCACCGCCTTCATCAGGCCGATATTACCTTCCTGAATAAGATCAAGGAATTGCAAACCGCGGTTCGTGTACTTTTTGGCGATCGAAATCACCAGACGCAGGTTGGCTTCGACCATTTCCTTCTTGGCCTGGCGCGCCTCTTTTTCGCCCTTCTGAACTTGCTGCACAATGCGACGGAACTCCGGGATATCCAGACCGACGTACTGACCGACCTGAGCCATGTCGTTACGCAGTTCCTCGACCTTCCCGGTCGAGCGTTCGATGAACATCTGCCATCCCCGGCCCGGCTTTTCGGCCATTTCGGCCAGCCAGTTCGGATCCAGCTCGCGCCCGCGGTAGGCATCGATGAACTCGCGACGGTTAATACGAGCCTGATCGGCCAGCTTCACCATTGAGCTGTCCAGCGACATGATACGACGGTTGATGCCATATAGCTGGTCAATCAGAGCCTCGATCCGGTTGTTGTGCAGGTGAAGACCATTCACCAGTTCAACAATCTCGGCGCGTAGCTTCTGATAGGTCTCTTCGTCCTTCGCGCTGAAAGTGCCGTCTTCGTTCAGCGTGGCCGAAATCCGGCTGTCCTGCATCTCTGACAACATCGAAAAGTCTGTCGAGATCCGCTCCAGCGTGGTCAGAACCTGATCTTTCAGTGCGGCTTCCATGGCCGCAAGAGACATGTTGGCCTGATCGTCTTCATCATCGTCGTCGTCACTGGCGATCGGATTTCCGTCCGCGTCCAATTCAGGGCCGGTATCTTCTTTGGCGGGTTTAGCAGCCTGAACTGCCGATGGGTCGACCACTGGTTCTTCGACGTCACCGTCTTCATCCAACTGGTTGCCGAACGTGGTTTCCAGATCAATAACGTCGCGCAACAGAATGTCTTCAGACAACAATTCGTCGTGCCAGATGGTGATCGCTTGGAAGGTCAACGGGCTTTCGCACAGCCCGGCAATCATGGTGTTGCGACCGGCCTCGATCCGCTTGGCGATAGCAATCTCGCCTTCGCGGCTCAGCAGTTCGACCGACCCCATTTCACGCAGATACATGCGCACCGGATCATCGGTACGGTCTAGTTTCTCGGTCTGTCCACTCGACAGGGCAACCTCGCGGTTGGTGTCGGTGGTTACCAGTTCGGTCGAGCCCTTATTCTCTTCCTCTTCGGCCTCTTCATCTTCGATGATGTTGATGCCCATTTCGGACAGCATCGACATAACGTCTTCGATCTGTTCCGAGCTGACCTGATCAGGCGGCAGAACCTGGTTGAGCTGGTCGTAGGTGATGTAACCTTTCTCGCGAGCCTCGGCGATCATCTTCTTGACGTTGGCCTGGCTCATGTCCAGCGAGATTTCCTGCTCCTGCTCGTCGGATTTGCGGTCTTCGTTCGTATCCTTGGCGGCCATTCAATGCTCCTGCAGGGATGGGTGATTCGTTTGAACCGAATCATTAGCGCGTAGAAGTGATTCGGCCACCCGTTTACCCGTTTTTCTTTTCCAGTGCCTTACGAAAACACCACTTACCGGCGTTTCCGTTCAAAATTGATGCCTGACATGATCGCCTTAAACGCATCTTTCTCGTCGCGATTGATTCGCGCGCCATTGTCAGCAATGTCAAAAACGGCCCTGTCCTCATTCTGGCTGCGGCTGGTGCGATTGCGTTCCTCGGCGGCCTGAGCCAGCCGGTACGTCAACGCCTCATCCGCCAGATCGGACAGTTCCTCTTCGGCTTCGGCAATCTCAGCATCCAACCCCCGGAGCGCTTTGATTTTTGCGAGTTCCTCGGCCAGCGTCATCTCGGCCTTTTCAACGTCGCCTGGTTTGAACACACAGGGGATCACTGCGACATGGCGAAGGGCCAGCAGATTTTCAAGGGCCTGAGGCCCCAAAGTTCGAACAATGTGGTCTTTCAGGTTGTCCGGGTCATCGATAGCATGCCGCAGAATAACGTCGCGCAAGGCAGCGTGGTCCGGGTCCTGACACTCCATTTCTTCAAGCTGGTGTTCAAATTGCACGACAACTTTGGGATTAAGGATGGCGATGGCCAGAATAGCCGCCTCGCGCAGCTGGATATCTGCATTCTCGGATGAGGCAAGGAACGAAGTCCGCGCACCCGGTGTAGCCGGTTGTTTAGGGGGCTGCCATTTGCCTCGCGGCTGCCACGGTCTGTTCTGAGACTGTCGCTGCGGTCGAAACAGCTGCCAGCGCAGGTCCTTGATTTCCTGCCCATAGTGCGAGCGAATTGACGGATCTCGGATCAGCTTGATTTTTTCGCGCAGGGACTTGTCCAACGCCGCCTTACGCTCTGGACTGTCAAAAACCTTCCCTTCGGTTTCGCGCTGCCATAGCAACTTGACCATCGGGATAGCTCCATCCAGCACGGCCTGCACAGACCCTGCCCCTTCTGCACGCAGCAGGTCGTCGGGATCTTTACCCTCGGGCATCAGAGCAAAGCGCAGAGATTTCCCTGCCTCCAACAGCGGCAGTGCCAGATCCACAGCCCGCATCGCTGCACGCAGACCCGCCGTGTCGCCGTCCAAAGCGATGATTGGTTCATCCGAGATACGCCAGAGCAATTGAAGCTGATGCTCTGTGATCGCAGTACCAAGCGGCGCCACTGAAGCCCCAAAACCCGCCTCGGCCAGCGCGATCACGTCCATATATCCTTCCGCCACGATCAGTGGCTGGCCTTTGCCCGCCGCCTGACGGGCCGGTCCCTGATTGTAAAGGCTACGACCTTTGTCGAACAACTCGGTTTCGGGCGAGTTTAAATATTTGGCATTGTCATTCGGGTCCATTGCCCGGCCGCCAAACGCAATACAACGTCCGCGTGGGTCACGGATCGGGTACATAATTCGATTACGGAACGTATCGTAAGGCTTTTTGCCTTTGTTCGACGGCTTTGCCAGACCTGCCCCGAGAATCAAATCTTCGACCACGTTCTTGCCGCGCAGATGATCCCAAAGGCCTTGCCAGCCATCCGGAGCAAAGCCGATCTCCCACCGGTCGAGCGCTTGCGCATTCAGCCCGCGACGCGTCAGGTAATCGCGGGCATCCGCCCCCGCCCCGGTTTTGAGCTGCAGGCGAAAGAACTGCACCGCCTGCTCCATCACCTCAGCTAACTGAGAACGCCGATCCTGTTTTTCTTGCGCTTTCGGGTCACGCGCCGGCATTGGCATTCCGGCCTCACGCGCAAGTATCTCGACCGCCTCGATAAACGAGACATTCTCGGTCTCCTTCACAAAGCTGATCGCATCGCCTTTTGCGTGGCAGCCGAAGCAATAATAAAAGCCCTTCTGGTCGTCGACATGAAACGAGGCTGTCTTTTCATGATGGAATGGACAAGGTGCCCACATATCGCCCTTGCCCTGGTTGGACTTGCGCGCGTCCCACATGACTTTACGACCCACGACCTGAGACAGGCTCAGCCGGGTGCGCAGTTCATCCAGAAATCCAGGGGGCAGTGACATAGGTCAAACCTGACAGAAACAACAACGCGCGCCAAGGCATTGACGCGCGTTTGTCCACAAGGAAATGGCATGGCTGTGGATTATTGCTGCAAGCAAAGCTCCAACCAAGCCGCACCAAGGTCCTTTTTGCGGACATCGCGCATTTTTTGCTCGTAGACCCAAGGCGTGATCAGTGGGATTGCCGAATTGTAGTTCTCAGGCCAGGTCGGGCCAGTGTCAGCTACCGCCTGCGCCACGTCGCGTTCCTTGACCCGGTCAAGCCGCGCCTGCTGGATCGCGGCGACTACGTCGGACTGATACTTGCAGCTCTGCTCTTTGGTCTCCTGAGCGGCCAGAGGCGTGGCCAGCAAAACCGCAGCGATTGCGATACGCAACATGGGGGTCTCCCGGAATCATTTCATTGGGCGCAGCTTACCTGCGTGTCGCGACACCTTCCATCGCCCTTTTCAAATCGTGAACCAGAGTTTCAGCCATGGATCGAAACACCATGATTTGAAATGCGTTTTCCCCGACGCGAGTAATCGACGCGGTCATGTGAAACAGCAGGCTGCGCGCCGTGTGGCCGCGCTTGAAATGCATAGCCCGCACGTCGATTGGGACCAGCCGCGCCAGAACGTCCTCGGCCCCTTCGCCTTCCAGACGAACAACTGCCCAAGCATCAGACTGATCCACAATGGCAGCAAGTTGGGCCAGAGGCGCATCCGGCACGGGGCCCATCAGCATCGCCTGAGCATGTCCGAACCAAACAGCGCGTGAACCCGTTTTGCCAGTGGCACGATTTGCTGCCGGGTATGTCATCCCATGCGTGGCCTTCATCATATCGGACACGGCCTTTGTCTGCCCATCCAATGGCGAGATCGAATGGATCGCGCCCGCATCCACTTCGGTTAACGTCACAGAGCCGACGGTCAGAGGCAACAGCCCATCACAGGGCGATTTGACAACTAGATTATCCACGCACGCGCCCTCCGTCCGGGTCAAAGAAGACCGGGTTCACCACTTCGCACAATGTCGTCACGCCGCGCAGGTGATCCACCATCTTGACGACTTCTCCGTACCGCTCCGGCCCATCGGCAAGAAAACCGAGCCCCAGCATCGTCTCCAGCGTTGGCGAATAGCAGACAGACGTAATGTACCCCTGATCGCTAGTCCGCACGGGCTCAGCCTCTTCGTTGTACAGATGCGCGCCGGCCAACAGCTGCTTGCTTTCACCAATCGGTTTAAGGCCCACCAGCCGCTCGCGACCAGGCTCTTCCAGCCCTGGTCGTTCGGACATGGTTTTGCCGATACAGTCCTTCTTCTGCGAGACCATCCGGCCCATCCCGACATCGTAAGCCGTGGTTCGCCCGTGGATTTCGGAATGCGTGATAAAGCCTTTTTCGATCCGCAGGACGTTCAGCGCTTCCATCCCGTACAACCCACCGCCCAGCGCCTCGGCCCGCTCGGTCAGAATGTCGAACAGGTTGGCACCGTACCGCGCAGGCACGGCAATCTCATAGGCATGCTCGCCCGAGAACGAAATCCTGAACAGGCGACCCTGGACACCGAGAAGCTCGACTGGACCACAGGCCATGAACGGCCAGTTATCGTCGTCGATGGGTTCGTCCAAAATGCCATTCAGCAGTTCGCGCGATTTTGGTCCAGCAACTGCGAACTGCGCCCATTGTTCGGTCACCGATGTGAATGAAACATTCAGATCGGGCCGCAGGCCCTGATGTACAAACTCAAGATGTTTCATCACGTCCCCCGCCCCAGCGGTGGTTGTGGTCATCACGAAATGGGTTTCACCCAACCGCGCGGTGGTGCCATCGTCCATGACAAACCCGTCCTCGCGTAGCATCAGACCATAGCGGACACGCCCCACTTTCAGGCTCGAGAACATATTGGTGTAGACGAAATCCAGAAACGCCCCGGCATCCGGCCCTTGTATGTCGATCTTTCCCAGTGTCGAAACATCACAGACACCCACCGCCTGCCGCACCATGTTGACCTCACGGTCACAGGATTGCCGCCAGGTCGTCTCGCCATTGCGTGGGAAATAGCTGGGGCGGTACCACAAGCCCGCCTCGATCATCGGAGCCTTGCGCGCAACAGATGCCTTGTGAGAAGTCGTGAAGCGTTGCGGCTTAAAACAGGCGCCCTCGGCCCCTGCCCCCAGTGCGGCCATGGCGATGGGGGAATACGGTGGACGGAACGTCGTGGTTCCGGTTTCCGGTATGCCTCGGCCGGTTGCATCGGCCAGGATAGCCAGCGCAGCGACGTTCGAGTTTTTTCCCTGATCGGTCGCCATGCCTTGGGTGGTATAGCGTTTCATATGCTCGACCGACCGGAAATTCTCGGTCGCAGCCTGTTTGACGTCTTTTACCGTGACGTCGTTCTGGAAATCCAGCCAGGCCCGCCCTTTACCGGGCACCGCCCAGAGAGGGGATATCTCGTAAGGTACGTCTTCGGCCTCAGGCGCTACCACTTTTGGCGCCTTCATTCCCAACTCGGCCAGCGAGGTTTCGGCAGCGGAAATCCCTTCCAGCAGGCAGGACGCGGTCGAGAAAGATCCGTTGCATGCCCCAGCGGCAACCATCCCAGGCACCGCACCCTGGGTAGGCACAAAGGCGGCAATATCACGCTGCCACGTCGGGCGGGCATTCATGTGGCAGGTCAAATGAACCGAGGGGTTCCAGCCGCCGGTCATAGCCAAACAATCCGTGTGAATGCGCTCCTCTCCGCTGGCACGGCGCACTGTGATCGCCTCCAGCCCTTTACCGCCGGAACTACCGCAGACCAGTGCCCCGCGCAGTACCTGATAGTCGTTTGACAAAGGCGCGTCGTGGCGACTGTCAACCACGGCGGCGACATGGATACCAGCGTCCAGCAGATCGCGCGCTGTGCGGTGAATGTCATCGGTATTGCCGAAAACGGTCACATTCCGGCCCGGGCTGACGCCCCACCGGTTCAAATAGGCCCGCACAGCACCGGCAGTCATGATCCCCGGCCGGTCGTTGTCGCGAAACGCCACCGGACGCTCCAAAGCACCTGCTGCCAGAACGGACCGCTTTGCCACGATCCGCCAATAGGTCTCGAGCGGTGCGCCATTCGGGCGGCGATCCGTATGGTGCAATACCCTCTCCAACGCGGCAAAGGTGCCCTGATCATATGCACCCGCAATTGTGGTGCGGCTCATCAGTCGGACATTGTCCATGGCCCGCAATTCGGCCAGAGCCTCATCTGCCCAGACATGACCCGGTTTGCCGTCAACCTCATAGGTTTCGGCCAACAGGCGCCCGCCCATGCGGGCGCTCTCATCCGCCAGAATGACATCCGCTCCGGCGCGACCTGCGACCAACGCGGCCATCAAACCAGCTGGACCGGCTCCAATCACCAGAAGGTCGCAGAATGCGTACGCGCTTTCATACTTGTCGGTATTGTCCTGCCCGGACAACGCTCCAAGCCCAGCGGCGCGGCGGATCACTGGCTCGTAGAGCTTTTCCCAGAAGCTTTTGGGCCACATGAAGGTCTTGTAATAGAACCCTGCCCCCAAAAATGGGGCCGCAAGGTCATTGATCGACATCAGATCAAACCCAAGACTGGGCCACCGATTCTGGCTGCGTGCGTCCAACCCCGGATAGATCTCCTGCATTGTGGCGCGAACGTTCGGATCTTGTGCGCCGCCGTCGCCAACGGTCACCAACGCGTTTGGCTCTTCGCTGCCCGCCGTCAATACTCCCCGAGGGCGATGGTATTTGAACGACCGCCCCATAAGACGTACATCATTGGCCAATAGGGCTGAGGCCAGCGTATCACCGCGAAATCCGGTGTAACTGACGCCATCAAAGACAAATGGTACCGTTTCAGAGCGGTCAATCAGACCTTTGCCAGCGATCCTCATGAGCGCGCCTCCGACGCAAGCTGCGCCCCCAGCATTTCGTGTGTGACGGTATCCCGCGTGACGACAATCCACGCGCCGCAGCCTCCCTCGTGATACCAAAGCTCACGCGTTGCGCCTGCGGGATTGTCACGCAGATAGACAAAGTCGTCCCATGCTTCCGTGCCAGCATTAGGTGCCGGTCTCTCCAGATCCACCGCAGCGCCTCGATAGTAGAACTCGCGCCGATCCCGTTCACCACAATTCGGACAGGTGATCCTCATGACCGCGCCCCCAATTTCATCTGTTCAGAAAACCTCAAACCCGACATCGCCCCACCTCAATGCAGATTGTGCTGAGAGCCCTTGCCCTCTTCATCAATAATCCCCCGCCCGGTACGGAAACGATCCAGACGGAAGCCCGTGGCGTTCTCGTGATACTGTTCAGTCGCAATCAGGTGGGCGAACACATTTCCTGATCCGGGAACCGCCTTGAACCCACCGTAATTCCAGCCGCAGTTCAGGTAGAGCCCGTCTATATCCGTTTTATCGATGATCGGAGAGCCATCGGGCGACATATCCATGATCCCGCCCCACGACCGAAGCACGCGCGCTTTGCCGATCATCGGCATCAGGGCCATTCCGGCCTCCATCACGTTTTCCACGGTGGGCAGGTTACCCCTCGCCGCGTATGAGGCATAGAAGTCCAGATCGCCGCCAAATACCAGACCGCCCTTGTCGGACTGACTGATATAGAAATGCCCCATGCCAAAGGTCACCACATGATCGAGGCAAGGTTTGAGACCTTCAGTCACAAACGCTTGCAGCACATGACTTTCGATCGGCAAACGCATCCCGGCCATAGATGCGACCTGTCCCGATCGTCCCGCGACAACCATCGCAACTTTCTTGGCCCGGATCGCACCGCGAGATGTTTGCACACCGCGCACGACGCCGTTTTCGATATCAATTCCTGTCACTTCGCAGTTCTGAATTAGATCAACGCCGCGCTGGTCCGCCCCGCGCGCGAAGCCCCAGGCCACCGCGTCGTGGCGCGCCGTTCCACCGCGCGGGTGGTAAAGCCCGCCATACAGTGGAAACCGCAGGTCGTTGAAATTCAGATAGGGCAGCATCTCACGCAGCTCATCACGGCCCAGCAGGATGGCGTCATCGCCCTGGCTGATCATCATGTTGCCCCGACGTGCCGCCGCATCGCGCTGGCCGTCCGAGTGGAACAGGTTGATGATCCCCCGCTGCGAATGCATCACGTTATAGTTCAGGTCTTCTTCCAGACCTTCCCATAACTTCAACGAATGCGAATAGAACTCTGAGTTTCCTTGCAAAAAATAGTTTGCCCGGACGATGGTCGTATTGCGCCCGACATTGCCGCCGCCAATGTAACCTTTCTCCAGAACAGCTACATTTGTCAGCCCATGCTCCTTGGCCAGATAGTACGCCGTGCTCAGACCATGGCCGCCGCCGCCGATAATGACGATGTCATATTCGGGTTTCGGCTCGGGGTCACGCCAGTGTGGCGTCCAACCTTTGTTGCCGGTCAGGCCTTCTTTGAGGACACGCAAGCCGGAAAAACGCATTCAAACCTCCCTGCAGGTATGTCGGCATCAAACCAACTCTGACCAGCAGTAGCAACGTCCCAAAACCGTTCCGCATCTGTTTTCGACTCAGACTTGTCTCTGCGCGACGAAATCCACCCGAATTACGAATTTTCAGAAGGGCGGGAATCGAAGCTGAAACGCCACGCCAGGTTTCGGTACCGTGTCATAGCCCTGCTGGCTAATCTCGCGGCCTGCCTCATTTTTCAGGGTCAATCCATCGTTAAATTCAGCACCCGCGAAGGCCGTCAATGACATACCGGGGTTTGGAATAAACTGCGTCGAGAAAACGCCTAATGCCCGACCAATCTGAAGGTTCGGGTTCAACGGCCCCGTAAACACGCCGTAGGTAAACCCACGGGACGCGCGAGCACCACTTTTTTAGTACCAATGCAATTGGGTGAGACGAAAACGTCTGAGCCATTGGAAAGCACTCATCGCAATGGAACGCTTATGCGAATGTCGCGAGTATCTTCCCAAGGTTGAATTCCAAGCAACCAGGAAACTTAGGGACAGTCGCCGTAGCCGACTAAAACACCGGCAAAGGAGCCGTCTTCAAACCTGTTGATGGCACCTCCGCGTATAAATGCACGGCTGGTGGAAAACTCCTCATCTCCCTCCAGGACAGTGCCGCCCTAGTATAGTGCCGCCCTAGTATATCGCAGGGCCATCAACTGTTACGCCCCAACCAGAAACGAAAGGGCGGCCAAAATGGCCGCCGAAGTTTGGGGAAAATTCATCATCTTGGGTTCTTCTGCAACGTTATGATGCATACGCAGATCTTGGGCAGTCGGACCAATGGTAATAGCCCGACTGCCCGATTTACGAATGGTCAGAGACCCTTGGCGCGATAACTTTTCGCAACCCGATCGATGGCGACTATGTATGCGGCCGTGCGCAGATCTTCGACGTCTGCGCGAGCATGCCAAACCTCGCTCATGGATTGGTAGGCGATCCGCATCGTGTCATCGAGACCCGAGCGCACCAACTCCAGTTCATCCGCACCCTTTAGGTACTTGGCTTTGAAGTTCGGCGACATCGACCAGGCATCGCCCAGATAGCGATCCAGACGTTGCAGTTCGCTGACAATCAATTCATGCCGCGCCTCTTCCTGACGGCGCTGCATGCGGCCAAAGCGAATGTGACTGAGGTTCTTGACCCATTCGAAATAGGACACCGTCACACCACCGGCGTTGGCATACATATCGGGGATGATCACCGTACCTTTTTTGCGCAACACTTCGTCTGCACCCGCGGTGACCGGGCCATTCGCTGCCTCGATTATCAACGGAGCCTTGATCCGCTCTGCATTGGTCAGGTTTATAACTCCCTCCAGAGCCGCAGGGATCAGAATGTCACATTCCGATTCGAGGACAGAAGCGCCGTCCGCCGAATGCGTCGCGTCAGGATAGTCCTTTACCCCGCCATGTTTGACGATCCATTGGCGCACGGCCTCGACATCAATGCCATCCGGATTGTAAAGGGCACCGTCCCACTCAATGATCCCGATGATGCGGGAGCCGTCTTCCTCGCTCAGGAACTTTGCGGCGTGATACCCCACGTTACCCAATCCCTGAACAACGATCCGTTTTCCATCAAGCTTGCCGGACAATCCCGCTTTTTTGATATCCTCCGGATGACGGAAAAATTCCCGCAACGCGTATTGAATGCCCCGGCCTGTGGCTTCGACCCGGCCAGCGATCCCGCCAGCATTCAGCGGCTTGCCGGTCACACAGGCCCGCGAGTTGATATCGGTCGTGTTCATGCGCGCATATTGGTCGGCGATCCAGGCCATCTCGCGCTCACCCGTCCCCATATCCGGAGCGGGCACGTTCTGAGACGGGTTGATCAGGTCGCGCTTGGCCAGTTCATAGGCAAACCGACGAGTGATCTGCTCCATCTCGTGTTCTTCGTATTGCCGCGGATCAATGCACAATCCACCCTTTGAGCCGCCAAACGGAGTTTCGACCAGCGCACATTTATAGGTCATCAGGGCTGCCAGCGCCTCGACCTCATCCTGGTTCACGGCAAGCGCAAAACGGATACCGCCCTTGACCGGCTCCATATGTTCGGAATGAACCGATCGGTATCCGGTGAACGTGTGGATCTGCCCTCGCAGCCTCACACCGAAACGCACCGTGTAGGTCGCGTTACAAACCCGGATCTTTTCCTCGAGGCCCGGCGGCAGGTCCATCAGGGACGCTGCCCTGTTGAACATCAGATCAACACTTTCGCGAAAGCTAGGTTCTTTGATGCCGGTCATAAAGTCCTCCGAGTCGGCGAATGACATTTGTCATGACTTTTTGTCGCACCGCTGATTGGAAGCCGCAACCACAACTGCACTTTTTTTCATCATTTTATGAATAACCCGTTTCGGTCGATTAAGTGAGTCGTCTGGGTTTTCAAAGGCCGCGATTGTCAATTCAATCGAAACAAATGACCAATAACCAATATCAATAAAGCCGATTATTGCGCAAAAAGAGCAGTATAGTGACGTTCGCGCCCAAATCTCGCCATGATCCACGGCTAATTTATTAACCTTGCAGAGAACTGGTTCCGGAAGACCCGGTCGACAGAGGAATGCGTTATGAATAACTCTGATTGGAAGTCAAAATTTTTTAGTTCGCGTCGCACACACCCATACTCGCGGCACCTCCAAAGGTTTGCGGCCTCGGACGAAGGCTCTATGACGGTTCTGGCGCTGTTTCTGTTTATTATTGTATTTATCGCGGCGGGATTTGCCGTAGACATGATGCGGTACGACCGCGAAAGAGTAAGACTGCAATACGCCCTGGATCGCGCCGTGCTGGCGGCAGCCGACTTGGATCAGGACCTGTGCCCCCGAGACGTGGTCATGGACTACCTGAGCAAAGAGAACCTCGACCAGTTTATCGTTGGCGAAATCAAGGTTGATCCGGAAACATGTGGCGCGGCAGCGGTCCAATTGCAGGGTAAACGCCGGGTCGAGGCCAGTGCCGAAATGGATATCCCGACGCATTTCATGCAGTGGAGCGGTGTCGACTCGCTGGGCACCACGGCTACCAGTGTCGCAGAAGAATCCATCGGTAATGTTGAGATTTCACTGGTTCTGGATGTCTCTGGTTCCATGGAAGGCACCAAACTTACCAACCTCCAAAAGGCAGCCAACGACTTCATTGACGAAATGACCGAGAAATCCGAGGACGGGAAGCTATCCATTTCGATCATTCCCTATTCCGAACAGGTCTCAGTCCCTACATTCTTTATGAATGCGCTGAACACAGTCGGCGCGAATGAAGTAGCCAATTGTATAGATTTCGAAAGCGCCCATTTCTTGACAATGGATTTCGATTCCTATGACATCGTCGATCCTGATAGTGGCACCATTATCCGCAAGGGCAGCAATCTCAACCAAACGCTTCATTTTAGAGACAATAACAGCCGCGACTACAGATCCAGAGACAGGCTGGTCAGCAGCAATATTTGCCGTAAAGAAACATCGACCGACCAGCGTGAAATGGCAATCCTACAAAAGGATGCCGATACGCTGAAAAACAAGATCACCAATATGAAAGCCAGTGGCTGGACATCCATCGATGTGGGCCTGAAATGGGGCCTGACCCTATTGGACGACAGCATTCAGCCGCTGATCGCGCAACTGCAACAGAGTGGCTCCCCCATTCCGACCGAGTTTGCAACCCGTCCAGGACGCAATAAAACCTCGGATACCCTTAAAGTACTGGTGCTTATGACCGACGGGGAAAACACTCGGCAGCACAAGGTGAACCCTCCTTACAATGCCGGCGCGTCGATGATCTATTGGAATGAAGGTGAAGGCACGTATTCAATCCGTGACGAGGACAACAATCGCTGGACCTGGCCAAACGTGCCGATAACCATTCAGCTGGATGATGACAGCCGCTGGACCAGAGATTATTATCAGGATAATGCGCATACCAACGGGACAGACTATATCCGGTACGAATGCACCAGTTATTATGATAACCAGTGCCAGAGTATGGACAAAAACACGACCATCAAACACCCGGTGGGCGGCGATTCTGTGGAGCGCTTGGACTGGCCAGATGTCTGGGCCCACACCGAGAAAGGCGCAATCTACAACATGCTTCGGCATGCGTTTGGTTCCACTTACGCATCCACATTTGACGCCGATTCCACGACCGAACTACGCCAGTGGAACAAGGATCCGCGCGTGAAATCGCTTTGCGCCAAAGCAGAAGAACAAGAAGTACTCATCTTCTCCGTCGCCTTTGAGGCACCCTACGGCGTGAAACAGATGCTCAAGGATTGCGCCGTGGAAGATGGGCGTTACTACGAGGCGACCGGTGCACAGATCGTTGGTGTGTTTGACTCGATCAGTTCGACCATTCAGAACCTGAGGCTGACCCAATGATCGGATCGTTTAAGAAACGGTTTCACAGGTTTCGTCGCAACGAAGACGGAAGCACGTCGACGATCGAGTTTTTGTTCTGGTTCCCCTTTTTCGTTTGGGTCGCCTGGTCGGGAATCGATTTAGGATTACTTTCCTTCAACCATGCGAACCTAGAGCGTGCACTGGACGAAACGATCCGAGAAGTCCGCCTGAACCGCCTGCCTGCAGGTGAAACCGAGTGGTCGCATGACCTGTTAAAAACGATGGTTTGTACCAGGACGCATTTTGTGGACGATTGCTCGACCAACCTGGCCTTGGAAATGAAGTCGGTGGACCCGCGCGTCGGAAACCAGCTCGCGGCTGATCCCTACTGTGTGGATACTCCGGTAGATATCCGGGACCCGGCACTGGTTGATTTTGACCGAGGCACCTCGAATGAGTTGATGATCATCCGGGCTTGTCTTGAAATAGCACCGGTTTGGGGCTTCACGATGATCGGTGAACTTGCGAGTGCAAATCCCGATGGTCAGTGGGAACTGCACGCAACAACGGTGTTTGTCCACGAACCGTTCGGAGGATCGACGAGCGTACCAGCAGGAGGGTCCACAGGTGGCACACCAGTTGCGACAAACTGATCACGCGAACAAACGTGAAGGCAGGTCCTTTCTCAAACGCTTTTTTCGCCAGGAACATGGCATTATCACAGTTGAATCGGTATTGATTTTACCGTTGCTGTTCTGGTCGGTTTTCGCGTCATACACGTTTTACGACAGTTATCGGCAAAGTTCCCGCAGTATCAAAGCCGCCTTCGCTGTAGCAGATGTTATTTCGCGCGAGCGTAACATGGTGAACGCGACGTATGTCGACACGATGTTTGATCTGATCGAGGCCATCGTCGCGACGCGCTCCCCGGCGTCCATGCGCGTTTCGTATCTGACCTATCTGGATGCTTCGAAAAGTCACGACGTTCTGTGGTCTTGTGTTCGTGGTACAGAATTTAATGAGTGGACGAATGCGGATGTTACGGCCATCAAGGATCGCCTTCCCACCATGCCCAATTTCGGCAAGATGATCGTTGTAGAAACCACAAACGAGTACCGCGCACCGTTCAATATCAGCTTCGGGATCGACGATTTCACAATGAGCAATTTTGTGTTCACACACCCTCGGGTTTTCGACAACATTGTCGCATCAGATCCCTGCTGACAGGCTTACCCCTTTTCGGCCAACATCGCCGACAGAATCTCGGACATGAATTTGGTTTCGGCGGCGGCTGTCATGCCGCCAACACCAACTCGACGCCCCACGCGCCACCATAGCCCAGGGGCCCACGCTTTGGCCCCCGCCGTGCGGGTCGTCACCAAAAACCCGTTAGAAGGTTTGAACGCGAAAACGCCGCGCTCGACGGTTTCGATATCCGCGACGGCGCATATCACGTGACCGGATCGGGTGCGTAGCTCGATCTTTGTCAGTTCAATGGCGTCCTGCGTGGCCAGCCACATACGTTGCGCCAGCCAAAACGACGCGACCCCTACACCGATCAGAAATACCTGCCATCCTAATGCCGGCGGCGCCGCCAGAGCGACATAGATCACCAGGGTTCCAACAGTGGCCAGCATCCCTACCCCGGTCCATCGCCGGGGGGTCGAGGCCTCCACTCTGGCGAGCACGTCTTCTTTCATAAAACTCTCCCGAATTGCGCTCTTCCCTTAGCCGCTTTGCCGACCGAAGGACAGAGGTCTGAGCGCCTTTGCACAAGGCCGGTGTATTTGCGCAAATTGATCGGACCTGCCTATGCCATAGATTGCGGCCAGACAAACAGGAGGCCGTTATGTCCCTAAGACCGACACTGGAAACCCGCCAGGCCGTACCAACAATGGAAGGTGCAGGCGTGAAACTGCATCGCGCGTTCGGGTTTCAGGATCCGTCCGAGCTGGATCCGTTTTTGTTGTTCGATGATTTCAGAAACGATCGGCCCGAGGATTATCAGGCCGGGTTCCCGTGGCACCCGCATCGGGGCATCGAAACGATCACCTATGTATTGTCTGGCACTGTGGACCACAGCGACTCGCTGGGCAATCACGGCAGTCTGGGGGCCGGTGATGTGCAATGGATGACTGCGGGGTCAGGTATTCTGCATCAGGAGATGCCCAATGGGAATGCAACCGGCCAGATGCACGGGTTTCAGTTGTGGGGTAACTTGCCGTCTGATCAAAAGATGACCGCCCCTCGCTATCAGGACGTTCAAAGCGCCGACATTCCTGTCGTCACGGATGATGATGGCACCACCGTCCGCGTTATCGTCGGGAAATTCTGGGGGAAGTCCGGGCCGGTTGACGGTATTGCGGCGGATCCTCAGTATCTGGATGTTCAGATCCCTGCGGGAGTGAAAAAGACTATCCGGATAGATACCTATCGCCGTGCCTTCGCCTATATTTTTCAGGGTCAGGCAGCATTTGCGGATGCGTCGCAACCGACTGGTGTGCTTTTGGAGAAGGAGATCGCCGGGCAAGAGGTCAACATCCGCGACATGTCCGGCGACCGGACGCTGGTTCGCTTTGGAACCGGGGACGAAATCACGGTACAAGCCGGGCCCGAAGGCGTTCGTTTCCTATTGATTTCGGGCGCCCCAATAAACGAGCCTGTGGCCTGGCACGGCCCGATCGTCATGAATACGCGAACCGAGCTTGAACAAGCATTTCGCGAACTTCGCAATGGCACGTTCATACGTCCCGCACATTAAACCATCGTCACCGTTTGCCGGTCAGGCGGTGACGGATTTGCGCACCATATCCCAATAGACCTGCTCAACTTCGTCCAAAGACAATCGCCCTCCGGATCGATACCAGGTCATGACACCGTTCAGCATGGCGATGACCGCCAAAGTGGCGATCTTGGTGTCAGCGACTGAAAACTGCCCGGTCTGCTGACCCTGGCGCAGAATGTCCTCCAACGAGTCTTCGTAACGGCGGCGCAACGCTTCGATCTCGGCGAAGTTTTCGGGTTTCAGGTTTCGCAGTTCCATATATGCGATAAACACTTCGTCAGGGCGCTGCAGGTGATAGCGGATGTGGAAGCTCACAAACTGGCGCAGAGCATCCTGCGGGTCTTTTTGACCGTCCAGGTCCTCATAAGCTGCCAACAGATCCTGCATATGGTTCTGCATCAGGCGAAACAGAAGGCTCTGCTTATCCGGAGTGTAATTGTACAGCGCACCGGCCTGCACGCCGACTTCGCTTGCGATTTGTCGCATGGAAACAGCGGCATACCCCTGCCGGGCAAACAAAGAAAGCGCCGCCTCGCGGATGCGGGGGCCGGTGATATCGGAATGTGAACCCTGAGTACGCGCCATGGACTCACTGTATATGAACAGATGTTCAGATAGAACCCCGCTTGAACCGCAAGTGCAAAAGGTGCATCACGGATCACAGGTCACAACTCGAAAGCTCGTGATGAAGCCTCTGCTATTGATCCCATTGCTGGTTATCTGTGCCGCGTGCACTGACATTCCCGAGTTGGAAGGCAGCGAGGCGCCTTCGTTGCGCAAAGCGCCCTACCCCGAACTTATCCCGCTTGATGGCACCCTGGGCCCGCCAGTTGACCCTCTCAGCGAAGCTGAAGAAGTTGAAAAAGACCTGACTGATCGCAGTGAGGCGCTGGCCAACAAAGCCAAAGCGTTGCAGAACGCTCAGACTAATTAAGAGCGGTACGCCGAAAACCCGGTGGTAACGCACCCCAGACGGATTGCACCCAAGTCTCGAACCCGCTAAGGCACCCGACAAAGGGCAACTAGCCTTATTCGGCACATACGAGCGGAAAGGACCCCACAGAATGACACAGGCGCTGCGGCTTGGAATTGCGGGTTTGGGAACCGTTGGTGTAGGTGTGGTTCGAATTGTTCGCCGCCATGCCGATCTGCTGCAAGCCCGTACCGGACGCACAATAGAAATCGTTGCCGTGTCGGCGCGTGATCCAAATAAAGACCGAGGCATCAATCTTTCCGATTACGCGTGGGAGACTGATCCTGTCGCACTGGCCAAACGCGACGATATCGACGTCTTCGTCGAGCTGATGGGCGGTGAGAATGGCCCAGCGAAAGCTTCGGTAGAGGCCGCGCTGTCCAGTGGCAAAGACGTGGTCACTGCGAATAAGGCACTGCTGGCCATCCACGGTCAGGAATTGGCCGAACAGGCCGAGGCTGCAGGGCGCGTCATCCGGTTCGAGGCCGCCGTCGCCGGTGGTATCCCCGTGATCAAATCTTTGACCGAAGGTCTGGCAGGCAATGACATCACCCGCGTGATGGGCGTAATGAACGGCACCTGCAACTATATCCTGACCCGGATGCAGTCACAGGAACTGGGATACAACGCTCTGTTCGAGGAATGCGCGCAGCTTGGGTATCTTGAAGCTGACCCGAATCTCGACGTTGGCGGCATCGATGCAGCACACAAGCTGGCCCTGCTGTCGTCTATCGCGTTCGGAACCAAGCCGAATTTTGATGGAATCCAGATCGAAGGCATCCAGCACATCAGCCTGGACGACATTCATCAGGCCGCCGATATGGGCTACCGCATCAAACTGTTGGGCGTGGCACAGCGTACCGCGCGTGGGTTGGAGCAGCGGATGCAGCCTTGTCTGGTGCCCAGCGACTCGCCTCTGGGGCAGCTTGAAGGTGGCACCAATATGGTGGTGATCGAAGGCGACTCGGTTGAGCAGATCGTTCTGCGCGGCCCTGGCGCGGGTGAAGGCCCAACTGCCAGTGCCGTCATGGGCGACGTCTGTGACTTGGCGCGTGGCTTGCAAATTCCAACTTTCGGGCGACCCGCCGCATCCCTTCAGGACGCTCCACCAGCACAGACCGGTTTGCCTGCCCCCTACTATTTGCGGTTGGGCTTGCTGGACAAACCCGGCGCGTTGGCCAAGGTGGCGGCGATTTTGGGGGATGCAGGTGTATCTATCGATCGGATGCGCCAATACGGCCACACGGAGAGCACCGCGCCCGTGCTGATCGTAACCCACAAAACCACGCGCTCGACCCTGGATCACGCGCTGGACGGGCTTCGCGACACGGATGTGGTCGCCGGAGAACCCGTCGCCCTGCGCATCGAACAAGTCTGAGCCCTTGCGGCCTGCCATACGGGCAGGTTATGCCGGAATGAACGTCTTCGCTGACCAAAGGATTACGGAATATGAACGCTGCCAAGATCGATTTTAATGACCGTCTGCTGTCTCTGGGGCTGGCAAGGGTGGCGGAACAGGCCGCACTGGCCTCGGCCTCGCTGGTTGGCCGCGGCGATGAGAAGGCCGCTGATCAGGCAGCCGTAAACGCAATGCGCGAACAGCTGAACCTGCTGGACATCGCCGGCGTAGTCGTTATCGGCGAAGGTGAACGCGACGAAGCCCCAATGCTTTACATCGGCGAAGAGGTCGGTACGGGCAAAGGCCCTGGTGTGGACATCGCGCTGGACCCGCTGGAAGGCACGACCCTGACAGCCAAGGATATGCCCAACGCGCTGACCGTTATCGCCATGGGCCCGCGCGGTTCGATGCTACACGCGCCAGACGTCTACATGGATAAACTGGCCGTCGGACCGGGTTTTCCTGAAGGTGTCGTCAATCTCGAAATGACCCCGCACGAACGTGTCGAAGCTCTGGCAAAAGCCAAGGATTGTGATCCCGCTGACATCACTGTCTGTATTCTGGAGCGCCCGCGTCACGAAGCAATGATCGCCGAAGTGCGCGATACCGGTGCCTCGATCCGTCTGATCACCGATGGTGACGTGGCCGGCGTCATGCACTGCGCCGAAAGCGAAGTGACCGGCATTGATATGTATATGGGTCAAGGCGGCGCGCCCGAGGGCGTTCTGGCCGCAGCTGCTCTGAAATGCATGGGCGGGCAGATCTTTGGCCGCCTGCTGTTCCGTAACGATGACGAACGCGGCCGCGCCACCAAAGCCGGTATCACCGATCTTGACCGCGTCTATTCACGCGATGAGATGGTAACGGCAGACGTAATTTTCGCAGCGACAGGTGTGACCGGTGGTTCGCTGCTGCCCCGCATCAAGCGCGAGCCGGGCTGGGTCGAGACGACAACGCTGCTGATGCGGTCCAAGACCGGGTCGGTACGGCGGATGTCCTATCGGACCCCAATGTGGTCGCATGACAACGCATAACGACTTGCATCGCCGTCTCTGGCGGGCATATTTGTGACAGGATGAAAAGGCCGGGTCCGAAAGGGTCCGGCCTTTGTACATGAGGTGAGACGTGGCATTTCTGGGTGTTGAACAATCCCTGACAGGGCGGCGCTGGGTTGGCCCTGCGCCCGAGATCGAACGCGCGGCGGATATGATGGCGCAACAGACGGATCTACCTCCCGCAGTGTGTCAGATCCTGGCGCGACGGGGCGTACCCGCGATGGAGGCGCGCGCGTTTCTGGACCCCAAGCTGAAAGAACTGTTACCCGACCCACGCGCGATGAAAGACATGGAAACCGCTGCCTCGCGGTTCCTGCAGGCCGTACGCGGGCGGCAACGGATCGCAGTATTCGCTGATTATGACGTCGACGGCGGCAGCTCGGCAGCCTTGCTGCTGGTCTGGCTACGGCAGATGGGAATACAGGCGACGCTGTATGTGCCGGATCGTATTGACGAAGGGTATGGGCCCAACGTCCCTGCCATGAAGGAACTTGCAGAGGCCCATGACCTGATCATCTGCGTCGATTGCGGTACGTTGAGTCATGAACCGATCGCGGCGGCCGAAGGCGCTGACGTCATTGTCCTGGATCACCACCTTGGCGGGGAAACCCTGCCCGATTGCGTCGCCGTGGTGAACCCGAACCGTCAGGATGAAAGCGGCGATCTGGGCTATCTCTGTGCCGCTGGCGTTGTGTTCCTAATGCTGGTCGAAGCCGGGCGGCAACTGCGCGAGGACGGCATCAAAGGCCCTGACCTTTTGACCCTTCTGGATCTTGTTGCGCTGGCCACTGTGGCCGATGTTGCCCCGCTTATCGAGGCCAACCGCGCCTTGGTGCGGCAAGGTCTTAAAGTGATGGCTCAGCGCCAGCGTCCGGGTCTTGTGGCATTGTCAGACGTGGCGCGGATGGATACAGCGCCCAACAGCTATCACCTGGGTTTCTTGCTGGGCCCGCGCGTGAATGCAGGCGGGCGGATTGGTAAGGCCGATCTGGGCGCGCGTCTCCTCAGCACCGACTCGTTGCATGAGGCACAGGCTCTGTCCGAAAAGCTGGACGCGCTGAATACCGAGCGGCGGGATATTGAAAACGCCGTGCGCGCTGCCGCGCTGGAACAGGCCGAAGAACGCGGGCTGGACGCCCCATTGGTCTGGGCTGCTGGTGAGGGCTGGCACCCAGGCGTGGTCGGGATTGTCGCGTCGCGCCTTAAGGAGACAGCCAACCGTCCGGCGATAGTCATTGGTTTCGACGGAGACGAAGGGAAAGGTTCAGGTCGCTCCGTATCAGGCGTTGACCTGGGCGCGTCAATCCAGAGACTTGCGGCCGAGGGGCTGCTGGTTCGGGGTGGCGGCCACAAGATGGCCGCTGGACTGACCGTGATGCGCGACCAGTTGGAACCCGCGATGGCCCGCCTGTCCGAGTTGCTGGCCAAGCAAGGCGCGGGCGAACGAGGCCCCGCGGACATGAAACTTGACGGAGCTTTGATGCCGGGCGCGGCGACGGTTGAACTGATTGAGCAGATCGAACAGGCTGGACCTTTTGGCGCTGGCGCCCCTGCCCCACGATACGCTCTGCCGGATCTGCAAATTCGATTTGCCAAGCGGGTGGGCGAGTCGCATCTGAAGCTCTCTCTGACCGATGGGATGAGCAGCGGCCTGGACGCCATCGCCTTCGGCGCCTTTGACGGTCCGATGGGAAACCGTCTGGCCAATCACGGCGGCTCCCGGTTTCATTTTGCCGGTCGGCTCGAGGTGAATTCCTGGGGTGGAAGGCAGACAGTACAGCTTCGGCTTGAGGACGCGGCCGAGGCAAATTGACAGGCCTGCACACACAAGAAGCAAAGGGTCAAAAAAGTTTCACAGCCTTGCGTTTTTCGGCTTGCGGGGGTGCTAGGTAAACCGTAAAAGGCCCTCCACAAGCCAGCGTGGCCCGTTCGTCTATCGGTTAGGACGCCAGGTTTTCAACCTGGAAAGAGGGGTTCGATTCCCCTACGGGCTACCACTTGTGCTTGCGCCAGACCCAAATGGCCCGTTCGTCTATCGGTTAGGACGCCAGGTTTTCAACCTGGAAAGAGGGGTTCGATTCCCCTACGGGCTACCACTTCCCTCGTAAATTATTGTATTTTCGTTGCATTCTGAGCTTTGGCGCTCTCGGCGGATACGCAATTCGTGGCGCGTTTTTCTTAGTCTGGCGAATATCGTGTCTTTCTGGCTCAGCAGCTACCGTTTTGTCGACACAGATGCCCTGTACTGCAGTCCGCTCGGCACTCAGGTTCGCGTGCTTGCACATCGCTTCGGTAGACCGATGCGCACCAGGCGGGTGGCCTAAACAATGCTGACAGTCTGGTTCAGTCTTCATAGCAAGAAAAAGCCCCGGTCCTGAGACCGGGGCTTTGTCAACTTTAGGGAAGAAAACTACTCATCCGTACTCTTCAAGCTGTTGGGGTCAAAGACGCCACCGAAGCCACCGTTGTTTGAAGGTTGTTCATCGGTGTCCGGGGCGCTTTCTTCGTTGTCACCACCCAAGGTGTTTGGAGCGAACACGTTGCCGAAGCCGGAGTTGTTGGACTCTGTCGGCGCAGGCGTGTCCTTTTCCTCGGTGCCGGGGCGCAGTTGATCCGGTGTGAACACACCTTCAAAGCGGCGCTGCCTGCGTTCTTCGCGCTGTTGGCGCAGCTCCTGAATGCGTTGTTCCGCCTCCAGACGCTTCTCCTCCCGAACGTTGGCGATGCACTGGCCGGGGTTATAGGCCGTTGCAGTGCCCACAATGGTGATCGTCGCCACTGCAAACACGACCACAAGAACCGCTGCCATATTGCCGGCAAAGAAGCTGGGCAGTTTGATCTTGCCCGCCAGTTCTTCGACGGTGGCGTTCTTGCGCGCCGTTGCAACCAGTTCCTGACGCTTCAGCTTGGCTTCGTTCAGCAAGGCGAAGAACACGGTCAACGCCACGATGATGAAGGCCAGGGCCGAGATCGCAGGCGTGATGCCATAGCGCACTTTCTGCGCCAGTTCGATCGTCAGCGTCGGGTATTCACCGAAGGTGAAGGTGGTGGTGTTGTAGTTCTCGAACGATGCCAGGAACGCCAGCACCGCAGCTGACGCGATCGCCGGACGCATGAACGGCAGCAGGATTTTGCGGAACGCCTGTGCATGGGTCGCGCCCAGATCCAGCGCCGCCTCGGTCAGCGCGATGTCATAGCGCTGCAGCCGCGCCACCAGAACCAGCATGCAGTAGCTGGCGATAAAGGTGGATTGGCCGATCACCGTCAGGAAGATGCCGTTTGACAGGAAGCTGTCCGCACCCAGCCCCAGCATCCGGTTGATCCGGTCCCAGAAGACCAGGGTCGAGATACCCAGAACAACGCCCGGGATCAGGATCGGCGCGATGATGATCGTGTAGTAGGTCGCGCGCAGCCTGGGCCAGATCTGAGTCAGCATCAGTGCTCCGGCCAGCCCCATCGCCACCGACAGGACCACCGTTCCAAGCCCGACAATCACCGAGTTCTTGATGCCGTTCAGGATGCGTTGATCCCGGAACAGCTCGCCGAACCACTCGAACGTCAGACATTCCCATGGGCTCATCCGTGGGAAGCCGGACGAGTTGAAGGCGGTGATCGACATGATCACCAGCGGGCCCAGCAGATAGGCGAAGAAGATCGCCAGGTAGACCCAGATGCTTATACGGAGGAAGGAATTGTTCATTTCCCGATATCCCCCATATTCACCTTGAACAGACGCATCACGGCCAGCACGAACAGGATACAGGTCACCAGCAGCACGATGGCATAGGCGGCCCCCTGCGGCCAATCATTGTTGTCGTTGAACTGCTGATAGATCAGTTGCGTGAACCACAAGGACGATGGTCCGCCCAGAATCTGCGGCGCGGCCAGCGCCCCGGCAGACAGCATGAACACCATCGTACACCCCGAGCTGATGCCCGGCTTGGCATAGGGTATGACCACTCGCCAGTGGATCCGCCACCAGGGCGCACCCAGATCCCGCGCGGCCTCGATCTGGTTTTTGTCCAGACTTTCGATCACGTTGTACATCGGGAAGATCATCAGCAGGATATAGGCATAGCCCAGACCGGCATAGAGCGCGATGTCATTGCGGATGAAGTCGAACGGCACATCCCAGATCCCCAGTCCCATGAACAGGGTGTTCAACACACCGGTCTCGCCAAAGATGATGCGCAGCGCAAAGGCCCGCAGGATCTCGTTGATCCAGTAAGGGATGATCAGCATGATCGCGAAGATGCGGATGTGATTGCCCTTGGTCTGACCCAGGTAATAGGCGATCGGGTAGCAGATGATCAGGTTGAAGATCGTCACGCAGACCGCCGCGAGCAGCGTGCGGAAGAACACCCGCAGATCGACGGTGTTGTAATCCTGACCACCGCCTTCGGGGCCGAAGACGAGGTATTTGTAGTTCTCCAGCGTATAGACGTCCTTGGGCCCGCCGATCTCGGGCGGCGGCAGGTTCGGACGGAAGGAAAAGTCCAGCATCGACAGCTGTGGCAGGATGATCAGGCCAATGGTCCAGAACAGGACAAGACCCAGGATCGCCGATCCCATGCCGATGCCGTTTCGGTTGAAGAATTCTTTCAGAAAGCGGGGCATGTGTCTGATCCCCTATTCCGCGGCCAGTTCACCCGCAGGAACCAGAACCGCGTTGCGGGCCTCGTATTCCAGCGTGATGGTCTGACCGGTGTGATCCTCGAAGGATTGGCCATGGTTAGGCAACGAGACCTTGATCTCTTTACCGCCATCGCCTTCGGTGAAGATGTTGAAGACGTTGCCTTCAAATTCCTCGTGGTTCACGCGGGCGCTGACAAAATGATCTCCGGCCGCACCGTCCGGCGCAATCGCCAGAGCTTCGGGGCGGATGAACATCATCGCATCGTCACCTTCGCGCATCTTGCCCTGATTGGCAGAGGAGATCCGCGCCACCAGATCGCCCGACCGGTTGGTCGAGATCAGTGCCTCGTTGCCCATGACCTGCTTGATCTTGCCGCGGAACACGTTGTTTTCACCCACGAATGAGGCCGCAAAGGCAGTGGCGGGGTCGTTGTAGATGGTCTTGCCATCAGCAATCTGATCGATCACACCCGCCTTCATCACCGCGATACTGTCCGACATGGTCAGGGCCTCACCCTGGTCATGGGTGATGTAGATGAACGTGATGCCGACGCGCTTCTGGATTTCGCGCAACTCGGTGCGCATATGCTGGCGCAATTTGAGGTCCAGCGCCGAAAGCGGTTCATCCAGCAGCAACACATCCGGTTCGGCACATAGCGCCCGCGCGATGGCGACCCGTTGGCGTTGGCCACCGGAAAGCTCGCTTGGCAGCTTGTCGCCCTGGTCGGGCAGCGCGATCATGTCCAGCAACTCATCGGCGCGCCTGCGGCGCTCGGCGGCGCTGGCGCCGTTGATCTCCATCGAGAAGGTAATGTTTTCCCAGACTTTCATCAGCGGAAACAGCGCGAGATTCTGAAAGATCAGGGCGGTCGGGCGTTTGTTCGGTCCGATCCCTCTCATGTTGTTTCCACCGATCAGGACGTTGCCTTCGCTGGGCTCCAAAAAGCCCGACACCGCGCGCAGGATCGTGGTCTTGCCACATCCCGAGGGGCCAAGGAACGAAAAGAAATCGCCCCCGTTGATATTCACGTTCGCATCACGCACGGCGACAAAATCACCGAAACGGATCCACAGGTTCTCCAGATCTACGCCGACCCCTGCACTCATTTTTGGTATCTCCCTGGAGCACGGCCCGAGGCCACGCCACATTTCTATCCGTCACGCCGGGACGGCGTGCGGGAAACTGGCCCCCCGCAATCCGCGAGGGGCCCGATGTCAAGGCGATCAGGCGCTCTTGAATTTGTTGACGAACTCAGTCCGCGTTTCCGCGTACCACGGCGCCTCGGCGGGCCATGGGTTCAGATTGGCCAGCGAGTCACCCGGATAGGCCTCGGCAAAGTTCTTCTTGTAGGTGTCACCGGAATACTGGTCGGCACCCAGAACCGGCGAGTTGTAGCCGTGGCTATCAATCGCGACACCGGCGGGTTTGGCCTGATACGCAAAGTCGATGAAGGCGTAGACCTGATCGATATTCGCGGCACCTGTCGGCATCGAGATACCGTCGACCCAGGCCATCGCGCCTTCGACCGGTGCCTGATAATGCACGGGTTCGCCCGCAGACTTGAGCGCCAGCGGTGGGCCATCCCAAGTCTGACCGACAACAACACCTTCGTTCAGCAGACCGTTTTTCTGCGTGTCAGCGTCGTTCCAGATCAGCTTGATCCGGCTCTTGCGCTCGACGCACCAGTCTGTGATCTGGCCCCAGACCTTGCGCATGGTGTCTTCGTCGCCATAAGCAGCCCAGACCGAGCCCGGCTCCATCTCGCCCGCACGCTCCATGTAAAGGCCTGCGCCCAGCATCATCGAATGTGCACGGCCCATGGTCTTGCCGGCGTTCTCTTCCGACCAGACATCGCCATAAGACGGCGCGTCCCCTTCGGGCAGCCACAGGTCGGTGCGATAGGCGATGCCTTCGGTACCCCAGATATGCGGCAGCCAGTGCGCACCGCTGCCACCAAAGTCCCAGGCATCGGTGCCGATCTTGGCCATCGCCGGGTTCACCAGATCAATCGGAACCTTGTTCATGTCGAACGGCTGCAGCAGTTCCAGAGGCTCCCACTGAAGTGAGCGGTTGTTGGTCGGCGAAACAATGTCAAAGCCCTGACCCTTTGTCGCCTTCATCTTGTTGATGATTTCTTCGTTCGAACCAATACCGGTATAGTTCACCTTGATCCCGGTAAGAGTTTCGAATTCCTGAATAAACGCAGGCGGCAGATAGTCAGACCACATCAGAATGTTGATCTCGCCCGAAGAGGCCAGCGCGCTCTTGCTATACAAAGGCGCAGCCAAAGCAGCCGCTCCCGCACCTTTCAATAACGTCCGCCGTGATAAGTCTTTTCGTGTTACCATTGTAGTTTCTCCCGTTGTTGGATTTTTGATTTTTTGTTTTGGTATTCGCAGGCTAGACCTTTCCCGCTGAACTGTCAGTCCAAAAGTGACAGTTGGAAGCTTTCAATAAGTCCAGATTGGTCGAAAGACACCCGTAGTCTATTGCCAGATGGATAGATACTGGCCACGATCAGCCTCCCGAAAAGCGAGCAAACGTTGACAAATATAGTGAAATTGCCGCCCTGCGAAATGCCCGGACTGCAATCCAGTCGACATGAACCAGGAATCTTCGAAGGCGAAAAAAACAGAAACCTTAGCTGAAATTTGTGGCTGACTTCTGCAACGACATAATCAGTGCACCTCTCCCAACAGTCCCGACCACACCTGTGAAATCCCATTGCAAGACAATGGCAGCTACGAGCAGTGGTTCGATGAGGGCGGAAAAGATGCCGATAATGTCGGTCGTTTAGAAGCAGACGCATTCTGGACAATTATGCTCGACCGCCAAGGTCTAACGACCAATTCAGTGCACTGGCAGGGATTGCCGAAAGGAAGCGCCCCGAAATAAGCCGTGAAAGGACCCGAGGTTATGGCCAAGGCCCAAATAACAACTCTGTCACGTGTTGAACCATAGCGTCTGGCCTGACTGCTGTCACCGGGGCTCTGATTCTGGCCGCTGGCGAGAACAACCCGATGGACGCATTGCGAAATACAACGGTCATCAGCGCCCTGCCCTTTACTATGGTCATGGGCTTGATGTGCGCCGCTCTAGCCAAAGCACTCTATCGGGACGGAAAACCAGAAAAAGCCGGCGTTCTACCAGCTGCTGCAGAGTGAACTTTCGGGGCGCGCAATCACGCCCCGATCCGTTTGCGACTTTGTCAGAAAAAGGTCGCAATCGTCCAACCGAAAAGACGAAAAACCAAAACGCTATCAATTCGCAGGCATCACGCATGAACTTGAAAATCAAAGAAATCCACCTTTACGCACACGACCTACCCGTCAAAAATGGCCCCTACACTATGGCAAGCGGCGCGGTTTATGCATTGGACACAACCCTGGTCAAGCTGGTTGCTCACGATGGCACAGTCGGATGGGGGGAAACCTGCCCTGTTGGTCCTACATATGCCGAGGCACATGCCGAAGGCGCCCGTGCTGCGCTGAAAGTTCTGGCTGCCGGGCTGGTGGGTACGGAAGTCTGGCCAGCAGCGCTGAACCGCACCATGAACAGCCTGCTCAATGGGCACAACTATGCCAAAGCAGCCCTTGATATCGCAGCCCATGATTTGATCGGCAAGACATTGGGCATCAGCGTCGCCGACTTACTGGGCGGGGCTGTGACCGATCAGGTACCATCATACTATGCCACCGGCGTTGGCGAACCGGATGACATAGCCCGGCTGGCGGGTGAGAAATTGGCCGAAGGATACCCACGCCTGCAAGTCAAGGTTGGGGGACGGCCGGTCGAGATTGACATCGAAACGATCCGAAAGGTTTGGGAAACCGTCGGCGGCTCTGGCATGCGGTTGGCAGTAGATGGCAATCGTGGCTGGACCACTCGGGATGCGCTGCGGGTCAGCCGCGAGTGCCCGGAGATCCCTTTCATAATGGAGCAGCCATGCAATACCGTCGAAGATCTCAGGAAAATCCGGCAACAGGTCAGCCATGGAATCTACATGGACGAAAACAGCATTGACTTGAACACCGTGATCTCGGCTGCCGGCACTGGCCTTGTTGACGGGTTCGGTATGAAAGTCACGCGGATCGGTGGTCTGCAGAACATGCGTGCGTTCCGTGACATTTGTGAGGCGCGCAATCTGCCGCACACCTGTGATGATAGCTGGGGCGGCGACATCATTGCCGCAGCCTGCACGCAAATCGGATCAACGATCAGGCCCGATCTTCTCGAAGGTGTTTGGCTCGCCGCACCATACATCGACAGTAACTACGATCCTGAACACGGTATCTCCATAAAGAGCGGGCACATACAGCGACCGACAGGTCCAGGTTTGGGTGTTACGCCAGATGAAACCCTATTTGGCCCGCCTATTGGCTCATTTTGAACAGGTGGAAAGAGCGGCTTGAGACTTTAGCCACTGCACTCGCGTTCGTGGCCTTAGTACCCAATAAGGCCACGGTTTCGTCAAGCCTGTCTCTGCACAAGTTGGAGGCGCGAGACACCATCGAAAACCAGCCTTTTGACGCTGTCCCGAAATGGCATCGTGTTGCCGCCATGGGCGCAAAGACCCAGCCACTGTTATTGGCGTTTACTCTTTGGTCGACAATGCTGTACGCCGCACTCTTCAAGTCAATCGCGTCGCCCCTTTTGAAGCATCGGTGTTACGCCAAACGTCGCTCTGTAAACACGTGAAAAATGCCCTGCGCTTTCGAATCCGCAGGCAAAAGCGATATCAGTTACCGACGCCTCAGTCTGAATAAGCAGGTTGCGGGCCCGCTCCAGTCGCATTTCCATAAAGTACTTTTTCGGCGATGCGTTCAAATACTTACCAAACAGTCTTTCAAGCTGCCTGGTCGAAATCCCGATCTGCTCGGCGATGACCGACGGCGAGACCGGTTCGTCGATGCGGTCATGCATAATCTGAATCGCCTTCGCCAAATGAGTGTTCCGCATACCGTTTCGCGATTGAAGCGACACACGCTGCTCGGCGGTCGCATTGCGCACCGCGTTATAGACCATCTGATCAGCCACCGCGATCGACAGGTCATAGCCGTGATTGCGCTCGATCAGATGCAGCATCAGATCGGCGGTCGCTGTGCCGCCCGACGCCGTGACGTGCTTTTCATCCGCAACAAAAACACTGCGAACAAGGTTCACTTCCGGGAAAGCCTCCATAAAGGCATCATGATATTCCCAGTGGATCGCGACCTGCATGCCGTCCAGAAATCCTGCCTCGGCCAGCACCCACGCGCCGGAACACAGCGCACCGATTGATGTACCCTTGGCGCGTTCACGGCGCAGACTGCCGAGTAAGGTGCGCGACACGTGATTGCGCATGTGAATACCTGATAACACAAAAACCTGATTGCATTTGGGCAAATCATCGAACGTGGAATGTACCAGTGTCACGGACCCGTTCGAACAGATAGCCTTTTCACCCGCTTCCGAGGCAAAGGACCATTTATACAATTCCCGCCCACTAACAAGATTAGCGATACGCAGGGGTTCGACAGCGCAGGAGAACGCCAGATGCGAAAACTCCTCGACCAGCATGAAGGTGTAATGCTGTGTTTGGGTCTGGGTCATGATCGCCCTTCCTCAGAATGAATCTGCGCGAGCCTCAGCCCGCGCAGATCAGTGTTTGGCTGTTGGTTAGCATTATTGAGCGGCAGCGCGCGCCGCATCAAGCCAGCTGTCGTAAGCCTCGCGGTTGGTCTCGATCCAGGCCTCGACGTGACGGTCGATGTCGTCCGAGTTGTCTTCGCCGTCGGACACCATCTTGTTCTGCGCCGAGATGTCGTTGATGTCGATCTTTGCCATTTCGAACAGCTTGGCGGCTGCGGGGTTGGCGTTCAGAAAATCATCCGTGGCAACAACACGGATGCTGTCGACCGCAAATCCCAGGTCCTTACCGTCAAAGGTGGTTTCCGCGATCTCTCCATCCGGCAACGAAGAGTAGGGAACGGCCAGCCACTCCACATCCTCGCCCGGCACCAGTGCGCCCGATACCCAGTATGGGGTCCAAGTGTAGTACAGAACGTTTTCGCCTGCCGCGTTGCGCGCAATCGTGTCCGCGATGATGGCGTTGTAGGAGCCCTGATTGTGACCAATCGAGTCGCGCAGGCCGAACTCGTCCAGTTGGTGTTCAATCACGCGCTCACAACCCCAACCCGGAACGCAGCCAGCCAGATCGGCCTTACCGTCGCCATCCGCATCGAACAGCTTGGCTTTTTCGGGGTCTTTCAGGTCACCCAGATTCTGGACGCCTGCATCATAGGCAGACTTGTTGACCAGATAACCCTGCAGAGCACCTTCAATGAGGGTTCCAACTTTCTCCAGAACCTCGTCGCCGCCAGATTCCTGAAAGAATGTATCATGCAGCTTGTTCCAGTGTACCGCAGTAAAATCGCCATCACCGGTACCCAAGGCCAGATGAATGGTCTGGTATTCAACTTCCTGCGGGTCAGCAACTTCGTACCCCAAGTCTTCCAGCGCCGAGAACAGGATGCGATGCTGAAACGTTTCCTCGACCGAGGGCGCCATCACGGGGCGCACTGTTACACCCGTGCCCGGATTATCGTCTGCAAATGCGACGCCGGTCAGCATCGTGGTCGCCGCAATGGTTGCGATCACATTGGTTTTGAACATTTGGTTTCCCTCCCTGGGGTTCAGTTGATTGAAGAAGTTCCGGCTTTTCCGAACAGGCGCATCACCGCGCCCACCGGGCCGATTTGCCACCAATGGCGGTGTCCGCGCTCGCGTCCGGACTGCCCCATGCCCTGCGTGATGCGGTCAAGTACGATGGCCAGGATCACGATACCCAGACCGCCAACCAGCGCCTTGCCAGCATCCAACCGACCCATTGCGCGCAGCACTTCGTTACCCAGACCCTTGACCGATATCATCGAGGCAATCACGACCATCGACAGCGACAGCATGATTGTCTGATTGACACCCGCCAGAATGGTGGGCGTTGCCAGCGGAAGCTCGACCTTGAACAGGATCTGCCGGGGATTGGCCCCAAATGCGCGGGCAGCTTCGACGACGGATTCGTTGACACCACGAATACCCAGCGATGTCAGACGGATCAGCGGCGGCAGCGCGAAGATGATCGTCACTATGACGCCCGAAACGTTGCCGATCCCGATCAGCATGACCACCGGCACCAGATAAACGAAAGCTGGAATGGTCTGCATCGTATCCAGAATCGGGCGGATCGCGGTTTCGAACCGATCGTTCTTGCCGGCTAGAATGCCAAGCGGCAGGCCGATGAGGAAACACAGGATCACCGCCGAAATGACGATCGCAAGCGTCGTCATCGCCAGGCCCCAGGCATTAGGCGACAAAAAGCCCAGAACAGTCATACTGATGGCCACCAGAATAGCGACCCGCCGGCCCGCGGCCTGCCACGCGATAAGTACCAGCAAAAGCAGCATGATCAACGGCGGCACCGCGTTCAGGCCGTTGTCGATGCCAACAATCAGGTCGTTAAAGAAGTTCTTGATCGGCTGGATGATCCCGCGATTTGAAATCGCCCATTGCTTCACGCCGTCGGCCGATTCAGCCAGTCCCAGATCAACCGAGGAAAATGGGTCGAGAATGTTGAATTCCGTATCTGCCATGTCTTTTGTCCTCAGTGTTTCAGGCTGCTGGCGTCTTCCACGTCACCCTGAATGCCGCGCAGCAGAGCGTTCTTGGTCACAATCCCGATGGCCTTGCCGTCCGCTTTGACCACGACGGGGTGTTGAGTGGAGATCGACAGATTCACCAGGTCATCCAGCGAATGATCCGGACGCGCCTCGGGCCAGTCGCTGACATCGATCGGGCCGCTGTGGCGTTCAAAGGCCTCGACCGGTTCCATGATCTTGCCGGCCGAGATCAGCTCCAGTTTCGAAATGCCCGCGACGAAATCCGCTACATATTCGTCGGCCGGATTGGTCACGATGTCCTCCGGCGTGCCGACTTGAACCAGTGCGCCGTCCTTCATGATTGCGATCCGGTCACCGATACGGATCGCTTCGTCCAGATCGTGTGTGATGAAGAGTGTCGTCTTCTTCATCTCAGCCGACAGCGACATGAACTTATCCTGCAACTGACGGCGGATCAGCGGGTCGAGTGCCGAGAATGGCTCGTCCATTAACAGGATGGCCGGATCAGCGGCGATAGCACGTGCCAGTCCCACACGCTGCTGCATACCGCCGGACAGTTCGTCGGGGTATTTCTGATCCCATCCGGTCAGATCCACTGCGTCGATGGCGCGCAACGCGTTTTCGCGGCGTTCGCGCGCATCGTGGCCGCGCACCTCCTGACTGAATGAGACGTTATCCAGAACAGAGCGATGCGGCATCAGCGCCATATTCTGAAACACCATGCCGATCTTTTCCGCCCGCAATTCGCGCAAATCGCGGGCTGACAGTGCGTTTACGTCCTGCCCTTCGATAAAAAGCTGCCCCGAAGTTGGCTCGATCAACCGGTTCACATGGCGAATCAATGTGGACTTGCCAGAGCCTGAAAGCCCCATGATGCAGAATATTTCGCCACGATTGACGGTGAACGTCGCGTCCTGAACCCCGACGACACAGTTGAACTGATCCCGAACTTCGAGCTTTCCAAGCCCTTGCTCCTGAACGGCTTTCATTGCCTCATCGGCGCGTTTTCCAAAGATCTTCCATAGATTTCGGCAATCGATCACGGGTTCTTCCAAGGTGTTGGCCACCGGCATCGTCCTCCTCCAGTTTTCTGTACACTGCACAAATTTTTTTTGTATACAAGTTGTATTTTACGGAGATACAACATGAACGCCGATTGTGTTTGCCGCACGATTCGTCATTCTGGCACCCCGGCAAACGCAACATGAGGACACGCGATGAAAGACGAGGCAAAAAAGCGGAAGGACGAGTTGAGAGAGCACCTGAAGGTGTCGATCCTGACGTTGCGCCTGAACCCCGGCGAAGATCTGGACGAAGCGCAACTGTCCGAGGCCTTTGGTTTGTCACGCACACCATTGCGCGAGGTTTTCCGCGAACTTGCGGGTGAAGGGTATCTGGACCTGCGCACCAACCGCAGCGCCCGCGTATCCGAGATGTCCTATACGACGCTGCGCGACTTCTTCCTGGCAGCGCCGATGATCTATGGCGCTATCCTGCGCCTTGCCGCGCTCAACGCGACGCCTGCACAGATCGAAGAGCTGAAAAACTCGCAAGAGGCGTTCAAAGCCGCCTTGCGCACCGGTTCAGGCGAGGAACGCGCACTGGCCAACAACCGCTTCCACGAAGTGACCGGTGAGATGTCGGGCAATATCTATCTGCTGCCTTCGTATTATCGCCTGCTGATCGACCATTCGCGGATCGGCATGACCTTTTACCGCCCGCAATCTGCAGAGATGTCGGAAAACCTGTCGGAGGCCAGCCAACAGCACGACGCCATCATTGCCGCAATCGAAGCACGCGACGATGCAGCGGCGGCAAAGCTGGCCGAAGACCATTGGAACCTTTCCCGCGACCAGATCGAACTATTCGTAATGCCCGAGGCATTGGACGTCCCGATGGGCGCCCTGCCCCGATCAAAACCAGCATGAGGACTGAATGAACCCGATATTCAGATTTGAGGGGATTTATACCCCTGTCGTCACGCCCTATCACGACGACGGAACCGTCAATTGGGACGCGTTGAGTGACGTGATCGAATACCTGATCGAAAACGGCGTGCATGGCCTGATTTCGGGGGGATCGACCGGCGAAAACTATGCTCAGACTGTCGAAGAACGTCTGGAACTGGCCCGCTTCACTCACGAACGCCTGAAAAGTCGCCTTCCACTGGTTGTCGGTACAGGTGCAATGCTGACATCGGATTCCGTTGCACTTGCTTCCAGTGCTCGTGAGTTAGGCGCGGATTCAATTCTGCTTGCCAGCCCGCCTTATTCGGTACCGACCGACCGGGAAAACGCGCTGAACGCGCTGACAATCGACAAGGCCGCTGACTTGCCAGTGATGCTGTACAACTACCCGCATCGCACCGGCACGATGATGGGCGAAGAGTTCCTCGACCGCGTCGGACGCAGCCGGAACTTCTGCGGGATCAAGGAAAGTTCGGGCGATATCAACCGCGTTCACCTGCTTGCGCGCGACTATCCGCATATCCAATTGGGATGCGGCATGGACGACCAGGCGCTGGAGTTCTTTGCCTGGGGCGCGCCCTTCTGGGTATGCGGTGGTTCAAATTTCCTGCCAAGGGAACACGTCGCTCTTTACAACGCATGTGTGATCGAGGGGAACTTTGCCAAAGGCCGCCGCATCATGAGCGCAATGATGCCTCTGATGCGGGTGCTGGAACAGGGTGGAAAGTTCATCCAGACGATCAAGCATGGCGTGACCATGAATGGGATCGATGCGGGCGCGATGCGGGCGCCGCTGAAGGGCCTGAACAAAGACGACAAGCGCGCGCTGGAACAGGTGACACGTGTGCTGAAAAAGACAATCGCCGATATTGTGGCCGAGGGGTAAGAAACATGGATCTGCTGACACAGGACGAATACAAATCCATCGCGGCAGGCCTGGACCTGCCAACCGGCGCCTTTATCGACGGTGGCTTTCGCCCCGCAATTTCGGGCGAGACTTTTGAAACCATTAACCCCGCCACTGGCGAAAATCTGACAGACATCGCCTCCTGCGCTTCGGCTGATGTTGATCTCGCGGTCGAAAAGGCGCGCGAGGCGTTTGACGATGGTCGCTGGAGCAAGATGCACCCGTCCGAGCGCAAGGATGTGCTGATCCGGCTGAGCAAGCTGATGACTCGCAATGCGCGTGAGCTGGCGGTGATGGAAAGTCTCGACAGCGGTAAGACCATCTACGACTGCGAAACGGTAGATGTGCCCGAGACGATCCATTGCTTGAAATGGCACGCCGAAGCGATCGACAAAATCTATGATCAGGTCTCTCCGGCCAGCGATGATCATATCGCAATGGTAGTGCGTGAACCGATCGGTGTCGTTGGTTTGGTGCTGCCCTGGAACTTCCCCCTGCTGATGCTGGCGTGGAAGATCGGCCCGGCACTGGCAGCAGGGTGTTCGCTGGTTGTGAAACCAGCGGCGGAAACCACCCTGACCGCCCTGCGCGTTGCTGAACTTGCGATCGAGGCCGGACTGCCGCGCGGTGTCCTGAACGTCGTGCCCGGCGGAGGCGCCAATGTAGGTGAGCCTATCGGTCGCCATATGGATATTGACATGGTGTCCTTCACAGGCTCGACCGTGACCGGCAAACGCTTCCTGATCTATTCGGCAGAAAGCAACGCCAAGGAAGTTGTGCTGGAAATGGGCGGCAAGAACCCAGCCATTGTCATGAATGATGCCGAAAACCTGGACCGTGTGGCGCAGCATGTCGTCAACGGCGCTTTCTGGAACATGGGCGAGAACTGCTCGGCCTCGTCACGCCTGATCGTTCATAGGGACGTCAAATCCGAATTGCTGGAGCGCATCACCCATCATGCCAAGCAATGGAACATTGGCAACCCGCTGGACCCGGAAACCCGCATGGGCGCGTTGGTCAGCGAGGGCCACTACAACAAGGTCTGCGGCTATCTGGAGCAGGCCGAAAACGTGGTAATTGGCGGTAAGGCGAACAATGGCTTTGTCGAAGCCACAGTGGTCGAAGTGCCCGGCAACGATACCGTCCTGGCGCGTGAGGAAATCTTTGGCCCGGTCTTGTCCGTAATCGAAGTTTCGGGCTTTGACGAAGCTATCAAGATCGCCAATGATACGGAATATGGGCTCTGTGCGTCGATCTTCACAGCCAATGCCAAACGCGCCATTCGCGGCGCCCGCGCCCTGCGGGCCGGGACCGTGACAGTGAACAGTTTTGGCGAGGGAGACATCACGACTCCGTTTGGCGGGTACAAGCAGTCCGGTTTTGGCGGTCGCGACAACTCGATCCACGCGCATGACCAGTACACTCAGCTGAAAACCATCTGGATCGATCTGTCTGATGACGCTGACGAGGCCGTGGATTGAGTAGCTATACCGCTAAGCATCAACCTGTCCATCGCGGGCCAGCTGCCTGGAATTCCATTCTGGGTAGCCAGCCCCCGGCGAACGAGCTGGACACGAACCTTACAGCTGATTTTGTGGTGGTCGGCGGCGGCTTTGCGGGTCTGACCGCCGCCCGCCGCCTGCGACAACTGCAACCTGACGCCAAAGTTGTCGTTCTGGAGGCCGGACGACTGGCGGAAGGTGCCGCTGGCCGGAATTCCGGCTTTATGATCGATCTGCCGCATGATTTGTCCTCATCGGATTACTCCGGAACGGGTGACGACAAGGCGATGATCGCGCTGAATCGTCAGGCCATTTCATTCGCTGGTAGCGCGGTCGAGGATTACCAGATCAACAGGAATTTTTTTGACCCGGTCGGCAAGGTGAACGGTGCGGCCAGCGCAGCGGGCCAAGCACATAATGAAAGCTACGCCAAACACCTGAACGCGTTGGGCGAAACCAGTGAGATGCTGGACCCGCAGCAAATGCATGTGCTGACCGGATCGCGGCATTATGTGTCGGGACTCTACACGCCAGGTACCGTGATGCTGCAACCCGCGGGCTACATTCGCGGGCTGGGTGCCGGTCTGACCAGGGATGGCGTCGCGATCTGCGAAAACTCGGCTGTAAACGGATTCGAAAGACAGGGCGACAGCTGGCTGGTCAAAACAGATTGCGGCTCGGTCAGTGCCGGGGCGGTCTTGCTAACTGTCAACGGCCATCTTGAAAGCTTTGGGATTGAACGTGGACGGTTGATGCAGCTGTTCCTCTATGCGGTGATGACACCGGAGCTGGACAACAGCGCCCTGTCGCGCCTGGGCGGGCAACCGCGCTGGGGTGTGACGCCCTCCGACCCGATGGGAACGACTGTGCGGAGGATAGACACCGGTCAGGGTGGTAATCGCATCATCACTCGCACCTGCGCGACGTTGCGCCCCGGCATGCAGGTCTCTCAGGCTGATCTTGCCCGGGCAACAAAGGTTATGCAGCGTAAGTTCGATCAGCGGTTTCCCCAGCTTGCTGGCACGCAGATGGAATATCAATGGGCCGGGCATCTGTGCCTCAGCCTCAACGGCGTGTCAGTCGCGCGCGAAATAGAGGCCGGCGTCTATTCCGGCTGCGTTCAGAACGGGTTGGGAACAGCACGCGGCACTCTGACCGGCATCGCCGCAGCGGAGCTGGCCTGCGGCCACAGCTCGACCGTCTCCCGCTTTTTCGAGACGGCGGAACGGCCGAAACGCCTGCCGCCGCAACCGTTTCGGGAAATCGGTGCCAATATGATTCTGCGATGGAAAGAATGGCGCGCCCGAGAGGAATAGTCCGGGTGTCCTCTGGTCAGTTCAAGGCAGGCTGAGCTTCGCCATTCGACCACCGTCGACTGTGTAGATTTGCCCCGTGATGAAGCTGGACTCTTCGGCGGCCAGGAATGCCACCAATGCGGCAACCTCTTCCGGCGCGCCTGTGCGGGCTACGGGATGAATGCGCCCGATATTTCGGCGGAACGCTTCCGGATCCGGTATGGAGTCGATGAAATCCATATTGAGTTCCGTGTCGATCCACCCCGGCGCAACCGCGTTGCATCGAATCCCTTCGGCCCCATGATCTACTGCAATCGCCCGTGTCAAACCGTGCAAACCGGCCTTTGACGCGCAGTAGGCCGCGTGGCCGGGATTTGAACCCTGCCCCTCTATGGACCCGATGTTGACGATGCTTCCACGAGCCTTGCGCAGATACGGCAGGGCCGCTTTGATCATTACGAAAGGCGCGGTCAGATTGACTGTCAGATTGCGTTGCCAATCTTCGACAGACATATCCTCGACAGCAGCTTCCTGCATCATACCCGCGTTGTTCACCAACACATCCAGGCCACCTGCCGCGGTAACGACCTGAGAAACAACATTGTAGGGGCTGCTCGGATCGCTCAAATCCGCCTTGATGCCTTCAAATTCGCTATCCGCTCCGCGCTGCGCGGTGAAGACACGAGCGCCCTCTTGCCTCAATCGCTCCGCAATTGCCCGGCCAATGCCACTGCGTCCGCCTGTGACCAGCGCGGTTTTTCCTTCGAACCTGTTCATGACACGGGTTTCCCTCCGTTAACCTCGACCAGTGACCCACATAAATAGCGTGAGGCATCCGACACCAGAAACATGATGACGTCGGCAATATCCTCGGGCTCTGCGATACGGCCCAAAGGAACCGTCTGCCCCAATTCGGCCACGGCCGTATCAGGATCAAACCCACGTTTTGCGAACCCTGTGCGTAACATCGGAGTGTTCACTTCGTTCGGGCAGACTGCGTTGATGCGGATACCCTGATGGGCATGGTCCATCCCCATGCACTGTGTCAGGGATGCGATGGCTGCCTTGGTCATGCAATAGAGCGCGTGATTGCCGCCGGGCCTCAACCCCCAACAAGAAGCGGTATTGACGATGGCACCGCCACCGTTGCGAGCCATGATAGGGATTGCGGCACGGCAAATGCGAAACGGCGCCTCAACGTTTACGCCCATGGACAGCGACCAGTCCGCGTCCGAGGTATCAGTGACCGGACCACGCGAGATTACACCTGCGTTATTGATCACAATATCCAGGGCCCCAAGCGAAACCGCCGCCGCTTGCGGCAAGCCATCCGCGTAACCCTGGTCGAGCAAATCCCCGGGCAGTTGTGCCTCGGCTTCGATCCCGTCGACAGCGCGGTCTGCAACAGCTACACGAACACCCGCTTCTCGTAGTTTCTTAACAATTGAGACGCCGATGCCACCGGCCGCTCCGGTTACCAGCGCAGATTTTCCTGCCAGCTCCATGTCTCCTCCCCTTTTTTGTTTTTCTGCCAACCGGATGCCACCTCGTCCGTGAAACACCGGCCCGGCCAAGCCATCTAATGAACCTCACTGCGAAAAGAGCCCGCCCAAATTCTTGGGCAGGCAAGTTCGGGGAGGGATCAGTAGTTCTGGTTCAGCTCATCTGCCGCTGGGATTTCTCGCTCACGGCGAGCGATATAGTCCAGCAATGCTTCGTCTTTGGCTTCATCCAGTTTCGGCTCTTCATACTCGGCCAGTAGCTTGCGCGCGTGTTTCAGAGCACGTTCGGTGATCTCCACTTCGCCTTCGGCTACCCATTGCTCAATCGAGTTGTTGTCGAACAGTTCGGGCATAAAAAACGCTTCCTGGAAATTTTCCTGCGTGTGCGGATGACCCAGATAGTGACCACCCGGCCCGACATCAGGTACCGCCGAAAGGGCCTGATCGAAATCATGCCATTTCGGACCCTCGGCCATGCGGTAAGCCATCGCGCATTGCTCTGCATCAACAATGAATTTGGCGACCGAGCAATGCATACCGGCCTCGTTCCATCCCGCGCTGTGCCAAATATAGTTCGCTCCGGCATGGACCACTGCCTGTAATGTTGTGGCGGATTCGTACCCGGCTTGGGCGTCGAAGGTCTTGGCCCCGCCCAACGTGTTCGACGTCCGCCACGGTACACCGTAATGCCGCGCCATCTGACCGATCATGAAGTTCATCAGGCTAATCTCGGGCGTGCCCGCCATGGGCGCACCGGATTTCATCGACACGGTCGACAGATAGTGGCCGTAAATCGCAGGCGCACCCTTGCGGATGACCTGTGTGTAGGCCAGCGCCGACAGCGCCTCGGCGTTCAACTGCGCCACGGTTGCGGGTACCGATGCAGGCGTGTTTGCGCCGCCCAATACGAAGGGCGAGCACAGGACCGGCTGATTGCGACGACAAAAAGCACGCATCGCACCCAGCATGGTCTCATCCCAGACCAAAGGTGAGTTACCATTGCAATTGCCGGTGGTGACCGGATGGGTTTCCAGAAACTCCTCGCCGAACAGAATGGCGCACATGTCCAACACATCCTCGGCGTTCTTGGGCGAAGTCGTCATGCCCATAAACGTCTTGTCCGAGTATTTCATCGACGAATAGGTAATGCGCAGATGCCGCTGGCTGATCGGGTGATCATAGGGCTCGACTATGTGGTGCGCCGAACTGTGCAGCGCGGGCATCATATGCGCCAGCTTGTGGAACATCGCCAAATCGTCAAGCATCGGATTGCGGCGTACATCTTCCAGATCCCGCAGGAAGGGAGCGCCGGTCATCGGCACGAAAATCGAGTGCTTTCCGCCCAGACGGACATTCTTTTTCGAATCGCGGGCATGATAGGTGAAATCCGACGGGATCGTGGCAATCAATTCCCGCACAAGACCGCGATCCAGATACACAAGTTCACCGTCTACCTTGGCACCCGCCTTTTTCCAGTCCTCCAGCGCGATCGGGTCGCGAAACTGAACGCCGACATTCTCAAGAATATCCATCGAGGCACTGTCGATACATTCAACCTGGCTGCCATCCATCACCTCGCAATACGGAATATTGCGGGTAAGACCGGGCAACATGTCGAATTTAGGTGCCGTCCGGATCGCGCGACGGGCAGATCGACCACCGGCGCGGGTTCTGATTGCAGGGGCTGAACTATTCATTTTCAATGTCTCCTTCACCAAGCATTTTTCCCAAATTCAGGACGTGCCACATGCAGGAATGCGAAAAGCTGTTGCAGAAAGCGACTTCGCCAGAATAGCGGTCAGCGAATTGCCCGAAACCTATCCCAACGGTAGCGTATGGCCGTCTGCGCCGGTCGCCGGCACCCGCCACCCAAGCGCTTCCGGGTCGCCCCGGAATTGGCCATGGGCGCAAAGAATGAGGACAACTGCAAATGAGTGGTCTACAAAAAAGACTAAGCTACGCTCAAACGAGCCTAATGGCGCAGTTTCGCCCGGCTCCGATGCGTGTGCCCAGAGTTTGCTGGCCAGGGGTCATAGATGCTGAATGCTCGAACGTTTCGTGTTTTTGCGGTCTTAACGGGTTTCGCCGTTATGCTACTCGTTTCAGGCGAAACCTCGGCGCAGTCGAGTTCTGTTCCCGCTGAATCGAACGCGGCGGCGGCGATCACGTCACCGTCGGACGAGGGTTGGGCCAGCGTGAAAAGGATCTTGGATAATCGCTGCGTCGTCTGCCACAGTTGCTATGATGCGCCGTGCCAATTGAAACTGACATCGCCTGACGGCTTGTTGCGCGGCGGCAGCAAGGAAGCCATCTACCACACTGAACGATTGTCAGATGCACAGCCTACCAGACTTGGGATTGACGCTCATACAGTGCCCGAATGGAGGGGCCTTGGGTTTCATCCGGTTACCCAGTATTCCGCGATGCCTGCAGACACATCGACATTACTTGAAAAAACCCTCGTACTCGGCCGTGAAAATGGGCTGACAGCCGACGCACCAATCCCAAAAGAACTCGGGCTTGCGCTTGATCGACCGCTGGTCTGCCCTTCGCCGGACGAGTTCGACGCCTTTCGCACGAACCATCCGCTTGCGGGCATGCCCTATGCGACGGCTCCGCTTGATGACAAAGAGTATCAAGTGCTCATGTCCTGGTTGGGCAGCGGCGCATTACCGTCTTCGACGCCTTCCGAAATCCCAGACGAGATCAGGCAACAGATCAAAGAATGGGAGGCATTCCTGAACAGGCGGGATATGCGTAGCCAGCTGATGAGCCGGTACATCTACGAGCACCTGTTTCTCGCCCGAATTCACTTTCAAGAAGACTCCCCCAGACGGTTCTTTCAACTTGTACGTTCTTCAACGCCGCAAGGCGAAGAGATCGACATTATCGCGACGCGGCGCCCTTTTGATGACCCGGGAAGTATTCCGTTCTTCTACCGGCTGCAGCTGATTGACGAGACAATCGTGCACAAGGAGCATCTGGTCTATCAGTTTGGGCCGGATCGGATGGCGCGGTTTCAGGAGCTGTTTCTGGGACCCGAGTGGACGCTGGTAGACCTGCCATCCTACGGGGACGCGGATGGCGGTAGCCCCTTCAGCACCTTTGCCGAGATGCCTGCACGCAGCCGCTATCAATTTCTTTTAGACGACGCGCTGTTCTTCGTACGCAGCTTCATCCGTGGCCCGGTCTGCCATGGTCAGACCGCGGTCGACGTGATCGAAGATCGTTTCTGGGTCAGTTTTCTTGCTCCGGATGCTGATCTTTCGGTCACAGACCCAAGTTATCTGGAAGAAGGCGCCGCTTATCTTGAGCTGCCGGTCTCCCAGGTCGACCGGGGATTATTGGGTGATTTGCAAACGTTTTCGCACAAGAACCAGATTCTATACCTGAACTTTCGGGACGCGCGGTACCGGAGCAGTCCGGCGCACGAAACCGGATTTGGATATAGCGCGATTTGGGATGGAGACGGCACTAATCCAAACGCGCTGATCACTGTTTTTCGCCATTTCGACAATGCCTCTGCCATGACCGGATTTCACGGTGGCATTCCCGAAACCGCCTGGGTCATCGACTATCCGATATTCGAACGCATCTACTATGACCTGGTGGCGGGCTACGATGTCTTTGGCCGTGTCGAGCATCAGCTTGCGACACGGTTGTACATGGATGAACTGCGTATGGAGAGTGAGGATTCGTTCCTGACATTTATGCCGCGGGAAGTCCGGCAGGAGATGCACCAAAACTGGTACAAAGGCTTTCTTGCCGGCATTCATACCTACTGGCACCAGCGCCGCGTCGATGACAGTTTTCCCTCAGCCATCGACTTCGCAACGACCGCCCCAAAACGGGAGTTTTTACTCAACCTGCTGGAACGCGGGAATGAGCTATGGCCAATAGCCGACCCAATCAACAGATGTGCAACTGAAAGCTGCCCACAATCAAATGACGGTGACATTGAACCGATGCTGCGTAAACTTGCAGACCAGAGGGGAGATTGGGTGAAATTTCTGCCGGACCTGTCTGTTCTTATGATAAAAAAAGACGACGGCACCACCGAGGTCTTCTCACTTGCGCACGACAAGGCCCACAAGAATGTGGCCTTTCTGTTCGACGAAGCGGCACGCCGCGAGCCGCAATCAGATGTTCTAACCATCATTCCCGGACTGTTCGGGAGCTATCCAAATTTCTATTTCGTAATCCGGCAGAACCAACTGAGTGCATTCATTGGCGACTTGAAATCTATGCAGTCGCAAAAAGACTGGATGGGGGTTGTAGCGAAATATGGCGTGCGCAGAACAAGCCCCAAATTCTGGACCATCAGCGATCAAATCCACACGATCTTTTTCCAGACCTTTCCAATTCAGGCAGGGATTTTGGACCTCAACAGGTACAAGGACCCTAAATCAGACGACGAGCCGAACTGACCCAAAACGGGCATCAAATCCAGAAACATCCCATTGCGCGACCGTGAAACGTCGCCGCTGCATTCGCGCGTTATACCAAATGCCTACACCACCCACTTACCTGACGACATGAACAGCACAATGTGCGTGCCGCACGACGCGAGCAGCTGTAGACCCCAGCAGGCAGTCTTGAAGACCCGGCCGATGGCTCGCGATCACAATGCAATCGGCGTTGCGTGACACGGCAAAGTCCAGAATTCCCCGAGCCGTATGTCCCTCGACTATTTCGATCCGGGCGTTCGCCAATCCGTTCAACGAAGGAGCCAGTTTCTCCGAAACCACGGCTTTGGCGTGCTCCAGATGCCTCTCTGGCAACAGGTCACTGGTATATTGAGGCGGATGTTCGACAACGTGCAATAGCGTGATGTTCCCACCTGCCAGACAGAGCGCTTGGGTAACTTTAACTGCGCTTGCTGCATCGCGATCTGCATCAAAAGAAACCGGAACCAGGATGTTCTGGTACATATTTCGATCTCCTGAAAAAGAGAAAAATCAACGGCTTATAGATGTATCGACTGCATCTTCAGGCCGTTGAAGAGTAACCCACGGCATTGTTCGGGAGAGAGGCCGTGGGACGGGGAGTGTCATTTATGCAGTCACGAACCTGTCCTTAAACTGGTCGCGCAACACATTCTTTTGAACCTTGCCCATGGTGTTGCGAGGTAGCTCATCCAGCACGATGAGTTCGCGGGGATGCTTGAACCGCGCGAGGCTGTCGCGCACGGCGACCATAATAGCATCCAGATCGGGCGTCTGGCCCGCCTCGGAAACGATCACGCCCAGTACCGTTTCACCAAAATCAGAATGCGGCACTCCAACCACTGCGCTTTCCAGAACGCCCGGCTGGTCATCCAACACCAGTTCGATTTCTTTGGGATAGATGTTGTAGCCGCCAGAAATAATCAAATCCTTGTTGCGACCGACAATGTGGACGTAGCCATCGTCGTCAATCCGACCCAGATCGCCAGTGATGAAGAAGCCATTTTCGCGCAATTCGGCGGCGGTTTTCTCCGGCATCTGCCAATAGCCTTTGAACACGTTCGGACCGCGCACTTCGATCTCGCCGATCTCGCCTTGCGGCAAGGCGTTGCCGTCGGAATCGCAGACCTGCAGCTCGATCCCAGGTAGCGGAAAGCCCACCGTGCCTGCACGCCGTTCCCCGTCATAAGGGTTCGAGGTGTTCATGTTGGTTTCGGTCATGCCGTATCGTTCCAGAATACGGTGACCTGTACGACCTTCAAACTGCACGTGGGTTTCAGCCAGCAAGGGTGCAGACCCCGAAACAAACAGGCGCATATGGGCGACCAGTTCTCTTGTAAAACGCGTGTCATCCAGCAGTCGGGTATAGAATGTGGGCACACCCATCATCGCCGTCGCATGGGACATATGACTGATGACCTCATCCAAATCGAATTTGGGCATGAAAACGATGCAGCTGCCCGCGACCAAACTGACATTTGTAGCCACAAAAAGTCCGTGAGTATGAAAGATCGGCAGCGCGTGCAGCAGCACGTCGTCGGATGTGAAACGCCACTCTTCGACCAGCGTTTTCGCATTTGACAGCAGATTGTTCTGGGTCAGCATCGCCCCCTTTGAGCGCCCTGTGGTGCCGGAAGTATAAAGAAACGCTGCCAGATCATCACCATCGCGATCCACCGTGTCGTAGCTATTAGGCATGGCTGCGGCCCGGTCCATCAGGCTGCCGGACCCGTCGGCATTCAGGGTTTCCACCTTGGCGCCCAATTGCGCGCCCACCAAGGCCAGTTTCTCTTCGTTCTTGGCGTCACAGACGATCAGGGACGAGCCGCTGTTTTCGATGAAATAAGTTAGCTCCTCCACCGTATAAGCCGTGTTGAGTGGCAGAAACACCAGACCGGCCTGCGCACAAGCAGCATAGAGCGCCAGTGCCTCGGGTGATTTTTCCACCTGCGCGGCGACCCGGTCACCAGGCTTCAAACCCAACTGCGTGGCCACATGCGCAATCTGAGCGGCCGTGCTCAGGAAATCCTGATGGGTAATGATTGTCCTGTCGAGCAGGTGCAAAAAAGGTGTGGCTCTACCAGCATGGATACCGAACAAACCGTCATAGAGAGGATTGGCCATAAGGGTTACCTTTCTTGTGTCGTGGTAAGAGTTGCAGAAGCCGCAATGGATTTGATCTCGGGTGAGGAAATCACCTCACGTGTGGTGGCAAACTGTTCGTGGTTCTGACCGACACGGGCAAGATCATACAGATAGTTGACCATGGTGCCACCGAACTGCGCCCGGCCATTTTCAGATGTGTCTGCGTCGGCATGAACCGCATGAACCAGCGCGCCGTTACCCAAGTCAAACCGAGCCACTGGATCAAAGGGCATGTTGTCCCTACCCTTGGCGTTCAGCAGGTAATGCGCCGCCAGAGCCTTAACCTGATCAGGCTTTTCGATATCCCATTCATAGCCCTCCTGAGACAGCCACTTGGTCAGACCCGGAATGGGCGACAAGGTGACGAAAGTCTTCAGCCCCGACAGCTCGGCTGCCAGATCCGAGGCCACTTGTTTGATCAGCGAGTTGCCAAACGAAATGCTGGCCAGACCGGCCTGACAGTTGGAAATGGAATAGAATACCGCCGTATCAGCCTGTTCCGCTGGCATTGGGTCACGATCTTCGGCCAGCAATGCCTGTACCGAACCCGGAATGCCGCACTCACATTGGACGCATCGCTTCTGGTAGTAATTTGATCGGAAATCTGGAGCGAACTTCTTCGTCCAGCTTGCTGCCAAAATAGTTCGGGTAGTGGTTGGACAAAATGTCGTCCACGATTACACGGCTCCGTTCAAACATGTCCTGCCGTCCAGCCTTTTCCCAAGTGTCGGTCAACTCCCGATCCATGAGCGTCGGGTAGACATACTCCGTTTCCATGAATTGCAGCGTCTGCGCGTTGCCGAGGAAATGCCCGGGATCGATCGCGCAATCATGGATCACGTCAACCGACAGAGTCTCGTCGCTGACCTCGATACCGCGAAGCGTTCGAGAGATCATGCCAGCTGCTTCATTGTCGATGACCATCGATTCAAAACTACACCCCATCAGGCTTCCAACCATCCCACCGAATTCGCAGAGCCGATTGGCCCCGGCATGAGCGGCTAACGCGTAGGTAAGTGCCTTTTCCAACCCGTATTGCGCATCGGGGATTTTGGAATCCGTCATGCCGCACCCGACGCTGGTCGGCAGATTGTAGAAATTGCCCATCTGAATGGCGGCCGCTGAAATCAGTGCCTGTTCACCACTTCCGCCTGTAAACGACCCGGTGCGCAAATCGGTGATAAAGGGCCACGCGGCGAAGACGACGGGCGTGCCGGGATTGATCAGGTTTGCGATCGCTACACATGAAAGGGTCTCGGCCACCGCCTGTGCCAATGTTCCGGCCAACGGCGCAGGTGACGTCGCACCAGCCTGCGGTGGTACGGCGAGGTCGCAAACAAGCCCGAGCTTTGCAGTATCGATCAGGATTTCCAGGTTTTCCCGCCCGAACCTGAGCGGTGAAACAATAGGACAGCCGCCAAAGATGACAGACGGCTTTTCAAGGAACTTACCCTCGCCACCTGACGCGAGATCAAATATTTGGATCGCGTCCTGAATGTGCTCACGGGTTCGGAAAGTCAGGCAGGACGGTTTCTCACTGCCCGCCAGAATGGCGTAGAGCATGCTCATATCATGCTCATAATCCTGCGGTACATCCGTCGCCAGAACTGTATCTCCGGTCATATGAATGTTGTCGAGCCGGTCAACCAGACGGGTGAAATCGTAGATGTCCTTGAGCGTTGACGGCCTGTAGCTACGGGTTTGCGCGTCGAGTGTGGTTACAGCTGTACCGGAATTTGCGTAATACACCTTGTCCTTGGTGCAGTGCATATCATCCTTGCCTGCGCGCGATCCGCGCGCGTGCACATAGAACTCGCTGGCCGCTTTGGCCAACAGGTCCTCCATCAACGCCCGGGGAAAACAAAGCCTGCCATGTTCATTCAATATCGCCCCTTTGGGTAGCACGAGATCAAGGACCTCCTGCGTGGGGTCTCCGATGCCCGTGCGTTCCAGAATGCTAAGCGCGGCTTCGTGAATGCGTGCCATGTCCGCGTCAGATAGAGGCTTGTATCGTCCACCCGGAATACCTGGCCAGATTGCCTTCGAGGCCGCGTTGCTGGTCCGCACCGCTGCCCGCGCTTCACGTCCGCCCCCGCGCCGCCTTGTTCTGCGCTGAGTTAACTCTGTCATGTTCGTTCTCCGAATTTTCAGCGTGTCAGATCATGCTGAAGTAATTGCGATAGAAGCCAGGAAGGCTCCACTCCATTTCAGACAGCGGTCCCGGTACGAAACGATGGGAATTCACGCCTTCCTGATTGTGCCGGATGATCCTCTCGTCATCGAGCGATGTGACATGCCAGAGCCACGTCAGGGCATCCTTGTCATAGTCGCGCCCCTCTTCAGCATCCCCGCGCACATACCAGACGATCTGAATATCCGTCTCCTGCAAATCTCGCGGTACAAACCGGTATCCGACCATATGATCAGCGTAGACGAGGAAGTAGTTCAGCGTACCGATCCCCAGATCCGTGGCCCCACCATCATGATCGCTCAACTCACCGAGAGGCGCCGCCAGAGGAGAGCCATCCCGGCTGCCAGTCATATAACCAGGGAACAGCGGGTAACGCCGCCAGTAGACATCGGCACCGGGCGCAACAGCGTTGTCACCGGTCAGATCCAGTTCTTCCAGCGGAAGGCCAACTGCCTCCATCCGTTCGTGCAGTGCCCCGCTGAACTCCAGAACCTGCGCAGGATCTTTCAGGGAATGGCTGCGCGAATAATCCTGATGGGACGGTGCGCAGTGATAGCATTCCAAATAGTTTTCCAGCGCCAGTTTCCAGTTCGCCGGAACAGGATACGACGCCTCATGTGCAACCCTCAGGTTTTCAAACTCGAACGGCTTTGACAGCGGCGCTAGTTTGTTCAGCGCCACGTCGAGCGGTGGAGCGTCTTCCGAAACGCAAATGAATATCAGGCCCTGAAAGATCTTAACCTGAACCGGGAACAGGCCGTATTCACCGGGGTCAAAATCCGCACCCATGGACCGCCCGTTTCGAAGCTTGCCGTTCAGGTCAAAGGTCCAGGCGTGATAGGGGCAGATGAAGGTTCGCGCCTTGCCTTTCCGTTCAAGGCAAACACGAGATCCCCGGTGGCGGCAAACGTTCAAATGTGCACGAACTTCGCCTTCGCGATCACGCACGACAATCACAGACTCAGGGCCATAATCGAACAGGAAATAGTCGCCCGGTTCAGCGATTTGGCTTTCATGTCCGACCCAGATCCAGTTCCGGTTCCAGAACTTACGAATATCATTCTCATAAACTGCCTGAGACGTATAGAAATGGCGTGGCAACGCGAACCCTTCACGCTGCGCTTCCATCAAGTCGCGCATCACTTGCAAGTCATCTTTGGGCACGGCGCACCTCATACAGTTTCAAGGGAAATGAGTTCCCGACGGAACAATTCGCGGTCGATTTCGACTGCATCACGTTCGAAATTCCGAGCGGCCATGTGACCAGAATAAACCGCGTCAGCGATCAAGCCGGGGTTTGCAGCATCGCCGATTAACTCCAGTTTCGTCAGCGGACTTTCGGTCAGGCCACGAAGCTCATCATAGAGTGCGGTCTCTCGCATTCGTTGCGTCACCAATAGTACCGAGGCGCACTCAATGACTTGAGTTTGGCTCGTGTACGCGCACTGCACCTTCGCTCGGCCGGATCCTGCGCTGGCCAAGGTGTGAGACAGGATCAATCGAACGCCTTTTTCCAGAAGGCTGCGCTGTACTCGGGTTTGTTCCAGGGTCAGTTCAGTGAACGGTGAAACCATGGAAGCAGGCGTCACAAACAGGACTTCCCGACCGGCCTGGGCCAAGTGATCTGCCAGAACTCCGCCAAGGTAAGCCTGGTCATCATCGTAAACCATGACCGGACCACCTTCGGGTAATGAACCCGACATAATGTCGTCCGGAGTCAAAACTTTTGTGCCCTCTTCCAACGTGATGCCACCAAAGGCAGACTTTCCGCGACCGTCCCGCCTCCATCTGGCGCCGGTTGCCAGAAAGACATTTGGCACACCCAACTCAACAACTTCGTTGGCCGACAGTCTGCTATCGGTAAACAGCTGAACGTTGCCACGCTGTTGCAGGTCATAGATTCTATGATCGGCAACCCGCTTCCAGGCAGATAACCCCGTCAGACCGGATTCCTGAGCAACGCGCCCGCCCAGATCAGGGCCAGCTTCGGCAAGTGTCACTTCGTATCCCCGACGTGCCAATTGCATGGCACATTCCAAACCAGCGGGCCCGCCGCCGACAACAAGGGCAGAGTCTTCTTTCTTGCGGCTTTCGATGATCTCGGGGTGCCAGCCACGACGCCATTCCTCGCCCATCGTCGGGTTCTGCGTGCACCGAATTGGAATACCCAAAGAGTCGGATGAGACGCAGATGTTACAGCCGATACACTCTCGAATTTCCTCGATGCGACCGTCTTTGATTTTGTTAGGCAAAAACGGGTCCGCAATCGATGGTCTGGCCGCGCCGATAAAATCAAGCACACCCTTTCTGACCAGAGAGACCATCAAATCCGGTGAAGTAAAACGTCCCACGCCCACTACTGGCTTGGTGGTGACCTGTTTGACGAACTCTATATACGCGGTCTGGAACCCGTCGCGCGGTTCAAAGCGGGTCGTTGCCGAGTCGTTGCTCCAATCGGCAACGTTTACGTCCCAAAGATCAGGAATTTCCGCCAGCAATTCGACAACTGCGCGGCCTTCCTCCTGTGCCTGCATCCCGTCCGAACCCAACATTTCATCAACCGCGAACCGCAGGGCCACGGCGCAATCGTCTCCGACTTCTTCTTTGGTTTCTTCCAAAAGCTCCCGGGTAAGCCGCACCCGGTTCTCCAACGAGCCGCCATATTCATCGGTTCGGTCATTGAACTGAGGCAACAGAAAATGATGCGATAACGTCATGTGATGCCCGGCATAGACATACACAATGTCAAAGCCAGCCTCGCGTGAGCGCCGCGCGGCGGCGCGGTGCCACTTGCGGAACTCGCGAATATCCGTCTTGTCCATCGCTCTGGCCTGCTTTGGGTATGCAGTTTGCAGGGCCAGTTCCGAAGGGGCCAACAATGGCGCGCGGCTTAGGTGGTTTTGGGCATGATGGCCATTGTGCGCCAACTCTATGGCTGCCAGCGATCCTTTTGCATGAACCGCCTCTGTCATCAGGCGCAGTGCCGGAATGTCCCGCTCGTCCCAGAGCCGGTTCTCGGCAAAGGGGGATAAGTCGGAAGTGGGATGAATCTCGGTTTCTTGATTTGATACGACGGCCCAACCGCCCTCGGCTTTTATCGCCCGCATCGCGGCTTCGGCCTGAGGCCGCAAATGCCCCATGCCGTTACAGTGCGGCACCTGATAGAACCGGTTTCGGGCCGTAACAGGCCCAATTTTCACAGGTTCGAAGAGAACAGAGTATCCGTCAGCGCCTGACATTGCCGCGCATCCTCCAGAAAAATTGGAATTGGTCGTTGGGAACGAGAGGGCTATTTCAACCCACGCATTCCCGCCTTTTTTGATTGATGTACTTAGAAGCCCGCCTTGATGCGCTCGAACTCCTTCAGCATCTTGGCTTCAAGCTCGGGGTTCACCGCATCGAAGAACAAGCTGCCGTCAAAGAAGCTGTCCACATCCGCAAAGCCATAAGTTTCGATCAGCTCTGGATCTGCCTGTGCGAACGCATCCTCGTTGGCATGGGCGTAACCCCAGCTTTCGATGATGTATTTGCCACTTGCGGCTGAACTCAGTGCATTCAGCATGTCGTAGACCTGCTCATCCGACTGCTTGGCAGATTTCAGATGCACGTACCCACAAACCCATGTGGCAATTCCCTTGTCCACGTCCCGCATCATGACCGCTGGCGTTTCGTTCCAGATCAGGTTCAGTTCGGACTGGTTCCAGCCCCAGCCCAGTGTCACCTCACCGCTGGCGATTGCCTGGTCGAGCTGACCGGCGTCCGACCAGTAGAAGCGCACATTTGGATGGATCGCGCGCAGGTAATCAGCGGCCTTCTGGAATTCTTCGTCGCTCATATCCGTATAGCTGGAAGCCCCGGTTGCCAGAGCGGCCATCGCAAACGCGCTGGATGCGGCATCCGGAACTGCAACTTTGCCCTGATGTGCTGGATCCGCCAGCATTTGCAACGAGACATCATCTGCCGAGATCATGTCGGTTCGATAAATCAGGCCGGTGTTGCCCCACTCAAATGGCACCATATAGGTCTGGCCATCAATCGTGATGCCATCGACCTCTTTGATCTTGGGCATCAGCTTGTCCCAATTCTCCAGCTTGCTGGTGTCGATCGGCTTGATCAGATCCGCCGCAACCCATTTTCTCAGGGCGTCGGTGCAGGGATGAGCCAGATCCGCTTCGAAACCGGACTGCAGCTTGGTAAACGCCTCTTCCACGCTGCCGAAATAGGTATAGCTGGGCGGACCGCCGTGTTTTTCGACGTAATCGCCGTAAAACCCTTGATCCTCGTAACCAGACCAGTCGAAAACAGTCAGGTCGGCCGCATTCGCAAGCGCATGGCTTGCCGTAAAGGTGGCGATCACTGCCGCCATAAATGGTGTTGCTTTATTCATTTCTTTCCTCCCACAAATTCATGATTCACGTTTACCCAGATCAATCACCGAGGCGTTCTGAACGCCCAGCCAGACGGTGTCGCCGCGGCTGTGATCGACCGTGTGAAAGTAGTTTGGGACGGCGACCGAGATACTGTCCGCCAGACCGTCTATGCGGACATAGTAGTGGACGCTCTCACCATAAAAGGCGACGTCCGACACCTGACCCTGGACATAGGCGTCGTACCCATCCGGCTTCTCCGCCGCGATTTCCAACTGTTCGGGTCGAATTCCGACCAGCAGTTTTTTGTCATGTACCGGAACGTTGGGATTCACCCCAATCGACAGTTTCCCGAACCCCTGAACATCAACGTCAATTGTGTCGGGATTGTCGGATATGACTTCGGCATTCAGGAAGTTCATTCCGCCGATAAAGGATGCAACCTCGCGGTTACAGGGCTGGGAATACAGAACCTCGGGCTTGTCGACCTGCTTTAGCTGACCGGCAAACATCACACCAATGCGGTCTGACATAGTCATCGCCTCATATTGGTCGTGCGTAACCATGACGAAGGTAATACCAAGTTTTTGTTGAAGACGGCGCATTTCCAACTGCATCGCTTCGCGCAGGTTCTTGTCGAGAGCGGACAGGGGTTCATCCAATAACAGCACCTTCGGACGCATGACGAGCGCGCGGGCCAGAGCCACGCGCTGCCGCTGCCCGCCCGACAGCTCATTGGCCTTGCGATCCTGTAATCCGCTGAGTTCCACCATATCCAGAGCTTCAGCAATGCGTTCCTTGATCTCTTTCTGCGACAGCTTGGTCTTCCGCAGACCAAACCCGACGTTGTCGCCAACATTCAGATGCGGAAAGATCGCGTAGCTTTGAAATACCATGTTGGTGGGGCGCTTGTTTGCCGGCACATCGCCCATCGTGCGCCCGTCAATCCGGATTTCACCCTCTTCGTGATCCTGGAAACCCGCGATGATGCGCAAGGCCGTTGTCTTTCCACAACCGGACGGCCCGAGCAGCGAAAAGAACTCACCCTCTTTCAAGCTGAGGTTCAGGTCGGACACAGCTACGAAGGTCCCAAAGCGTTTTTCCACGCCCTGAATTTCGATGATGTTCTGTTCGCTCATCTTTTTCGTTTCCTTTGGCTTCAATCCGAGGATTGGGTGGAACGGCGGCGGAAATACTCGGCAATCAGCAGCAGCAGGACGGAGGACAGCAAAAGCAGTGACCCCAGCGCGAGCGTGTTGGGCAGTTTTGCCGGGAAGCGGATCTGGCTCCAGATATAGACAGGCAGCGTTGGGCTGTTGCCGGACAGGAAGAAGGCCAGAACAAATTCGTCGAAGGACACGGTGAACGTGACCAGAAGGCTGGCGACGATCCCAGGTGCCACAATAGGCAGAGTGACACGCCGGAATGTCCCGATGACGCTTTCGCCCAGATCAAATGCCGCTTCCTCCAGCGATTGGTCGAAATCGTCAAAAGCGGATTTCATGATCGAGACGGAAAAGGGCAGCGCCACGAACACATGGCCAAGGATCACGGTTGTCAGCGAGGGCTTCAGCCCGATGCTGATAAACAAAACCAGCATTGAACTGGCGACGATGATACCTGGAATGACCAGCGGGAGCATGACCAGCCCTTCGGACACCTCGCGCCCTTTGAACCGATAGCGAACGTAGGCGCGTGCGGCGAACAGGCCCAGCGAGGTTGCCATTAAGGCCGTGACGCTGCCAACGATCAGAGAGTTCACCATTGCCTGCAGCAACGTATCCTGCTGACCGAGTTGTGCGTACCATTTCAGCGTGAACCCCTTTAGCGGAAAGGCCACGATAGTTCCGTCGTTGAACGAAAACAGCGGCAGCAGCAAAACCGGCAAGTAGAGAAACACCAGATAGGCGACCGCGTAGACCAGCAACCAGGGGATCCGAATGGCCTTTGTCATCTGATCCTCCGGCCCAGTGCAGTCACAACAACCACGAACAAAATCGCGACACATCCCACCCAAAGCATGGCCAGCAGAGACAAGGTTGCGCCCAAAGGCCAATTATTGGCAGCACCAAACTGTACCTGGATCAGGTTGGCGACCATCTTGCCCTGAGAGCCGCCGACCAATGCTGGCGTGACATAGTCGCCAACGGTCGGGATAAAGATAATCAGGCTGGCAGCGATGATGCCCGGTACGGTCAATGGCAGGGTTACGCGAATAAACCGCTCAAGCTTACTGCAGCCGAGATCGGTCGCTGCCTCAAGCAGGCTTCGGTCGATCTTTTGCAAGGACACGTAGATCGGCAGGATCGCAAACGGTGCCCAAGCGTGCGCAAGCGTCAACACAACGGCGAATTCGTTGTAGAGCAGAAAGGTCAGCGGCTCCTGAATCATCCCCATCGAAATCAGGGCTGAGTTCATCACTCCGTTGAACCCTAAAATCAGCTTCCAGCTAAAGACTCGCAGCAGGTAGCTGCTCCAGAATGGAATGGTAATCAGTAACAGCCACAGCGTCTTCTTCTGCGTCCGAAACGCGATGAAATAGGCAATCGGATACGCAAGACACACCGTGGCCATAGTCACCGCACCCGCAATCGCAACTGATCGGATCATCAGGTGGCGAACCAGGGGGTCCGTAAACGCCTCCTGATAGTTCGCCCAGGTCAGTGTGCGGTCGACCTCGACATATGTCTGGGTCCAGAAACTGTAGGCGACCAGAATGCAAAGCGGCACGGCAACTAGCAGGCCGACATACAGCGTCGCAGGCGCACTCAGCGCCAGGCCTTTGCCCGTTTCACTTCTTAAGACTCCGGCCATGCTTCCCTGCTGAACTTTGCTTTCGGTGGCGTGGCGACCGCCATCACAAAATGGACAATCGTCCATTTAAATCTGGAATTTTATGGCAAGCTGTGTCAACTGATATTTTCAGAGGCGGAGCTGGCCAATTCGTCAAAACCCGCCAGAACGCAAGTTAAACGACTGAAAACAAATAGAACTGCTGGTTGAAATGACAGGAAAACGCCAACAAATACGAGAGCGAAACCGCTTGTCTCTTATCGAAGCGGTACTCGATTCAGTTGCTGAAAAAGGGATTTCGGAAACTTCGGTTAGCGAGATCATTCAGCGAGCAGAGTTATCCCGGGGGATGATTCACCTTCATTTTGGCGGCAAAGATAACCTTGTCGACGAGGCTGCCCGGTACTCGTCTGAGCAGTACTACAATGGCATTTACGATTTGCTGGAAACGACCGGACAAACTGGTCAAGAGCATATCGAAATGATCGTGCGGGGCGATCTGGGTGAAGACATTCTCAATAAGAAAAGCGTGTCGATCTGGTACGCATTCCGCGGAGAAGCCCGGAACAGGGCGACAATTGCAGCATTTTCAGACACGCGTGACGCAAAACTGCGGAATATGGTCTACAACGCCTTCGCGCGCATTGCGAAGGAAGCTGAAATCGACCAACCATCGCAGGTCGCCCGTGACGCTACCCATGGCACCTTGGCAATGTTGGAAGGAATGTGGACTGACTACCTGCTCCACCCGGATTCATTTGACCGTGCCGAAGCCATAAAAATTGTATTTCGCTTTTTGAGCGCAATGTTCCCTAAGCACTTCGACACCAAAGGAGCGTTATCACGCCTTCCGTAAAGATTTTTGTTTTGGGGACCAGTTCAGTGGGGGAAGGATTAAATGAAAGTCCGAAGACCCGGTTACTTGTTTAAGATCGACTTACGACGCTCTTGCATACGTTCGTTGGCCTCCGCAGTTCCGTCGTGGAACGACCCGAACCACTTGTCCCACGGCATTTCAAGAGAGCCGTAATTGCACTCAAAGTAACGATGATGCATCTGGTGATGAAACGTTCCAAGCGCCAGCCGGTTTTTATCTTTGACCACCAATTCTTCGAAGCCTGTATGTGTCGTGACTGCCGTCAAAGTATAGTATTGCAGGTGAAAAATGATGTGCAGCGGGTGCGCTCCGGCCAAAAAGTGTATCAGAACAGACCCCAGATAAATCGCGTGTTCCGCAGGATGCATTGATAGTCCAGACCACGGGCCGACGTTTATGTTACGGTGATGTACCGAATGAATATGCTTGTACAAGAACGGCAAGTGGATCAGCCGGTGGATCCAGTAGAAATAGAAGCTCTCCCAAAGTGGTATCAGAAGAAAGATCGCTACAAACCAGATCGGGTTCGCTGCCCAAGTGATGGATGGAACAATGCCGTTGGCCATCGACCAGAACATCAGCGCTTCGTAAGCTGTCCAGAAAAACACCCCTGAACCGAGCGTCCACAGCATATTATCGCGAACCTGGCCGCCAAGAGTGAATTGCTTACCCTTCACCATCAGTGGGCGAGGATCAAATTTTAGCCGATTTCCCTGAGCGGAGTATTTGTAGAACCATAAGTGAAGAACTCCGGCTAAAAAGAAGATCAGCAGAAAGTTCCGAACATAGATTTGAGCGATCCAGCCGATCTCGAACGTTTTGGTTTCTGCCAACGAAGGGCTAAACCAAAAATAGCAGGCGCAAGAGATACCGAGAATGATCAGTTTCTCAGAAATAAGCAGCCATGAGCCCCAAACCCAGCGCACGATCTCAACAGGCTTCAATGGCCAGCTAAACAGCGGAGAGACCCTTAGCGGCACCTCCGGCATATGGTTCCAACCTTTGAGTTCGGGTTCCGACATTGCTGCGATCCAGGCATGGTTGGCGCCTTTAATGTGGCACGACTCGGAGGATGAAGAAAACAGAATGTGGCTTTGAAGAGACCTGAAGAATTAGACGGCACGACCTTTTGTCCAGGCACCAAGCAGCAACCCAAACAATTGCTTCAACTTTGAGACACCACTTTCGGAAGGTCTTTTTCAGATCTATCCATGCGCATTTCCGCCGCTCGCGCGTGGCCTTCCATCCCCTCCGACCTGCTGATCCGAGCCGCTCTGGCCGCCAGTTCCTGCGAGGCAGTGCTATCGCACCTCTGCCAGGTTACTGTTTTTATGAACTTGTGAACTGACAGCCCGCCCGTGTACCTGGCCGCTCCACTGGTCGGCAAGACGTGATTTGGGCCGGATATCTTGTCGCCAAATGACACTGTCGTTTCTTTGCCCAGAAAGAGTGACCCGTAAACTCTCAGTCGTCTTAGCCACCAATCCAAGTCATCGGCCAGAACCTGAAGGTGTTCCGGCGCATATTGGTCGGCGACTTGCGCGGCTTCTTCACGTGTATGGCACAGGATGACTTCCCCTTTGTCACGCCATGCAATTCGTGCCGCAGTGGCATTGGGCTCGGGCAAGCTGTCAATCAGTTCAGGAATGCGCGCAATAACTCCCATCGCAACATCACGATCGGTGCTTACCAACCAGACGGGGCTGTCAGCCCCATGTTCCGCTTGACTGACCAGATCCCAAGCAACCGTTTCTACGGAAGATGTCTGGTCGGCTATGACCAGTGAATCGGTAGGACCGGCGAACATATCAATTCCGACCTTGCCGAAAAGCATTCTCTTGGCTTCGGCCACGAACGAATTCCCCGGCCCTACAAGGATATCGGCTGGCTTTGTACCGAAAAGACCACCCGCCATTGCAGCGATCCCCTGTACACCGCCCAGGTTCAGGATCACATCTGCTCCGGCTAAGTCCATCGCATAAATGATGGCGTCAGGAATCCCCTGTCCGTCACGCGGTGGAGATACGGAGGTGATGTGGGGAACCCCAGCAACTTTAGCCGTTGTAATTGTCATTAAAGCGCTCGCGACATGGCTGTACCTGCCACCCGGAACGTAACATCCCGCGCTGCGCACGGGGATTTGCTTTTGGCCTGCGAACATTCCAGGGATAATTTCGATCTCGCAGTCCGAAACCGTTGCCATTTGAGCCTCGGCAAAGTGACGAATATTTGCATGGGCGAAACGGATATCCCGTTTGAGGTCCTCAGGAACCCGATCGCAGGCGGTTTGGCGTGCCTCATCAGGCAAAACAATCTCGCCAGACCATCCATCCAGCTTTTCCGAGTAAGCACGCACCGCGTCTTCGCCGTCACGCTCAATATTTGCGAGCATAATAGCAACGGTGTCCCGAATGTCGGCGCTCTCGGAAACTGGGGGCGGTTTCGCCTGTTTTAGGTAAGTGATCGCCATACCAGTTACTCATCACCTCTCAGGTTGATCCAATCATCGCCAAATATGCATGGCTGACAATCAGCGCGGCAAATCCGAACCGGTCAAGAAACACGGCAAAGAATTCGAAAAAGACGGAATGGCTATTCTATAGTTTGGAAATGCGTGAATTTGATTTTAAGGATCGTATCACTCGAAATCATTCTGCAGTGTCCGGAAATCGTTTTCGAGCCAACGGTATTTCTTGCATATCGGGTCGCAGAAGTTCTGCTTTATCAAATTTCTTAGCACTTTGTGAATGAGCAGGGATGTGGAGATCGGATACACGTCGGTGGTGAATAGCGAAACAGTTCGAACAAAGTTTCGCCCGGGAAAGGGCCGCGCATTGACGCTGCCGTGAAATCGTTCTGCACGCCGGAAGCTCGCAGCTGTTGTAATCGCCCAACCACTGCCTTCTGCCACCAACCCTACAATTGACTGATTGCATTCCAGTTCAAACCTGTTTGGCAAACTAAATTTGCTACGGGTCAGCTGGATCTCGATCTGCTTGCCGATAGTGTAGTCCCTTGAATATCTCAGAAATGGCAACTCGGCGCCGGGGGACAGAACATCCTCAACCGTCCCTTCGAAGCTTTTTGGAAGGATCACAATGAAAGGGTCACGCAACAAGGGATACTCGACCAAGCCATCGGTTCTGCCGACTGGCTGGGTCGCCACACCTGCGTCCAGTTTGTGTTCCTGCAACTTGGTAATGATTTCATGGCTGGGGCGAGTGAAGTGGCGAAAATTGCATCTCGGCAACGCGTGGGCAAGAAATCTAAACAGCTCAGGCGCTACTTGATTGTCGAAATCGTCGATCAAAGCCAGCCGCAGAACAGTCGCATGCTGCCAGTTGCCAGAGCGAATTTCCGCCTCGCCGCGCTTTAGCACAGTGAGGCCTTCTCGCACGTACCTGGAAAACACTTCACCGGCCGGTGTCAAACCCATTGGGCGACGACCATGGTCAACCAATTCGACGCCCAGCGCAGTTTCCAGACTACGCAAGTGGTTTGAAACGGTGCTGATGGACAAGCCCGTTTCAGCGGCCACCCTTTGAACGGACCCGGACTTGGCGATCAACTGGAATACTTCCAGCCAACGTAAGCTCAGAGATTTTTGCAATGGCGTGGTCCCCACTGTTTCCACTCTTTCGAAAAAAGCGAAACAGAGAAACCGCTCTACGGCAATGCAAAACTTGGTTTTCCAGTGCCGAACTCAGGTTTTTGACCACAAAATTCTGCACACTGATGTCGGAATCATAAGCAGTCGACGAGCTAACTTCGCACCCTTTTCATCTTCGGATCATAGGGCGAAGAGGAAATAACCGTTGCTGCAATCATTTCGCCGCACAAGTCGATCTCCAGTCTTTTGCCTTCCATACCGTAGGTTTTTTCGACAAATGCGTTGGCCAGGTTAATCCCGGTTCGATGCCCCCAATCACCGGATGTCACCGTTCCAACGACATCGTTGCCGTCTGTCACTGATGCACCTGGATGCGCAGGCGCCCGCTCAGTATCCACATGTAGCGTGATCAACTGCCTTCGGGGCTCGCTCAGACGCCGTTTCTGCAGCGCTGTGCGTCCCACAAAATCGCCCTTTTCAAGGTGCACGAACCGATCCAAACCCGTTTCAAAGGGGTCGTATTCGGTTATCAAATCCGCCTTCCAATGCAGGAATCCCTTCTCCATTCTCATGGACTCTACCGCTCTGGCGCCAAACAGACGAAGGCCGAACGCCCTGCCCGCCTCCTCAAGCGCCAAGTAAGCCGCATAAAGTGACGCGTTTGGAACGTGAATTTCATAGGCCAGCTCGCCAGAAAAACTGACGCTCATCACGGTTGCCGGTGCAATTCCGACGAAATACTCCCGCGCACTGAGCCACGGAAACGCTTCTGCAGACCAATCTCCCCGCGCACAGGACGACAACACTCTGCGTGCATTTGGGCCAGCAAGGACGAGGATCGTCTGATCGTTGGTCAGGCTCCGAAGCTGAACATCTTCACCCGGCCTCAAATGCTGCGCCAACCAATCCATGTCGTGATATTCGCTGGCAGCTGCGGACCCGTACCAGACTCGCGATGGGCCCCGGTCGCTGGCAGGCAGGTTGGCGACAGTTGCCTCTGACTTGACCATGCCGCGATGGTTCAAAAGGTAGCCAAGCCCTACCCGACCGTCACGTTTGGTCACCGTTCCGCAGAACATGCGATCCAAGAACGAGTGGCGATCCTGACCTGTAATCTCGATCCGGTTAAACCCGTTAACCTCTGCCAAACCAACATTCGATTGAATATTTTGTACTTCGGACGCCACGACATCGAATGTTTCGTCAAAATCGAAGCCCAAGGTAGGCGAAAAGTCTGGGTGAGGTTTAATGTAATCGACGCGCTCCCACCCGTTGATCACTGTAAATTCAGCCCCTGCTGCGGCGAATATCGGCGTCAGTGGCGTCGTCTTGGCCGGGCGCCCAGCCGGGCGGTGTTCGTGAGGAAAGTGGAACCGAAACTCATTCTGGTAGTCCTCAATGGCCTTCAACGCTGTCAGCTCTACGTTGGCGTGTCCTGTGAAACGCCTGGGATCAAGGCACCACGTGTCGTAACAGGCCTCCCCATGCACGATCTGCTGAGCCAGCAGCCATCCGTGCCCTCCCCCTTCACCCAGACCGGCGCGCAATCCGATAATGCAGAATGCGTTTCGCTTGCCGGGGATAGGGCCCACCAAAGGCGCCCCATCGATTGTGTAGGTAATTGGCCCATTAACAACGGTGTGAATGCCAACTTCCATCAGCGCAGGCATCCGTTCAAAAGCACCCTCCAGCACGTCTGTCACCCGATCCAGGTCGTCAGGGCACAAGGCGTTGACGAAGTTCGGATCGATCCCGTCCATACCCCAGGTCTTGCAGTCCTGTTCATAGAAACCGACCAGCAACCCGTTCTTTTCCTGCCGACAATAGTAGTCGCTGATCGGACACCTGAGCAGAGGCATACGATGATCGGCATCTCGAATGGCGGGAATTTCTTCGGTTAGAAAGTACTGATGTTCCATCGACGAGACCGGATGGTGGACCCCCATCATCGCGCCTATTTCATTGACGCGGTAACCGCCGGCATTGACGACAACGTCGCAGTCGATATCCCCATGCCCGGTCTGAACCGTCCAGGTGTCGTCGTCATGCTGGATCAAGCCGGTAACCGGAGTGTTGCGATAGACCTCTGCGCCAGCTTTGCGCGCACGCCGCGCCAACGCCTGACACAATTGGGCCGGGTCTATGTCACCATCCATCGGGTCCCACAGCCCTCCAATCAGGTTATTGGTGGAAATCAGCGGGTGACGCCGAGCGCATTCCTCGGCGTCGATTACCTCGAAATGCACACCCATTCCGCGCGCCATCGACGCAAAGTGGCGGTAACCCTGCATCTGCGCCTCGGTGTTAGCCAACCGAATACCGCCATCGCCGTGGTGATAATTGATCGGGTAATCAGGATCCTCGGCCAGTTCCTTGTAAAGACGGATCGAATGGGATTTCAGCCCGACCATCGTCTGGTTCATTCCGAAATTGGTGACTTGGGCCGCCGAGTGCCACGTCGTCCCAGATGTCAGTTCGTTCCGCTCGACCAGAACAACGTCAGTCCAGCCTTCCTGTGTCAGATGATACAGTGTTGAACACCCGGCGATCCCCCCACCAATGACAACGGCTTTTGTGCGTGACTTCATCGAGCGCGCTCCCTTCTGCGTCGCCCAAACCTTGGAAACAAATCCGGCCTCTCAGCAACGGCACATTCGCTGGTTTTGGAAAATCGAAACTGTGGTTTTAGTTTTCAAGAATGGTACTGCAACTTTTGCAGGCCGAACTTTGTTGTCTTTAGTGTGCGAGAAACATCGACGCAGGAGCGCAGCAGGGATGTCGTCTGAAGGAGGCAAGAGAAGCGGTCGCCGGGCTCGTATCGCGCAACGTGCTGCGAAACCGGAAGTGGATCCTTGCGCGCCAGGTCAGATTGGCGGTCAGTTCAAACCACTGACTGAAGATGAAATTGCGCAGATCTACGACACAGCCCTGAAATTGCTGGAAACCCTGGGCATGGGCAATGTGCCGGATCGGTTGCGCAAAGACCTATTGGCAGCAGGAGCGATTGAAGCAGAACGGGACAGGGTGCTTTTTCCACGTGCAATGATCAAAAACTCCGTAAAGACAGCAGCCAAAACTTTCGTGCTGCATGGCCGGGACGAGAGGCGGTCCATCGAGGTCGGTGGCGACCGTGTGTTTTTTGGAACCGGAGGTGCCGCAGTTCAGACTCTTGATATGGACACAGGAGTATATCGACCTGCGACCCTGGCTGATCTGCATGATTTCACCCGCCTGCAAGACACTCTGGCCAACGTCAGCTGGTTCACAAGGTGCTGTATCGCCACGGATGTGCCGGATGTTTTCGATTTGGACGTGAACACGGTTTACGCGCTGATCAAGAACACGACCAAACCCGTTGCAACGTCTTTCACTTTGGCCGAACACGTCGCCCCCATCGTGGATCTTTTAGACATTGCCGCTGGCGGGCCAGGAGAGTTTTCCAAACGCCCGTTTTTGAAAGCGCATATCAGCCCGGTTATTTCGCCGCTGCGATACGGTGAAGACGCGGTTGAAGTTGTCTATGAGTGCATTCGACACAATATTCCGATGTCCTGCATCACAGCTGCACAAGCCGGGGCAACGGCGCCCGCAACTCTGGCCGGCTTTCTGGCTCAATCGTTGGCTGAAACATTGGCAAGCCTTGTCATGGTCAACACGATCGAACCCGGTTTTCCGATGGTGTTCTCAAACTGGCCGCTCATCGTCGATCTGAGAACCGGGTCCTTTGCAGGTGGTAGTGGCGAAACCGCAATTCTCAACGCAGCTTCAGCGCAAATCATTAACTGGTTGGGTTTGCCTTCTGGTGTTGCAGCCTCAATGACGGATGCCAAGGCGATCGATGCGCAATACGGTGTGGAAAAGGGCACGACGTCACTGGCCGCTGCGTTAGCGGGTGGCAATCTGATTTATGAAAGTTCGGGGATGACGGCCTCTTTGTTGGGGGTCAGCTTCGAGGCATTTGTCTTGGACAATGAGATGCATTCCCACACGTATCGGGCGCTGCGCGGAATTGAGGTGACCGAAGAAAACCTCGGATTTGATGCTATTTGCCAATCGGTATTAGGTGACGGGCATTTTCTTGGCAGCTCCCATACCTACAGCGCGATGGAACGGGATTATTTCTACCCTTCTCTGGCGGATCGAAATGAACCCCGGACGTGGGAAATAAGCGGTGCCAAGGATGCTTGGACAAATGCACGCGACCAGGCAAAAGGGATTCTGAATACTCATCACCCAGCGTACCTCACACCTGAACAGGATGCTGAAATCCGCAGGCGGTTTCGAATTGTCACCTGACGTTTCGCTAAAGGTTACGCGTATAGGCACACCTTCCCAACATTCGTTTTGTGAACAAGAGCTGTGGGGATAGTGTCAGTTCAACGAACACCAGGTGTCAGAGGTCATTATGGCGAAATCCTTCTTTCAACCGGTCTCTGCGATGGAGCTTGCGCGCTTTGCAGGTGTGCCAACTTTTATGCGCTTGCCAAGCTTGAACCCCGACCATGATCGATATGGTGAGGTAGAACTGGCTATCGTCGGCATTCCTTGGGATGGGGGCACGACCAACCGCCCCGGCGCAAGGCACGGGCCCCGTCAATTGCGTGATTACTCGACCATGATCCGGGCTATGAACCCTATCACAGGCGTCAGCCCCTTCTCTTTGGTCAATTGCGCTGATCTGGGGGACGTCGCGCCCAACCCTGTGGACATTCAGGACACGTTGGACCGCGTTACAACGTTTTACTCGGAACTGGTTGACCAGGGCATCGCTCCGTTGACTGCGGGCGGCGACCACCTGACAACGCTGCCGGTTTTACGGGCTCTCGCCTCATCAGGGCCGCTAGGATTGGTTCAATTCGACAGCCATACAGACCTTTTCGACAGCTATTTCGGAGGTCACAAATTCACCCATGGCACACCGTTCCGTCGCGCGATCGAGGAAGGTCTGGTTGACCCGAAACGTTTTGTACAGGTCGGCATTCGCGGCACAGCCTACAACACCGAAGATGTCGAGTGGGGCGAGGCACAGGGCATTCGCATCATTCGTATAGAAGAGCTGTTCGACCGTGGCATCGACGACGTGATGACCGAGGTCAGGCGGATCGTCGGGTCGGCCCCCTGTTATTGCACATACGATATCGACTTTGTCGATCCGACTTATGCCCCCGGAACCGGAACGCCAGAAATCGGTGGTCCCAACAGCTTTCAAGCGCAACAGGTCATTCGAAAAATGTCAGGGCTGAACCTCGTCGGGGCCGATCTCGTCGAGGTGTCGCCACCTTTCGATCCCGACGGCGGCACAGCGTGGCTTGGAATCTCATTGATGTTTGAATTGCTCTGCGTGCTGGCACAGGCAGTGGATGCGAGACGGGCTACCGTGCGCTGACGTTTTCAGCGATCATCGAAATCATCTCGAACATAACCGCTGCAGCGGTCAGGGCCGTAATATTGTTCGGACTATCCTTTGTTGGCATCATGCACACAACGTCGCCGCCAACAATGTTCAAACCTCGCGCCGCGTGCAGGATACCGACAGCTTCATTGATATCGAAGCCCTTCTCTCCGGGTTCCAGATTGGAAACAGCTGGCGCTACGGTTGGATCGAGGCAATCCAGATCGAAGGTGATGTAAACCGGGCGATCGCCCAGAACTTCTCGGGTTTGCGCAACAACGTCGGCCAAGCCCCGTTGGCGGAATTCTCGCATCGTGACGATATTATACCCATAGTCGTAAGACGGCTGCAGCCAGTCCAGACTGCGCGGGTGCCCCCGCAACCCGATCTGCATGGACCGCGTGGGATCCACCTGCCCCTGATCGGCCAGATATGCACCCCAATGCGCCGCTGATTTGCGGGCGCCCAGAAAGTGATCAACCTTGGTGAACACATCCGTATGCGCATCAAGATGCAGAAAGCTGACGGGCTCGCCACCAGCAAGATTGCCGCCGCCCAACGCCTGTACAATCCCGCCGGTGACCGAATGATCTCCACCGACTGATACGGGACGCGCGCCCGCTGTGTCTATGTCCTTGTAAAAGGCCGTGATGCGTTCAATGCAATCTTCGTTATCGTTGGCCCGCGGAAACGGGACATCCCCGACATCGGCAATATTTGCGCTGTTCCAGGGGTCGATCTGAAACAGCGAATGCACACGGCGTTGCACCGCCGAGACATGCCGCAAAGCCCGAGGTCCCAGATGCTGATCGCGTTCAGTGGTGCCGTTGCCTGTCGAATGCGGCACGCCGACCAGAGCGATATCCTTGCCCTCGGGTCCGGTATGAGGGCACCGGAACAATGTCGGGACACCCCACCAGTAAAGGTTATCCATCATGGACTGTTCGTAACGATCGGTCATGTCTCGCCCCTTCAACAAAAAAACGCCCCCGGTTAAGCCGGGGGCGCCAAAGCCATCATATTTTCTCGTCTTCACGCCGGAAGGCGCCTTGGACAATGCGGTCCATGACCATCGCAAGGAATAGAATTGCGAACCCGCCCAGAAGTCCTGGCCCCTTGGCGGCATATTGCAACGCCTCGAGGATTTCTTTCCCAAGCCCGCCACCGCCGATCAGCGAGATAATTACGACCATGGACAGGCACATCAGAATGGTCTGGTTCACGCCGGTCATGATAGATGGCAGAGCCAACGGGATTTCGACATCCTTAAGCAACTGCCATTTGGACGCGCCAAAGGCCACGGCTGCCTCTTTGATGCTTTCGGGCACGCCTTGCATACCCAAGGCGGTCAGGCGAATAACCGGAGGCATCCCGAAAATGATGGTGGCCAGAATACCCGGCGGGTTCCCGGTACCAAAAAAGGCGATGATCGGGATCAGATACACGAACGCGGGCAGCGTTTGCATCAGATCCAAAACCGGTTCCGCTGCGCGATATGCGCGTTTGGATTTGCCGAACCAAATACCCAGCGGAATACCGAATACCACGCACAAGAGAACCGCCGCGCCGACCAGGGCGACTGTTTCCATCGCCACGTCCCAATACCCCAGCAATGCGATGTAGGCTAAAGAGGATGCAGTAAAGATCGCCACCCGTGGCCCCGCCGAGCGCCATGCAGTAACGCAAATCACCAGCATAACAACCGGCCAGGGCGATCCGATCAGAGCAATGGTCAGCGCATCCAGAACCGATCGCACTCCGGCCACGATCCCATCGAAAATATCTCCGCCCGCTGCTGCAGCCGCATCGATTTTCGCCTCCATCCAACTCGCCAAGGCCGAAAACAGGGTTCCGTTTCCTTCGCCCAAAATTATCCCGGAGACTTCTTTCTCTGGAAACTCATCCAGCAAAGGAAGCGAGGCATTGACAGTGAACTTGTACACAATCAATGGCCCAATCGCGGCGACCAGAATTGCACCCAAAACAATATTCCGCGTAGACCTTCCGCTTTCGGTGCTGCCAGGGTCGATCCGCCAGTTCGAATACTGCTTTTCATAGATGCGATCCGCATAGAAGCCCTGAACCAGCTTGAACACCAACAGCATCAGCAAGCCGGTAATCAGAATGCCCGCGGCTTCGGACTGAGCGGCCGCCGCTCTCTCCAAACTTGTGTCGGCCGCTTTCTGTATGTTTTCGGCCAGCTTGGTAAAGCGATCTATGTCAGCCTGTTCGGTGGAGTCCGCCGCGCGCGCCAATAGCTCGGCGGCCCGTTCTTGCTGACCTGCGGCCCGTTCTGCGAAATCGGCACCCGGGTTGCCCCAGGCACCACGCCCGATCTGAACCCATGCAATGATTTCGAGGATCAGGAACGTCCAGAACATTCCCCAGATTGCGCGAGAGGCCGACCAGAACGGTCCCAACAAGGCCGCCCACATATTGAACGTGTTGGGAACGGCGCCGGTCGCATCGTGAATCTTGTGAAATGTCTTGACGTAATAGTCTCCGTTTGGACCCACGAATTCGTTAATCGAGCGATCCAGCGCCTCGCGGTCTACTTCGATGTCCGAGGCGGCTGTGACCTTCAGTTCCGTTGTTGCATCAGTCATTTTTGCCCCCCTGGATACCCCGCAGCAGACGCGGCTTTGTGACGACCCCAACGTCGCTGCCTGAATCCGTGATGATAACCGGCAGTTCCGTATTCACGGCCAGATCAATCAGCTGATCCAGATCCGCCCCCTCGTCCGCGCGCGGTGCGCCCTCAAGCGGCCCGGAATAGCTGTCGAGAGGCTCCATGATCGAATGCGCCTTAACCAGTTTGAGTTTTGATATGCCCTGAACAAACTCGCGCACATAGTCGTCGGCGGGGTTCATCACGATGTCTTCAGGAGTGCCGATCTGCACGATCACACCGTCTTTCATAATGGCAATGCGGTGCCCGATGCGGATAGCTTCGTCCAGGTCGTGAGTGATAAACAACGTGGTCTTTTTCAACTGAGCCACCAGCGCTTTGAACTGATCCTGCAACTGTAGCCGGATCAGCGGATCGAGCGCTGAAAACGGCTCATCCATCAACAGAATTTCCGGGTCCGACGCCAACGCACGGGCAATCCCTACCCGCTGTTGCATACCACCGGACAATTCTTTGGGCAGGCGATCCTCGTAACCAGTCAGATCAACAAGCCCCAGAGCATGATCAGACACCGCCCAGCGTTTGGACTTTGACACTTTCCTAATTTCCAGCGGATAAGCCACGTTATCGCGAACCGAGCGGTGCGGCATCAGCGCCATATGCTGGAACACCATTCCAATCTGTTGCGCCCGGATACGGCGCAGTTCGCCCTCGGAAATCTTGGAGACGTCATGCCCCAGAATTTCGATCCGGCCAGCTGTCGGCTCGATCAGGCGATTAATGTGACGCACCAGCGTCGACTTGCCCGAACCAGACAGGCCCATGATACAGAAAATCTCGCCTCTTGGCACTTCGAACGTCGCGCCCTGCACGCCGACGACACAATTAAATCTTTCAAGAACTTCAGGCTTGCCTATGCCTTCGGCCCGAACTGCTGCCATGGCTTCCTCGGCCCGCGCGCCGAAAATTTTCCAGACATTATCAAGTTTTACGACAGGTTCGTCCATTTGCCCCCCATATGGCGGAGTTTCGCCCGGCAGATCAGAAAAGGGCCGCCGCGATCTGTCGCGACGGCCCTCCGATGAGTGATTTAGTTGGTCAACCAGCCGATCACAGTGTCTTCGTTTTCATCCACCCATTGGCGGGCGAAATCCGCGGCTTCCACGTTGTCCACGGCCAGCGCCTTACCCATGGTGCTCAGATCATCGCCTTGCATCTGGTAGTTGCGGAACAAAGCAGCGACCTCAGGATAGGCTTCTTCCAGCTCCTTGGCATAGTGAAGGTGGAGTGTTGCGCCGTTCCAAGCCGACGATGCTTCGGATTTTGCCAGCCAGTCTGGGTCGTCTGTGGGCTGAACGATAGTCCAGGAAGCCGGATCATGAGCAGGCTCTTCCAGCACAGTCAGATCCTGAGTCACAAAGATATAATGCGGGCTGTAGCAGAAGCCGATCCACGGCTCGCCTGCCTTTGTGGCATTGGCCAGGTTGGCATAAGCGATAGTTTCCTCGTACTCGGTCAGCTCGAATATCTGGTCATAGCCGTATGACTTGGCTCGGATCTTTTCGACGACGGTCGAGGCCCAACCTGGTGCGCCGATCCAGACCTCGGGTGTACCGTTTCCATCGGTGTCGAAGATCGCCATCTTGTCTGGGTCACTTAGATCATCAATGGACTTGATATCGTATTCCTCTGCGATTGCAGTCGGGACGCACATGCCCTGCTCGGCCTGAACCGGGTTTTCGTTCATGACAACAGTGCCGTTATCTTTGACATAGGTGTCGTGCAGGTTTTGCTGGTTTGGCATCCAGACTTCGGGGTGGACATGCATCGAACCGCTGTCCATGGCCTCAAATACGATGGGGTTCGTGCCATTTTGCAGCTCGACATCAAGACCGAGGTTTTCTTCGATAATGAGTTCCAGGATGTGCGCGGTGGCGTTCACTGAAGCCCAGTTCGGCACGCCGATAACGATGTCGGCAGCCACTGCCGGCATGGCGACTACTACCGAAGCGCCACCCAATAGCATCGAAATTTTGTTCATGTGAATTCTCCATGTTGGACGTATTTCGCGCAATTTTGTTGATTGGTGTTAGCCACTGCGCATAATTTTTTGAAAACCTTGAGGTTCTCAATTATTTGACTCGCGGAAAGTTTCGCCGCTCAAGCACTAAAATTGAAACATGTGTTTGCCTTGTGCATCAAGCGTGACATGCATGAATTATTTTGAATGCGGAATTCCCGGAACTTTCATTCGGCATTGCCGAAACAAGTAGTCTGATTAAGTCGTAATGCTAGAGATTTATTTGCGTGTGAGTGACGTCAACACCCGCGTGGATCCGACTGCTCCGATTGGGAGAGCGGCGCCCGGTCAGGTTTCTCCTGAAGTAGCGGCAGCCGCGCAACCTCCGTGTCCTGTTCATCGAAGCATTCAGTTATCCCTGTCCCCGGATAACACCCTACTCCACCTCAAGTTCTTCAGGGCGCGCAAGTGTCAGCCCCCGACACCCTACCTTTCTGACCGACGACTTCCTGTATCGCTATCCAGCGCTCTAGGTACTTTTTTCTCACTTTGTGATAAATCTATTTTCGATTTTCGTTAAGTTTAGTGGTTTCAACCGGGGGTAAGCAAATGGATGGAGCATGCTGCGGGCCTGGCTATGCAAGCCCACAGGAGGCAATCAGGGCGCCTCGGGAAAAACTGCTATATACAATTGCGATCTACACGGGGACCGGCATTCAAAAGCCGGATTACCTCGCGACGGTGGACGCCGATCCGCACAGCCCGACCTTTTCACAGGTGATCCACCGCCTGGAGATGCCAGGGATCGGCGACGAACTTCACCACATGGGGTGGAATGCCTGTTCTTCCTGCCACGATGACAGCTCTATGTCGCGCAGATACCTGCTGGTTCCGGGCGTGCGCTCCAATAATATCCACGTGGTTGATACCGCGACGGACCCACGCACTCCTCGGCTCTACAAAGTGATCGACGGCGCCGAGATCAAATCAAAGACTGATCTTTCCGGCCCGCACACTGTGCACTGTCTGGGGTCCGAGATCATTATTTCATTTTTGGGCGACGCCAAGGGCGAGGCGCCAGGTGGGTATCTGCACCTCAACAAAGAATTCGAGATCGTTGGTCGGTGGGAAGCATCAATGGGCGACATCCCTTTCGGCTATGACTTTTGGTACCAGCCGCGGCACAACGTGATGGTCAGTTCGGAATGGGCCGCACCGAACACGTTCATGCCGGGCTTCGATCTGGAAGAGGTCGGTCATTTAAAGTACGGGCGGCGGCTGCACATCTGGGACTTCGAAAAGCGTGTCCCGGTTGAAAGCATGTATTTGGGCGAGGACGGATTGATCCCACTGGAAGTCAAGTTCCTGCACGATCCTGACAGTACACACGGGTTCTGCGGAGCGGCGCTCAGCTCCAACGTGATCCACTTCTGGAAATCCGACGCTGGCAAGTGGGAGTGGGAAAAGATCATTGATGTGGACAATGAACCTCACCCCGAGTGGCCCATTCCTGTGCCGGGTGTCATGTCTGCGATCCTGGTGTCGATGGATGACAAGTTCTTGTATTTAAACAACTGGCTGCATGGGGACATGCGCCAATACGACATCACCGATCCGCACAATCCGAAACTTACTGGTCAGGTCTGGATGGGAGGACTGCTGGGCAAAGCACCCGAGGTCAATGGCGTAAAGATGGCTGGCGGGCCGCAGATGTTTCAGCTTTCACTGGACGGCAGACGGCTCTATGTGACCACATCGCTTTTTTCGACGTGGGACAACCAATTCTACCCCGAGATCCGCCAGCAAGGCGGAGTTATGGTGAGAATTGATTGCGACGTTGAAAATGGCGGCATGAAGATCAATGAAGAGTTCATCGTCGACTTCGGCAAAGAGCCCAACGGTCCCAGCCGATGCCACGAGACCCGTTACCCAGGTGGCGATTGTACAAGTGACATCTGGCTGTGACGGATTCCTTCACCATCACAATTGCCAACCGGGGCGGTGCTGTTTACGAGGTCGCCCCCCAGCGCCCCTTACTGGATACATTGCGCGAACAAGGCGTGGACTTACCTTATGGCTGCAAATACGGCGGCTGCATCACCTGCGCAGCCAAGTTGACGAATGGCGAGGTTGATCAACGCCGACAGGTTGCACTGAACAACCGTCAGATCGCGCAGGGTTATGTTCTGCTATGCATTGCGCGGCCCGTGACGGATTGCACGCTGGAAATCGGTGTTGATAGTCACGACAAACTGTACCGCAATCCATTTCTCGATCCACTGGAGCCGCATGAACTGAAAGCGGATATTGCGACACCAAAGGAGACATAGATGCCCGACGACATCGATCATCGCTATGCGTACTCACAGGAATTCCTGTCTGATATCCTGCGCTCGGTGAAAACCATTGCCATGGTGGGCGCCAGCGCGGACAAGACCAAGTTCAGCTACGGCGTACTGCGAGTTCTGCACGAAACGGGCTACGACATGATCCCGGTAAATCCCAATCCGAAGTTGACAGAAATCCGGGGCATCCCGGTGCTGCATTCCCTGCGAGACATTGACCGCCCTGTCGACATGGTCGAGGTCTTCCGACCGAAAGAAGAACTTTACGCTATTGCCGAACAGGCCATTGAAATCGGCGCCAAGGTTCTTTGGGCGCAGATCGGTGTATACGACGACCGCGCAGCCAAGCTGGCTGAGGATGCCGGCCTGAAAGTCGTCATGGATCGATGCCCCAAGATCGAACTATTTCGCCCATTCTGGAAACCACGCCTTGATCTCGCGATTTGACAGCGCATGTCTGCAACTGTTCTCCTATCAGATCTCCTGTGGGCGCGCCTTGACGGGATAGAATGGAGGGCCATCAAGGCTCAAAGGAAGCATCAGACAAGGCCGCCACAGAGGCGGCGATCCTTTTCAAAAAAAAACAACATACCCCAAGGCGTGAGCAGATTTTTCCGAGGGTTTGGCACCGCGAAGTTGCTCAACAATGCCGAGCCTTGGTGCGCTTCAGACACCCAATCCACCTTGCCGCAGTGTTTCATGATTGTACACGCAAGTAGCCGGTACTATTGAAAGCTTAGGGTTTGCTGTGAGACGATATTGACATGACCAATTGGATAGAACCGTTTTCTTCAGAAGGGCAATTCGTCTTGGTCGAGCCGCTCGCTGAAAGACATCATAGCGATCTTTCAGAGGCTGCATCGGATGGCGAGCTTCACCGTCTTTGGTACACGATGGTACCGAAACCCGAAGATGTTCCTGCAGAAATCGAACGCCGGCTGGCATTGCGCGCGGCAGGTTCGATGTTCCCTTTCGCAGTGATCGAAAAAGCCTCGGGTCGCGCCGTGGGAATGACCACCTATATGAACATCGACGCTGCAAATCGCCGGCTGGAAATTGGGTCGACATGGTATCGAAAATCCGTGCAGAGAACATCGCTGAACACCGAGTGCAAGCTGTTGCTACTTCAGCATGCCTTTGAACAACTTGGTTGCATCTGTGTCGAATTCCGAACTCATTTCATCAATATGCAAAGCCGCCGAGCGATCGAACGGCTCGGTGCAAAGCTTGATGGGATTTTGCGATCCAACATGATCATGGCAAATGGAACAGTTCGCGACACTGCCGTTTATTCAATCATCCAGTCCGAATGGCCGACGGTTAAAGCCAACCTCGTTTGGCGTTTGGAACAGGGTGGCCAATAATCGTGTTAAGTTGGGCGGTCGCCCAAACAAGCCCGAGATCTCTAATCCGGTAGTCGGTTTGTGGCGAGTGGACCACAGCAGTCATTACTTCTCACTTATATCCGGTTTGCGCTGGAATGGCCGAATTCTGGGCGCTCCGTCCATTGTTCGCCACTAGCGAATGGAACCCGTCGCAAACGGCACAAAAGGTTCCCAGCATAGGATCAACTGCGGTATCAGGTTGAGGTTCCGGAACTCTGACTGGGTTGAGCCTGTCTACAAAATAGCTAGCGAGGCTTGCGGGCGCCTTTCAATACGTTTGATAGAGAGAACTGAGCCTAATTACAGGCACTTGCCCATACGATGTCTCTTCTGACCTGTCACTATGTGAAGGTTTTCAGAGCCCAACCCGGACTTCACTTGGCGTCCTTCAGGTTCTGAACCAACATTTCAACGTAAAACGATTTCATGTCTTGTTCGACCAGATTGCGATCTGCCACGAAACCCTGCGAGTGCGTCAGCAGGGATTGTCCAAAAGTAAAATCGACCCCTTTCATTCCGGCAGCCTCAAGAAGCGTTGGCCCAACATCAAAATGGCTTGATTTTCCGGAATAGCTCGCACCGTCGCGCGACGGGTCAAGCAACAGGAAAGTCAGAAGGCGTTCCATGCCTTCAAAATGAGACAATACGTCACCGGCGATCACGAGATGATCCGAAAAAATCGCCACGATTGTGTTTTCCGCTGCCTTGGACGCCCGGATCGCCTCTACAAAGTCCAGAACCAACTGGTCCGTGCAATGTACAGCGTTCAGCATGGAGGACGCGTCCGGCGAATATGGTGCGCAACTTGGTGATGGAGTCCCCGTTGGATGATGGGTATCCAAAGTCAGAACAGTCAACAAGAATGGCGATTGGTCTTCGGTTAACCCTTCGTACAATTGCCAAGCGTGGCCAAAGAGCTCGTCATCGAACATCCCCCAACTATGGCGGGACGAGGTTGGCAGTTCATCCAGACCCAGTGCAACCTGGTAGCCGTTGTCGCGAAGAAAACGTCCTTTTCCAGCAAAATCCAGGGAGGCACCACCAATGAACGCTGTATTATATCCAGCGTTTTCGAGGAGTTCAGCCAAGCAGTCAAATGCTTGGAAGGGATTGTCCACCTTTTCCAGGACGGAGTTCCCACCTCGGCGGGTCAAGAGAGGGATGCCACACTGACTGGCCACCAAGCCCCCTATCGTCCAACTCGTCCCTGGATACTGAACCACATTCGAGAACGAGATTGCTTCCTTCTGGAGCTTCGAAAGACCCGGTAAAAGGCCGGGGAATCTGGCTTCGTCAAAATAGGATTGTTCAAGGCTTTCAAGGTAAAGCAACACCACGTTTTTTCGTTCGGACATTACGATATTGACGGGTAAGGTTTGCCGCTGAAGCTCGCTTAAAGTGGCATCTAATCGCTCGGAACTTTTGCCTTGGTTCATATAGTGTTGTGCTATCGCCGAAATCGGAAAGCTAAGGCCAACACAAAGTAGAAGACTGCAGGCCTTGAACACAACGGTTCGTCTGGGCGGGAGCCGGTCAAAAAGGTTATCTGCTACTCTGTTTCGGCCTGCCCAAAGTATTATGAATGGCGCTGCAAGCACGTAAACGGCAAATGCCAGCACTCCGATGGCTTGCGTTTGCCAGGCGATTTTGAGGGTCGATGCATCGAGGTGCGCAAAAAACGCAGCATTAAAAGGTGTACCTTGTATAATAAACGATGCTGAAAGCGCTGCATTGAGCAGCACCAGTATCGTCCCCAAGCCAACTTGAAACACTCGTCCTGCAAATGTGGGCCGGAAAGTGGAAAGTACGAAAAAAGTTAGAAATCCAATCGATAACGCCCAGCGGAATCCTTCGCTTCTGGTGACCGGCCCTATGACCAAAAGCGCAGGTAAAGCCAAGTATAGGAAAAGGACTGTTAGCTTTAACATCTAATACCTAAAACACATCCCACAACTAACAAGTGATAGGCAGGACGCTGAAAAACGCAATAAACCCAAAGACCCATCGCAAATGATCGTGCAAGGAAACCTTGCCGGTATGTATTCAATCGCCGAGTGCCTGTAATAGTCAAGTGCTGCGCCCGTCAGGTAGTTCCAAGCTCGCGCCAACCGATGGGAGCACCCGCGCGGTTTGGCTGATTGCGCCTTGGTTGAAGTGCGATCATTCCGGATAAAAAAATCGTGTTCGTAAACCTCGATAGTGATCGCCTACACCTGCCTTTCAAGAGGCGTGCGCGATGCGAGTGTCTCCGAAGAGTTTGCGCGACAAATGGCTATCTGCCTTAGAGCTGCTTGTGAGGAGATCGCTGAGCCATATGTCGAAAGCCTCACTTCAGAGGGTGAGCATCGGCATAAGCGATATCTAAATCCTCCGAATGCCACGGCCATGGCGCAGACGCCGAGAAGTCCGAGCGCGGGTAGACAAGTGGCCAATGTCGGATAAACCACTCGCCACTAACAAACACCGAGAATCACGCGTTGTGTGATTAGCTGCGCGAGAAATCCTGCCGGTACGCAAAACAGCGTCGCTTTGTGGCTCTTCACCCAAACATGTTAATCCAACGGATCAACATTGGTGCCAAGCAAATCAACAACAAGACGGGCATCATACACATGGCCATTACGGCTGACATTTGCACAGGTAGGCGGTTGGCCTTTTCTTGCGCCCGTAGTTCGCGGTCCAACCTCATGTCAGTCGCAAATCTGCGCAATGAGGCGGAAATGCTGGTGCCGTACTGATTGGACTGCAAAAACGCATTCGCAAACGAATTCACCTCATCAATGCCGACCCGATCCGCCATGTCCAAAAAGGCCACCTGCCGTTCCTTGCCAGCTTGAAGTTCCAATTGAAGAATTGAGAACTCCTGCGAGATTTCCGGGGCCGCATGTGCCAGCTCGTGCGACACGCGGACCATCGCCGCATCAAATCCCAACCCGGCCTCTATCGCCACTTGTAACAGGTCCAGTGCATTTGGGAGGCTGTGTTCGATTGCCTGACGGCGCTTGTTAATCCGGTAACGCAGCCAAAGGGCGGGGCCATAAAACCCAGCAACCATCAATACTGTCACGATCTGCAACGCGGTCATCCATGTGATACTTTGCAGATAACTAGCGATCCCAAGTTGAACTTGCGTTTCAATTGGCAAGGCCAACGCAATTACGAAAGCTGCCGGAAGGATGAATCCAGTAACCACACGGAAGAAATAAAACGAACGAATGGCATGCTTTCGTTGAATTCCCGCCTGTTTCAGCAACCTTCCGATTTTGGAACGTTCCTGTCTCGACGTTGGTACAAATGCCTTGAACAAACCATGCGGGTCACTGTCATCACCTTGAATGAGGTCAAAGTCCTGCCCGTGCGCCTGTGAAACTGACCCAACGCGCATGCGCCGCGCCGCTGTGTTGTCACTGGCAGTCATGCCCGAAAGACCCAGGACAACAAAGAAAACGCTAACAGCTATACCGGACAGCAGAAGAAACTGCGGGGGAAGGCCTTGGTCGTTCAGAATGTTTTGAATGGTATCCATATCTCCGCTCGCTTCTAAAACTTGAATTTGACGAGCCGCTTCAAGAGCAACCCTTGAGTAATCGTCAGGCCGATAATCACGTAGGCAAAAAACGGAAACCACGGGTCGCTGCGAACGTCGCCATAGAAAGTTGGTGTGGAAAGTTCGATCGAAAGATAAATAATGACCGGCAAAATCGTAAGTATGAGGCTGCTCAGACGTCCCTCGGCAGAAATGGCCTTGATTTTCTTCTGCATAATCTGACGGTCACGGATGACCTGGGACAGAATTCCCAGAATTCGTGCGAGATTGCCGCCGGTCCCATGCTGGATGCCGATACTGACTGCAAGATAGTTCGCATCCTCGGTTCCAACGCGCTTTGCAAAATCGTGAAAGGCGGTCGCGACGTCATCGCCATAATTGATCTGATCTTGAATAAACCCAAATTCCGAGCCGATGGGGTCTGGCAGATCCGTGGCGACATTTCCAACCGTTACGGCCACGGGGTGACCAACTTTGAGACCCCGAGCCATCAGGTCCAAGGCATCTGGCAGCTGTTTCGTCAATTTCTTTGACCGGTTTTCTTTCATGGCAATCAGCACGATTATCGGCAGGACCAAGCTGACAATTGCGCTCAGGGCCGCCGCGAGTTCCGGAGCAATGAAGCGGGATGCACCAACAAAAACCGCCGCTGCGAGGATTGCGGCAGCAGAGACAACCCAAATGGGGCTAATTGCCAACCCCGCTTGAACCAGTAGACGGCGAAAACGGGCGATCAATCCGGGCCGGTCACCCGCGGCCACCATTGCGGGATCCCGCAGCAACTGCAGAACCTGATCAGTTGAGGCGCCGCTTTGAATCATCTTCATGCGGCGGTTTCGCGCTTCGCTAAGAGTCTCTTTACGCAAGAGCAGCTGGTGCAACCCCTCATATGCCAGCAATATGCCTAGAAAAATTGCAATATAAATCAGAATATTCAGTGTGTTTGGCTGTAAGTCGATCATGATGACATAGCCCCGCGAATAAACATGTTGGTGTCCACATCAATTCCGGCTGAAACCAGTTGATCGAAACATTTCGGTCGGATGCCGGTGGGTAGAAACTCTCCCAGAACTTCTCCGTTCTCTGACTTCCCCCGGCGCTTGAAGACAAATATGTCCTGCATTGTGATTGTGTCGTCTTCCATGCCCGTAATTTCGGAGATGCTGACGACTCTGCGGGTGCCATCGCTGAGGCGGCTGAGCTGCAACACAATATGAATGGCCGAAGCGATTTGAGATCGGATCGTTTTTATCGGCAGGTCGGCCCCCAGCATTGTCACCATCTGTTCGACCCGGCTCAGAGCATCACGCGCCGAGTTCGCGTGAACGGTAGTCATAGACCCGTCGTGCCCTGTATTCATGGCCTGGAGCATATCAAAACACTCGGCACCGCGAACTTCTCCGACGATAATGCGATCAGGACGCATCCGAAGGGCGTTACGGACAAGATCACGCTGAGTAATAACGCCCTGCCCCTCTGAATTAGCAGGGCGGGTTTCAAGCCGGACAACATGGCTTTGCTGAAGCTGCAGTTCGGCTGCATCCTCAATTGTCACAATACGCTGTTTGCCATCGATGAACGATGAAACGGCGTTCAGCATGGTCGTTTTGCCCGAGCCGGTACCCCCCGAAATAAGAACATTGAGCCTCGCTTCCACCAACGCTTCGAGAAGCTTCGCCGCTTGGTCATTCATGCTGTTTCGCTCGACAAGCCGGCTTATTGTCAACGGGTTGCGAGAGAATTTGCGGATCGACAATGCAGGCCCATCGACTGAACAAGGCCGAATGATGGCGTTGACCCGGCTGCCGTCTTCCAGGCGGGCGTCAACCCAAGGCTGGGATTCATCGATTCGACGGCCAACTTTGCTGACGATCTTGTCAATAATCCGCAGCAGGTGTCGTTCGTCGCGAAAACGAACAGTTGACGGCTCCAGTAAACCAAAGCGTTCAACGTAAACCTTGTCGTATGAGTTGACGAGGATGTCGTTGATGGTTGGATCTTCCAGCAGTGGCTCCAACGGCCCCAATCCCATGACTTCGTGGATGAGCTCTTCGACAAGTGCAGTAAAGGCTTCTGACTTCAGGTGCAGGCGTTCAGCCTCGATCAAACCTGTTACAAGGGACGCGATCTGGCGCTTCAATTCGGACCGTTCGACCTTGTCGATGACAGACAGGTTGAGCCGGTCAAGAAGTTCGCCGTGCAGGCGGCTTTTGAGCTCCAGATGAGCCTGCAGATCTGTGTCTATGGGTTCAGGGGTCACCTTGGTTTCGGGCAGATTTTCAATTGGCCGTTCCAGCGTAAGCACATTCGATTTAGACGCTGCCCTGCGTGATCTATATTCGTTGAACACGGTGATCTCCCTTTAATTGTTCTTTGTCGCCGCAGGCTGTACGTCCGCCATTAAGGCAGTAGCCAACTTTGCCAACGCTTTTCCCAGATCCGATTGCGGTTTCATGTCGACGATCGGACGTCCAAGATCCACGGAATTGCGGGCCACCTTCGGGTTGTCCGGCAACCAATGTTTCAATTTTGTTTCCAACACCTTCTCGGCTTCGCGAACATGTGTTGGCTTGATCATTGTCCGCCGCTCGCGGTTGACGATGATTTCCATTGGCAGCCCAACATTTGCTTCACGGAAAAAGTCGATCAGACGCCTCGCCTGGCGGACGCATGGCACGGTTGTTTCGGTAACCAAGGCAAGCTGGGTCGCGCGCTTGAATATGGGTTCGACCCATTCCACAACGGCACAGGGAAGATCTATCACAATATAGTCGTACCGACGCTGAAGCACGTCGAGCATACCTTCGATTAGGTCCGGCCGCATCGACTGAAGCGGAACCAACGGAGCAGGCGCGCACAAAACATCTACACCCAGAGCATGGCTTTGGAGTATTGAAGACAAAAAGTGATCGTCGGGCTCTTCAGCGTTTTCTATGAATTGCAGAAACCCTCCATTGTCTTCGATATCCAGAAACACGTTTGCGTTTCCGAACTGGAGGTCAAAATCCAACAGGGCGACTCGACTTTTTTCGGTTTTGCGGAAAATGGATCCTTTTCCGCCCACCAGCGAGCACGCAAGATTCACGGCAACAGTTGAAGCGCCTACACCGCCACGAGATTTCGCCACCGGTATCACTTTGCCAAGCGCAGATGATCCATCCAGGACTAAAGTTTGTGGGACAGTGCGCGCGCTAAATCTTTCGCTGATCGTTGCTTTCAGCTCCTCGCCGTCAATCGACAGGGGAAGAACCTCGTCAATGCCAATTTTCAGCAACTCTCGCGCCTTAGTGATCGAAAGGTCATTCTGTGTCAGCGCGACAAATAGCGTGTCGTCGTTGCGATGTGCCAGCAACTCCTCGATAGCTTGCACTTCACCCAGATCATCAGGGTTGATTTCAAAGATTACTAAGTCATGTTTGAACGCAAGTTGAAGGGCAGTTCCGTTCAAGGCTTGGAAAGAAGTCGCGTTTTCGGTGATCTTGTTGTTTTTTTCGGGCGGAAAGACGTCAGCGACAATCTGAGCGATGCCCTCCCTTTCGGAAACAAGCATGACCGAATGTGACTTCAGATTGGAAACGTTATGATCCATTATCCTGACTCTCCTAGTGCAAGGTCTTCAGCAGGCAGCGAGACGCTGAAATTGGAGTAACCGGCTGTCGAAGATAGTGTGCTGTTGGTTGCGCCTGCGGCGTTTGCCAGCGCGGCCAGCGGTGACACGAACTGAAAATCATTAAGGTTCAATTCGACTGTGACCATGGGTGTGTAAGGGCCACCCAGAAAGCCCAGATTGGAATCAAAGGCGTATGAGAACTGCATCACGTCGATCGTGGTGCCAGGTGGCAAAAGCGGATTAATGCGACCCCAGATTTCTGAGGCGGTGGCGTTCGTGGCGACACCCGCGCAGGAAATTGTTCCAACGTTGGCACACACTCCGGCAGAAGCATTGCAGGACGTACCGAAACGTGGGGCCAGTGTAGACGTCCCTCGCTGATGGGTTTGAGGAATACCTGCACACGCCGCAGGTCGAACAACTGCAAGGCGCACAGCTAATTGCGCGGCTTTTTGAGCGTTCACACCGCTGTAGGAAAGCCGGCCGAAATCCAGCAACGCCAGAAACAGGAAAGAAAATAGCGAAACAACCAGAGCGAACTCGACGAGAACACCACCGTCCTGGCCGCGCATGAATCCTTTTCCGACGTGGCGCAATTGTGTGTGTATAGTTGGCAAACGTTTCATTGACCAAAAATCCGCGATGTATCAGCGACGTCAGTCGTCACCGATGACGCGTTGCTGCCGAAGAGCGACAAGAGGCCACCCATCGGGAATTGAATAGTGATGTTTGCACTGACCTGGCCTACAGGGGCCGGGTTCATTCGGTAGGTACCGGAAACGCAGGACAGACTAGGAGTGACTGAGTTTACGGATATGCTGGACGGGAACAGGTTGTTGCCGTTGATGTCTTGTTCCACGATGCCTTTTAGCGTTGCGGTAAGACCTGTGACAGAGCCACCTGACGTGCAGATGTCGGCTGGCGTGACTCTGGACAGGTAGCGGCTGGCATCCCGAACGCCCGCGATGACCGACTGGTATGACCACATCAGACGAGCGGATTCCAATGTCACTGCCAACATCAGCAACATGACTGGCATAACAAGACCAAATTCCACGATGATCGCGCCATCGTCATTCTTGGCGAAATGTTTGAATGGGGTTGTCAGGCGTATTTTCATAAAACTACGCCCCCCTTATCGGTACAACTGTACGAGGTCGCGAAAGATACCGCCGAACCCATTGCCGCCGCTGCCGACGCCAGTAACGTCTGGGAAGCCTACGACCTCGCCATGGATGTCAAAACTGGGGGGCGAGCCACCGTTATCGCCCACCGGTTCGGTCAGGAACACGGCGACAAATTTTGTGACCGGAACTCCGCTCGTCGAACCAGACACGGGGTTTTGGGCACAATCGACGCCAGCGGCTGTCACAACGCGTCGTGCCGGATCGTTTGACATACGGCTCGAACACATTGGGCGGCCGGTTTCCGCAAGCGAAGGGTTCAGAATGGCGTTTGCGTTTGGTGCTGCATGAGGGTTCGTGTTTCCGTAAGCGATTTCCCTGAGGTACATCCCGTACCGCGTGCCGGCAAAGACGGTGTCCGATCCGGACAGCGAAGGCAGATGCGTATCACTGCCAAGACCGTCTGCAATGCCGTCGGCCAGATCGTGGTTTTGATTGAGGTAGCCTGTGCGGTTCCAATTGCCGTCTCCAAATCGGTTGTTGCCGCCGCAGGTACCTGCACTCATACACAGATCGCGACCTAGGGCCATCGTATCGGGTGTCAGTTGTTCATTACCTTGAATGCAGGCACCGCCACCGTTCTTTTCGATCCCTTTAATTACATTCGGTGCTGGGGCAAAATCGACGTTGTTTTTCTCTCCGTTGAGAACGGAACGATAAATGTCAAAGCGTACGTTGAACGCAGCATTGGTGATGCCGACTTTCTGACCGGGCTCCGTGTCCAGACCGTTGGTCAGGATGCATTGTGTAATCTGGTCCTGCGCCGCGATGAGGCAGGCCAGCTTATTGCCGCCCTCATCTGCGCAAACACCCGAGGTGTCTTGAAATGTCGCCAGATCAATGAAGCCGAAGTTGCCCGGCCCCCAGGCAGTGCCATTGCCGCCGCTGCGGAGCAGGATCTGATCGCCTACAGTCAGCGTGGTCTCCCAGTTGGGCGGCAGGCAGAACATCAGAGGTGAGATATCGCAGGCTGCCTTCGAATATCCTGCCACAGCCTCAGCTGAAACGCTGGCCGCCGAAAAACCGCTGCCTCCAAGTAGCCTGTCCAATGCCGACGCAAGACTCATGTTGAGCGATTTTGGAGTTAGAACAACCTGCGCAAACTTGGCTTTCCTTGGGTCCGTGGTGACATTCGCACCGAGCGGGGCCAAATCCGAAGCTGGTAGCGCAGAATGGAACGTGAGCGCGTAATCAGCCGCCCCCGAAAGGGTAGTTGATCCCGTGGCAAAAGTCTGGCTGTCGCTGATCAGGTTGGCGGCAGCATTCGTCGAACGCGTTATCGCATCAGGTTGCCCGTCCAACTCACCAGCTGCGGCCAAAGCCACATTGTCAGCAAAGGACTGAAGTTCCGCATGCGTCGAGTTTAAGCGGCCGACATCCAATGTGATCGCAAAGAAGCCAAGAAACGCTACAAATGCCGTGCCCCAGAGGATCGCGACGGTGCCGCACTCTTCTTTCGCAAATTTGGATATGATCGTTTTAGTAAACATGGCGAGGACTTACTGCCCGGAACGCTGGCTGACTTCGATCGGACGAGATTTTGGTTTGACGCCGGGCGTCACGACCGCAGGTGCCAGCTGAGCGTCCGTCTGATTGTTAATTTCCAACCCACCGACTGGTTCAGATTCTGTCGTTGTCTCGGATTCAGGGCGCTTTCTCTGGATGGTTACAACTTCGGTTTCCGTCCCGCGGCGCAACTTTACGGTTGGTTGGGCCTCTACCTTTTCTACAGGGCCCTCTTCCTGCAGCAGATCCCGCAAGCGAACCATTTCCATGGGCTCGTCTTCAACACCATCCAGTGTTCTCAGGGTCAAGTTGAGCGTTCCGGCTCTTTGAGCCAGTGCCAGGCGTTGACCTTGTTCAGGCGTCACCTCAACCGTAATCGTGCGGGCGACTTCGGGCTGATCGCTCAACTCTTCGGACTGTTGGTCCACGCCGATCACGCGAATGTTTTGCAATATGGTTACGGCGCTCAATTCCATCTGTGCGCCTTGCGTCAAAACAATATCCACGCGATCACCGGGAGTAACGAAACCACCCACCGCAGTAACCGCATCAACCTCAATGGCCATGGCGCGGGTGTTCTCTCCCAGTTTCTGAACCAGTGTGACTTTTTCACCGAAGTTCGAAACTTTGGACATCAGCATTACCTCACCCGGGTAAAAACGGCCCTTTGCGCGGCGCAACTGTTTGCGGCTTTCAGGAACAAGTACGTCGATCTGGGTGAAAACGCCGGCTGGTAAAGCCTCGCGCGGCCAAGGGTATATCGTGACGTGGTGTTTTTCGATCATCTGGCCAAAGGCTATTTCGGATTTGGCAACGTAAATCTCGACCAAATCCGCATCCAGCGACACACTGGCGGATTTGGGTTTGAACTGAATGTGATCTTTCGCCAGGAAGACGGACCCGGAAGCAATTGCAATTCCGAAGAGTGTTGTAATGATTGGTCTGACACGCATATCTGACTCCAAAAGTTACGCTTTCAAATTCTGGAACGTCGGTATTCCTGCGTTCTCGAAAATCCCGGCGGTAACTTCTGCGCCGCTACAGTTTGACGGCGGCGCAGAATTCTTTCTTGCTAAGAAGAGGCTGCACTTTACGGTGTCGTAGTGGTGCAGGTTGCGCTACCCAATGCGCCACATGCACTAGTCACGTTGGCGTTGGTTTGTGTACCAAGATACGTGAATGCACCAACGGCAATCGACGCGACGACCAAAAGGGCGAGGCCGTATTCTACAATTGCCGCTCCGCTTTCGCTCTTAACAAACTTTTTCATGAATTTAGTCATGTATCCCCCGAAAGGTTAGATTGATTTCGGCGTTGCGAGATATTGCAACGCGAGCCAGGCATTTATTGCAGCAGCTCTTCAATCACCGTAATTGCGCCAAATACACTCGCCTTCCGTCAATAGTGAAAGTAATGCAGCTATGAAGTGTTTTGTTGGTGAATGAAGCATCCTTAAGAAGAAATATGTGAACCTCGCATTAACGGGTTATTAATGCAAAGCGAATCGCTGAAATTAGAAACAATGGACATTATGGACTCCTAATTGTACGGAAAGTTGATCTAACTTTGAGTTGATAAAATCGACAAAAGGAGCAGGTTAGAAGAGAGTATTCCGAGATTGCGCTCAAGTTAAATTATTATTAAACAATAGCTTGCGAGAATCGCAATGACCGCCCCGCTGTGCTTCGACCTATGGAAGAGGTCATAAAATCAGTTGCTGACGCGACCATAGCTGAACAAGTTTGTGATTGTAGTGAGGGTCGCACGAGTTCGGCTGAAGTTTTTTGAGTAAACGGTCAATTGGTTATGAGTGTCAGCTTTCCAAAAGGCGCCAACGCGCAGAGTAGCTTGAATTTCGTCGTGGAATGGATGCAAGCGCTGAGTGGTAATAAACCCTTTTCAAGCGTCCTCAGTCATTTAATTCATTTGCTAAGTGCCGACGCGGCTTTAATTGCACGAACTTCAAAAACGAACCAGAAAGTCAAACATATTGCCCGCTGCTGTATTCAAGAGGGGAAGATTTGGCCTTCGCAACCCCAAACGCAAGTAGAATTGGTTATGGGGGAATGCATTTCTACCGCGAAAGCCGGTTCAGTTTGGAAATTTTCAGATATGGTAGCTGCAGAAAATGTGTCGATGCCCAGCTATCAGGATCAAAAGCTAAGTGGCTTTGAGGAAGTGATAATAGTTCCGCTTGAAACAAGCGGTGGGAATGTCGACCATCTTGAATTGCACTATAGGCATAAACCCAAAAGTCACGATCTGGATCTATTGATAATATTGGCTTCAACACTTGCGTCCGGTTGGAGCAGACGATTACCGGGCTCGGTTTCTGCCAATTCTGAGCGGGTCCGAAATCACCTTCTGAATGAGGTCAATGGCGATAGCTGTGTTCCTGTCCTTGATCCTCGTAACCCCGCGGAACTTAGCAGATGTGAATTCCGGGTGTGCGCGATGATGAAAGAAGGAATGACGGTCAAGATGATCTCGGATACGTTGTCTGTCGGATCGGCAACAATCCGTTCGCACCTCAGCTCAATATTTTCCAAGACAGGGGCTTCAAATCAAGTCGAGTTGCTGCATCTGCTGAACCGAAAGGCAGAATCTGGAAGTGAGTCTGTGCGCTCTGCAGGTGGAAAAGTTTAGAGCAAAGTTCTGAAAAGGCTGAAAGGCCGTCTAGGCGGGTTTACAAAGTTTCAGAAGGGGCGCCTTAAATTGATTTTCTATTAGGCCCTGCAGGTATCGCCACAAGAATTTCCAATCCCCCAAGCGTTTTCGATCTATCCAATGTGAGCTTAGCGCCGTAGGCGTTCAACAAGTCAACTACGATCGCCAACCCCAAACCGCTGCCCGCAACCGATGTGTCCAGGCGACCGCCCGACCGCAGCGCTTCTCTGCGGGAGTCTTCCGGTATTCCCGGCCCGTCGTCTTCAATTCGAATCTCAATACTTTGCTCTCTACGCCAAGCCGAAACCCGAACCACCTTGTCGCACCATTTGACGGCGTTATCCAACACGTTGCCCATGACTTCTTCGATATCCTGTGCGTCCATTCGAACCCAAAGATCGGGTTCACACATGACTTCAACCGATTTATTTTCCCTATCCGCCGTGACGGTGAACAATCGTACAAGCCGTTTTATGGAGTTTGACAAGTCCGTTCGCGAATGTGTGAGCTCCGCCGTGTTCATCGCCCGCATTCTTGCCAACGACCGACCAAGCTGAGTGTCAATCCGATCAAGAGCCTCTTTCGCGATTTCGGTTTGAACACCTAAATCTGTAAAGTTGACCAATTCATTCCGCAGGATGGATGCCGGGGTTTTCAGAGCGTGGGCCAGATCAGCCGCTTGCCTACGGGAACCCGATACAATGTCCCGGTTGCGTCGCAACACTTGGTTTAGATCATCGACCAATGGAGAAACCTCTCCGGGGTAATCTGAAGGGTTGAGGTCCTCATCCGTTTCCCAACGATGGGCCACATCCGTCTGCAACCGGCGAAGCGGTCCCTGAATAACTGACATAAGCAACAGTGAACCGGCAACTCCAATCAGCCCGACAAGGCCGAACACCGGCAGCAAGTTTTGCTGCGCTGCACGCCGTTCTCCGATCAACTGGGCCTGGCTCTCTGCAACGCTTACACCCCAAACGGTTCCGTCTTCGTAGGTAATTTTCTGATACGCACTTCGTATTGCTTCGTTGTCAGGCCCAAGGGTGTTCCAGAGGGTCAGGACATCCAAATCCCCTTCGGGCTCGTCTATGGTCTCATCGAAAAGCGATGCGGATGTGAAAACATCACCGTTATTTCCAGTGACTTGCCAATAACGCCCGGAATACGGAGATCCATAAGCGGGGTCGAACATCAGATCTCGCAAAGCATCGGGATCATTCGTAGTTACACTTAAGCCAACGACAAGTTGTGTGTGCCGCTCTAGCAGAGTGGTGTCGAAACGATCCGATACTCTGGAGTCAATATAAGAAAAAACCGCGAGCGTGCCCACTCCGACGGACACTGCTCCGGTCGCTATTCCCGCCAGCAATGCCCGTTGACGCAGTGACAACATCAGGCTGAGTTAATCATATATCCGCGACCGCGCACCGTAGTGATAAGGTCTGACCCCAGTTTCTTGCGCAAGCGGGTAATGAATACGGCAATAGTGTTTGAATCTCTGTCCCCGTCATACTCATATATATGCTCTGACAACTCGGTTCTTGAGATCATCCGCCCGGCATTATGTGCCAGGTATGTGAGCACAGCGATTTCCTGAGCAGTCAGATCAACTGGAATCCCATCTGCCGTCACCCGTCCGTTCCTGGTATCCAGAATGACATCTCCCATCTCGATCACCGGGTTCAGTTGCCCACTTTGGCGTCGCAGGATCGCACGCACACGCGCCGCCAGCTCGGCCATATGAAATGGCTTGGTCATATAATCGTCGGCACCTGCGTCCAGACCGTCAACGCGCTGACTCCAGCCATCTCGGGCCGTTAGGATCAGCACCGGTGTTTTGACACCTGCACCTCGCCATTCACGTAGCACGGATATACCGTCGCGATCGGGCAAGCCAATATCGAGAATAATCATGTCATACGGTTCGGTCGAACCCATGTGAAGGGCGTCAATACCGCTGTGAACAACGTCCACAACGCGCCCTTCAGCGTTCAGCAGCTTTTTGATCTGGCCGCAAAGGTGCGGCTCGTCTTCCGCCAATAAAACTCTCATACTCTGAAACTATAGACCTGCTGACAATAATTCAGCTATCATTTTTTGCCGCCACCATTACCGCCGCCGTTGCCGCCACCATTACCGCCGCCGTTGCCGCCACCATTGCCGCCACCATTGCCGCCGCTGTTACCGCCGCCGTTGCCGCCGCTGTTACCGCCGCCGTTGCCACGGCCGTTTCCGTTATCCTTGCCGCCGCGATTGCCTTTGTTGCCAGAGTTTCCGCGCGATGTAGCCTTCGCCGAGTTGCTTGAATTCGACTTGGCAGCTTCAGATATCTGGCGTCCGACACTGGAACGATTGGGCACGACAACGCCGGTTTGCGCATTGACAATAACACTGACAATTTTGCCGTTGGGTTTCTTGACCAGGATACGATAATAAACTTTGTCCGCCTGGAATGCACGTGCGTCGACAGGGGTGCCGCCAAATGCTTTTTCGACCCCTTTTATAACAGATTTCAGACGAATGGCTGTACCGGATGCAGTTGCCTTACGCAGCTCGGATTGCTTTAGCTCACGCGCAGCCGCATACCCCTCTCCGGGTTGGAGTAGGGAAATCAGAAACACGATTGCGAAGATAGTCTTCATCCTCGGCACTCTACACTGTGCAATTGTTGTGTAAATGTACAGACCGCAACGTGAACTGATGATGAACGGTCAGTTCCGCGTGGGTTCAACCAAGATCGGGTCAAGTAAAAAAGTGGGGTATTGATTCCAGCGCGCTCTGACAGCGTGAGAAATCCGATAGCCAGATGCGCTTGATTGACGAGGATTGTGATGAATACCAAGACACCAGACCTGTTAAAAGCTGCAGCCATCGCAATAGCCCTGCTAGGCTCGACCGCGATTGTGGGAACTTTAGTTTTTCCTGATGTTACTTTCGCAAAGGAAGGCAAAGGAAATGGAGGCGGAAAGGGCAACGGCGGCGGCAATGGTAATGGCAACGGCGGCGGCAATGGCAATGCCGGCGGACAAGGTGCAGACAAAGCCAAAAGTCAAAAAGCTGCTGGAAATTCCAATCGCAAGAGTTCTGCTGCCGGAGGTTCGCGGACAAAAGGGGCGAAAGGTGGCGGGTTCTCCCTGAAGACACTCTTTGGCGGTAAAAAACCTCGGACCGAGGTAACAAAAACGAAACAGGAAAAGATTCGTGTCACGCGTGATCTGGAAGAACCAGTTCGTACTGAGGCGCGCCCGAAGGGAAACAAGATGGCCGCACTTTTAGGAGTGCATCCATCCGAACTGGGGGCATTGAACGCTGCAAATGCAAGTGAAAGCGCTCTGACAAACGCATCGCCGAATTCGCGGGTCGGTCGCATTGCAGCCTATCGCGATGCGGTTTTGATCGGCGATGAATTGCGCGATGACCTGGAAGAGAAAAAGACCCTTCTTGAAAGTCTGACACCGCCCGATCGGTCGGTCACGGAAATCGAGCAGGATCTCGAATCGGCCTTGTCCGATGTGCAGGACAAACAGGATCGCGTGTCTGAATTGGAAAATGCGCTTGAAGATGCCGGGGGGACCAACCCTGACATTGAGGCAGAGCTGGACCAGGCCAGATCTGACTTGCAGGATTCAGTTGATACTGCTGACTCTCTGACCAAAGAACACCAGGCTGCGGTTGAGTATGACGAAACGGTTTCCGAGGTCGCGGACCTGACAGAGCTTGCCGATGGACAAGCTGTCACAGAGCGTGAGGCATTGGAAAACGCGGCCAACAAGACCGTGACAGATGAAGTTGAAGCAGCCGTGAAATCTCTGCTCGGCCTTTGACGTTTAATACCTTTGCCCTGCTGCTCACGGAGGCAAGGCAAGCTGGGCCAGCCAGGCGATCGTTGATCATTTGGCTGGTCCAGTCGGTTCCAACTCACTGGCCAAGGATATCTCGCTGACTTTATGGTCCGTATTCGGATCCTGTTACGTCTGCATGGGAAAGCCCGCTCTTGTCAAAAGAGCGGGCTTAGACTTTTTGGTTTTCCGGGAAGGACGAACCGAAAAACCACCGACATGCATTTTAGGGTTCAACCGTCCTTCAATGCCTCTTCCAAACTCTTGGTATGGATTGTCGCCAAAAGTGCACTTTCGATCGGAGGGAAGCGACCACTATTGGATTTAGTTGAAGTTACCAACTCGCAGCTCCGAGCATTCGTCGAGGATTGCAAAATTGCGGGCGTACGAAGCAATGCAACCTCGATGGCAGTCTTGTTCATGCGTTTCCCCTTCAATGTCGCCGAGCGTTCCCAGTTTCGCTCGGTTAGGTGAAAGGTAGTATGACGAAGTCGGTTGAACACTCAACGAATACATTGTTCATGTTCTGTTAACGTTGTTCTAAAATTGACAACAAACGGCAATTTGTGTGCGAACAATTTGGCGCATAAATGTAATTCAAAAGTATTAATTTTCTTTGATGCCGATGAGGTTCCTGATTCCTACATAAAGCGGTATTAGGCAAATAACGCTGCATGCGGATGGTTGGGCTGGCTCTGGTATTCAACATACTTTCTGTTGCGTATCTATCTGAACTTTAATAGATTTTCGCTCGACATCCGCTTCTTGACGCCCGCCCGTTTTTAAGCGGTATTCAAGGTGAGCCAGAAGGCACAGAACTCGCTGAGTTTATGTAAACCGATTTCTGCGGCTGGATAAGGAAGACGGCGCACGGATAACGCTGGCTGATTTGGATTTTGCTCGGATGTACTAAACGTGAATCGCACAATGTTTGCTATATGCCTGCATTCGCATGCACGTAGAACGGGATCGTAAAATCTCCGTAAGGTATTGAATTTTGTTACTAAGTGGCGCCCACACGGAGCACATAAGAATACAGTAAGGGTATATTTTTAGGTCATAAATTTTATCATCAAACCTAATGATACGCCGAACGGTACTCACAATGGCGAGATTGCCTCGCCTGCATTTGCCGTGAACTTACCGCGAAGATTCACCGAGTAGGGGCCAATTCTGACCTCGAATTCAACTACGCCCACAAAAACTGGTCGTTTATATGATCCGAGCTTTGCGATCAATCTGACAACGAGCCGGCTTCATAGGTTTGAATATCAATGGCAATGATCCGGCCATTCGCTGATGCGTACTTAAGTGACCGCTTTGCGGACGAAGCTGCCGTTGGCTTTACGGTCGGCTTTTTGGAAGTTCGCCGCTGGCAGATGATAATCTAGCGGCGAGGAAGCCGCCTCTCGGCTTCACTTATCAGAGTGTAATTCGTCGCCCAAACAGCCTCGAAAAGCGGGACTGACTGGTCGTGGTACAGCTCTATCGCCAAGCCCAAATCGCTTGCGTTCAGTGCCTCGGCAATTGAGTTCGACAAGTCAACGACCCGCAACATATGGTCCACTGCTTCCAACAATCGCGTTTTCTCTTGGTCACTCAGGTTCTTGTTACTTCCCACGCGAGACGAGAGGCGCTTGAATTTTGGAAGCAGCAGGCTTTCAGCGGCTTCGCCCAATAGGTCGGCGCGTGTGCCATAAGCCAGTTCACCTTCGTTCCAACCGCCTTGGACAGCGATTATCGCATTGGCTTGTAGATAGTAGAGATGCCGACTGTCGTGCTCGAACGCACGAATGAGCCTGAGCGAGTTTTGAATTCTGATCATTTCATCGCGTTCATCACTATCGGATTGGCCGTATACGGGAACCGAGTAAGTAACCGCCAAAGTAGCGCAAAGTACAATCAATGATATCACCGTGGTTTTCAAAGCCGCCCCCTCCCACAAGAAAAGTGCTTAAAATGGTTGATGCCGATTGTACCAGAATTCAACGAGGAGTCTGCTTCGGGCTCTGAGCGGTCGTTCGTCGAATTGTGGTGAGTAACCGCATTGCGGGACAAAACCGACATTGACTTTATTGGCCTGAATGACCCCTTAAAGCCCCAGCTGGAGACATTCATTTTCAGCAGGTTGGGCGGAGAAAGAACCCTCAGGCTGTTTCGGCGGTTTCAATGCCGGCCGCGCGAACCATCAATGTTGCGCTTGCTGGGTTGATGGCCAGAGCAGTGTTATAAAGAGTGGCCAGCCGCAGCAGGGACTTCACATCAACATCATGGGGCAAAGCTGAAAGTGGGTCGATCAGGAAGACCAAAGCATCCAAATGCCCCTCGGCAATCATTGCACCGATCTGGGCATCGCCTCCGAGTGGGCCGCTTTTCAAACAGGAGATCGGTAACCCGGTCTCTTTGGCGATACGCCCGCCGGTCGTGCCGGTGCCGAACAACTCCATCCTAGACAGTTCGGGTTTATGCGCATTCGCCCAATCGATCATCTGATCTTTCATCTGGTCATGCGCAACCAGCGCCATCGAACGGATCGTGGGCGGAGTTCTAGCGTCTTGTGACATGGCTTTGTTCGGTCTCCATTGGGTTGTCCGCCGCCCAGCTCCAGGCCAGTGGCGATTTGCGTTTCAAGGCACCGCTCAGATGCTGGCGCATACGGTAGGAGGCATCGGCAACATTGCCGCGTTCCAGAAGTGACAGGATCTCGAGATGTTCAGAGCATTGCTCGATCAAGCGTTCGCGATTGACTTCAGCCCTGTACTCCATCAGGCGGCGCATCCTGTTGACTCTCTGAAGAGACATCAGGAAAAATGGATTGCCTGAGAGTTTGATAAGCTCTTCATGAAACAGCGAACCGTTCATCAGCAAAGACTCGTCTGGTGCAGAGTTCAGGTCCATGTTCAACATGCCTTCCTGAATTCGCCGCTGTTCATCCAAGACTTTATGATCGAGCTCAAAAGTGGGTTCGAGCATGGCAGTGGGTTCGATCGCCATTCGAAATCTATAGATCTGATCGAAAGCTTCTGGGGTTTTGGCAACCGGCAGAAGACGCCAGCCGTACCCCTCTTTCCGTTCGGCCCAGCCTTCCCGGGACGCCCGCGCCAGAAGGTCGTTTACCTTGGTTTTGGTCCAGCCATATTGCTGTCGCAGAAAATATTCTGTGACGTCCTCGGGAATCTGGTTTGTCAACCAGTCATTGGCAAGGATCTGATAGTCTTCATTTCCTTCGGGTGACGCATTGGCCAAGGTCGTATTGATCTTGGAGGGGATTTTGTCTGCAACAAAGTACCCACGGTTTGGCTGCCGGACGAGCACCTTCTGGTCCTCAAGGTGAATCAGAGCCTCACGCACTGGCGTGCGTGAAACACCGTATCTATCGGCGACCTGCTGGGCGCTGACATGCTGTCCCGCAAGAAGAGAGCCGGACACTATGTCATGCAGCAACCTGTTTGAAATCTTCTTTGTAAGCTCGCTTGTTCGTCCTGACATCCTAATCACCGTTCGACAGTGTTGTGCTGCTCTTCAGATTGCATCCAACCTTCGAGAACCCCCCAGTTATCTGGATTTGTAAGCTATAAAAACCAAAAAATTGGATTTAGGTCTACTCTTTTCTCCAGGTGACGCGCGCCAATAATTGGTTTTTTGCTCACGAGACAAGATCAGGGCTAGCTCTACAGATTGAGTAGATAGGTACTTTTTTGTTTTTTTTCAATTGTATAACGATATCATCGCCGGGAGACACCAAGCCGATGATGATCATTATTTGAATTTTTAACGTTACAAAAGCAAATCTAGATTGGCTTTTTGTGGCTTGATATGCAATCAATGTTGCCAGTGCGAGATTCGCGCTACCGAACATCGAAAAAATGGGAGGACCACCTCGTGTTCAAGAAACTTACGCGTGCAAGCGCTTTCGCAACCGTTGCTTTGCTGGCCGGAGTAGGCGCCGCATCCGCTGAATTTAAAGCTGAAAGCCCGCAGTGCATCGCCCCGTCCAACCCGGGTGGTGGCTGGGACTTCATCTGCCGTACAACCGCCAAATACCTTTTTGATCTGGGTGTCATCGAAGATTCGATGCAGGTCACCAATATGTCGGGCGGCGGCGGCGGTGTTGCCTTTGCCCACGTTACGAAAGAGCGCAATGAAGACAATAACCTGATCGTTGCAGCGTCGATGTCGACCAGCGCACGTATCGCGCAGGGCATCTATGAGGACGCGACGCAGGATGACGTACACTTTCTGGCGACCTTCGGTGCGGAATATGGCGCCATCGCTGTGCGCGCAGACTCGCCCTTCCAGACGCTAAAAGACATGATGGACGCGATCTTGGAAGATCCGCGTTCGGTCGGTATCGCTGGCGGCTCGTCGGTTGGCAGCTTCGACCACATCAAGCCCATGCTGGTGGCACGCGAAGCAGGAATGGAAGATGTCACGCAGCTGAAATACGTCTCGTTTGACGGCGGCGGCGAAGCAATGACCGGCCTACTTTCGGGAGCGACCGAAGCCCTGTCGGGTGACTTCTCGGAAATGCTGGGCTTCTTGGAATCGGGTGATATCCGCATCATCGGCATCATGGCACCCGAACGTCTGGCAAACTATCCGGACATCCCCACCGCAAAAGAGCTTGGTTATGACGTCGTTGGTGCGAACTGGCGTGGTCTCTACATGCCCGCAGGCGCCTCAGACGAAGCGAAAGAGTTCTGGTCGAACGCCATCAAGACCATGGTTGCCGACCCTGGCTTCCAGGCAACGCTTGAAGAAGCTGCAATCGCACCCTTCAACAACTTCGGCGACGATATGCACAACTTCGTGGCTGGCAGCATCGCAGATGTGACCAAGCTCTCGAAAGAGATTGGCATCATCCAATAACGCGACACCGGGGCTGGTCGAATAGACTGGCCAGCCCACCACACATCAAAAAAGGGAGGAGAAAATGAGTGACCGCATCTTTGGCGGCTTTGGTTTGGCGCTTGCCATCTTCTATATCTGGGCCGCGTCAACGATCAAAGACAGCTTCATGGTCGATGTGGTTGGTCCGCGTGCGTTCCCCTATATCGTAGGTTCCATCGTGGCGCTTTGTTCGCTCTATTTCATTCTGCGCCCCGATGACGAACCGGAATGGCCGCATATGCGCGAGTTTGCCGAAATCGTCTTCGCGGCGGCAGTCATGTTCGCTTACAGCTGGGCGCTTCCCGAAGTCGGCTTCCTGATCTCCACCGTATTCGCAACGGCTTACCTGACGCGGCGTCTGGGAACGCAACCCCTTTGGTCGCTTGTGACAGGGGTCTGCACCTCGGTTGGTATCTACGTCGTTTTCCACCTGATCCTCGGCCTTGCTTTGGCCAAAGGTCCACTCGGTTTCTGAGGAGCGATACCTATGGAAATTCTGTCTCTTCTTGCAGATGGCTTTGCCATCGCACTCACCCCGCAGAACCTGCTGCTGGCGGTCATCGGCTGCTTTCTGGGAACGTTGATGGGTGCACTTCCGGGTCTTGGCCCGGCCAATGGTGTAGCGATCTTGATTCCAATCGCCTTCTCGTTGGGCCTTGGCCCAACCGCATCGCTGATCCTTCTGGTCAGCGTCTACTACGGAGCTATGTATGGCGGGCGGATCAGTTCGATCCTGCTGAACATTCCCGGCGACGAACCAGCGATGATGACCTGTCTTGATGGCTATCCGATGGCCAAGCAGGGCAAGGCGGGAGAAGCCCTGTCGCTGTCCGGCGTTGCCTCGTTCGTAGGTGCCTTCGTGGCCACCTGTGGTCTGGTCGTTTTGGCCCCGCAACTGGTGAAGATCGCCCTTCTATTTGGCCCGGCCGAGTATTTCGTGCTGTTCACGGTGGCTTTTGCGACCCTTGGCGGTATCTCGTCAACCAATCAGGCGAAATCGGCATTTGCCGCAGCGCTGGGTCTTGGCATCGCCATGATCGGCAGTGACAGCCAGACCGGCTCGCAGCGTTTCACGTTTGACCACGTACATCTGTATGACGGCATCGACTTCCTGATCGCAATCGTCGGCCTGTTCGCCTTAAGCGAAGTGTTCATCTTCCTAGAGCATCACCGCGGCGGCGCTGTCGGCTCGGCCGGTGCGACCAAGGTTGGCCGGATCATGCCAGACTTCAGCATGATCAAGCGTTGCATCCCCTCGATGGTACGCGGTACGGGTCTGGGCTTCTTCTCGGGCGTTTTGCCAGGCGCGGGCGCGTCGCTGGGCTCGTTCCTGGCTTACTCACTGGAAAAGCAAGCGGTTGATCGCGATGGCAAGACCTTCGGCAAAGGCGATCCGCGCGGCGTCGCAGCACCTGAAGCGGGCAACAACGCGGCCTCTGGCGGTGCGCTGGTGCCTATGTTGGCTCTGGGTGTACCGGGTTCGGGGACCACGGCGGTTCTGCTGGCAGTCCTTTTGCAGTTGAACATTACCCCCGGTCCGCTGCTGTTTTCGAAAAGCCCGGACATCGTCTGGGGCTTGATCGCCTCGTTATTCCTAGCAAATTTCATCCTGCTGGCCATGAATATCCCGCTGGTAGGCATCTTCACCCGCGTGCTGATGGTTCCGACCCGGATCCTGATGCCGATCGTCGCGATGATTTCCTTCGTGGGCATCTATTCGATCACAGGCTCGACCTTTGACGTGATGCTGATGGTGGGCTTCGGGATTGCTGGCTGGGTTCTGCGTAAACTCGACGTGTCTCTGGTGCCCGTGATCCTTGGCATCCTCCTGGGCAACCAGATGGAGGTAAACCTGCGCCGCGCCATGACGATCTCGGATGGCGACTGGTTCATCCTCGTCGGCAGTCCCCTGGCCATCATCCTGTGGCTTGTCGCAATCGCCGGCTTCGTGCTGCCCATGCTGATGGGGCGTCGCATGAAGAAGCGGATGGAAGCCGCGCGCGATCAAGAAGAATTCGTCGGCGACTAAGCCGACACCCTCAACGAACTAGGCCAATTGGCCGATCATAGGAGACTAATATGCGTATCATGACACTGCCCTGCGATGGTATCGGGCCGGAAATCATGGCGGCGACCCTGGAGGTTGTCGAAGCTGCAAACAAACGCTTTGATCTGGGGCTGACCTTCCACGAAGAAGAAAGCGGTTTTACCAGCCTGAAGAACCACGGCATCACCCTGCGGGAGGAGGTTCTGGACCGCGCCCGCACCGAGTTTGACGGCGTGATCCTGGGCACCCAGTCACACATGGACTATCCGCCGGTTGTCGAAGGTGGGCGCAACGTGTCGGCTGGCTTCCGCATCGGGCTGGACCTCTATGCAAACGTCCGTCCCGCACGCACCCGCAGCTTCATCCCGAACAAGGCGCCGGGTATGGATCTGGTGATCATGCGGGAAGCCACCGAGGGCTTCTACCCCGACCGCAACATGTACAAGGGTGTGGGCGAGATGATGCCCGATCCCGACATGGCGCTCTCGGTACGCAAGATCACCCGCCACGGCTCGATGCGGATTTGCCGCGAAGCATTCAAGCTGGCGATGCAGCGCAACAAGAAGGTCGCGGCGATCCACAAGGCGAATTCATTCTTGATGACCGACGGGCTGTTCCTGGACTGCTTCCGCGAGGTGGCCAAGGATTTCCCCGAGGTGGAAACTGAAGAGCTGATCGTTGATGCTTTCGCCGCGCTTCTTGTGCGTAAACCCGAGGCCTATGACGTCGTGATTGCCACCAACTTCTATGGCGATATCCTTTCGGATCTGGCGTCGGAACTGTCCGGATCCTTGGGTCTGGCCGGGTCGATCAATGCCAACGCTGAAACCGGTCTGTGCTGTGCTCAGGCGCAACATGGATCGGCGCCGGATATTCAAGGGCAGAACGTCGCCAACCCGACCTCGTTGATTCTGTCGGCGGCCATGATGCTGACCTGGCTCGGCGAACAGCGCGGCATCCAGAAGTTGATGGATGCGGGTCAGGCAATTGCCGACGCCGTGGACTCCGTGATCGACGTCTCGGAAAACCGCACCCGTGACTTGGGTGGATCCGTAAACTGTGACGCCTTTGGCTCCCTCGTCGCAGATGCCGTTGCACACGAAAACGTTGCGGCTTGAGGTTCTTCCTTTCGGGCAACTCTTGCCCGCAGTTGTTCAGCGGCACCGCCCTTCTCGCTGTGGTGTCGCCGATTTTATCAGGACGCAAAGATGATTGACCAGCCCCGCATAGCGCTTATCCACGCTACAAAAGTCGCGATTGATGCCATCGAGGACGCTGCCGAGAAGCTTTGGCCGGAAGCCGAGACGATTTCGATCCTTGAAGAGGGTCTTTCGTTGGATCGTGCGAAATCGGCTGAACTGTCAGGTGACTTACTACGCCGGATCATCGATCTGTCGCGCTATGCTGAAGCTGCCGACGCAGATGGCGTACTATTCACTTGCTCGGCCTTCGGTTCCGCCATCGAACGCGCTAACCGCGAGGCCAGTATTCCCGTCATGAAACCCAACGAAGCCATGTTCGAGGCGGCATTCTCCCACGGGGACCGCGTCGTCATGCTGTACACCTTCCCCCCCGCCGCCGGTGGGATGGAGGATGAGTTCCGCGAGGCAGCCCGCGAGAAAGGCAGCACCGCACAGATCACCTCGGTCTTTTGCGAGGGCGCGCTGGACGCCAAAAAGGTAGGTGACGACGGCGCTCATGATCGGTTGATTGCCGACACTGCTGCCATGATCGCCGATGCTGATGTCATCCTGTTGGCGCAGTTTTCCATGGCCAGCGCTGCGGATGCGGTGCGCGCATGCACTGACGTTCCTGTCCTGACCAGCCCGGAGGCCGCGATTGAAGAAATCCGCCGCCGGATCGAACACAATACAGAGGGTCAAACATGCTAATTGGCGTTATCGCAGATGATTTCACTGGTGGCAGCGATGTTGCCAACACCCTGGCCAAAGGCGTTGACGGCGAAGGAGGTTTGAGAACCGCCCAGTATCCCGGCATTCCAACAGGCCCCGCTGCACCGGATATCGACGCCGGGGTTGTCAGCCTGAAATCACGCTCGAATCCGGTCGAAGATGCGGTGCACGAAAGCCTCGAGGCACTTAACTGGCTATTGGATCAGGGCTGCGAGCAGATTCTGTTCAAATACTGCTCGACCTTCGATTCCACACCTGACGGAAATATCGGCCCAGTTGCCGACGCTCTAACCGCCGTGCTGGACGCGCACGGTGTGGTGGTCTGCCCGGCCTTTCCGACCACCGGACGCACGGTCTATCAGGGACATCTGTTTGTGGGTGACGTTTTGTTGAGCGAAAGCGGGATGCAGAACCATCCACTAACCCCAATGACTGATCCCGACCTGCGTCGCTGGTTGCGTCTGCAAAGTAAAAACGCGGTCGGCCACGTACCGCTGTCCATAGTTCTGGCTGGACCTGAACAGATCCGCGCGGCAATAACGAATTCCGCCGAGAAGTATATTGTGGCAGATGCTGTCTCGGACGAGCACCTACTAACCCTCGGCGAGGCACTTCAAGGCGTTCCCTTGGTAACGGGCGGCTCCGGGATCGCTCTGGGCCTTCCGCGCAACTTCATTCGTAGCGGCATGGCCGAAGCCAACACCCCCACCGCCGAGGGCACATCGGGGCCTGAAGCCATTCTGGCGGGGTCGTGTTCCGGGGCGACACGCGGCCAGCTGGCCGAACACCAGAAATCTCATCCGACTTTCGCCATCGACGTACCCGGCGTCATGAAGGGCACGGTAACCGTGGATGCCCTGCTGGGCTTCATCGCCGAGAATAGCGGCAATGCCCCTCTGGTCTATTCCTCGGGCGCCCCCGACGAGGTGAAAGAGATTCAGGCCAAGTTCGGTCGCGAAGCGGTGGCCGAGACTTTGGACGCTTTGTTTGCCGACACCGCCCGTACGCTGGTGCAGCGCGGCTATCGCCGGATTGTTGTGGCGGGTGGTGAAACCTCGGGCGCGGTGGCGCAGGCCGTGGCTGGCGAGCTGGGCGCGCCTGCGATGCGCATCGGGGCAGAAATCGATCCCGGCGTTCCTGTGCTGACTTTAGGTGACAATCAGCCAATTTCGCTTGCGCTGAAATCGGGCAACTTTGGCGCACCGGACTTCTTCGCCAAAGCGTTGCGCATCATGGAGAGGCAGAAATGAGCACCGAAGCAGACCTTCGCCAACAGATGTCGGATCTTTGTGCGTCCCTGTTCACGCGGGGCTTCTCGGTCGGGACGGCGGGCAACGTATCAGCCCGCCTGCCCGATGGCATCTTGATGACGCCGACCAATTCTACTTTGGGCGCGATTGATCCCGACCGGATCAGCAAGATCGATCTGGAAGGCGGCCATGTCGCAGGCGACCGTCCGACCAAGGAAGTGTTCCTGCATCAGGCCTTCTATGAAACCCGTCCGCAGGCGGGTGCCGTGGTGCATCTGCACTCAACCTGGGCGACCGCGCTGTCCTGTTTGGATGACACCAATCCCAATGACTGCATCCCACCACTGACACCCTACGTTGTCATGCGTGTCGGCACTGTGAAATTGGTTCCCTATGTCAAGCCGGGCGACCCGAAATCGGGCGACCTGATCCGCGACCTTAAAGGCGCCTATAGCGCAGTTCTGCTGGCCAACCACGGCCCCGTGGTTTCGGGCAAGGATCTGTTCTCGGCCGTGTGCGCGGCAGAAGAGCTGGAAGAAACCGCCAAGCTTCTAGTGGCACTGCGCGGACAAAAGACGCGCTTCCTTAGCGAGGCCAACGTGGCCGACCTGAAAGCAACATACTCAAATATGTGAGGCCGATATGAAAACTGCTGACCTGATTGATGACCACGCAGACAAGCTGTCGCTTGTTCACTTGCCGTTTCGCCGCTTCGGCACGGCACCGCATTTCGCCGCCCCGGTGCAGACCGTGAAGTGTTTTGAAGACAACACGATGCTTCGTGCTCAGTTGGAAATGCCCGGCGAGGGACGCGTGTTGGTCGTAGACGGGGGCGGCTCTACCCGCATTGCCATTCTAGGAGACATGATTGCGGAGATGGCGATCAAGAACGGCTGGGCTGGGCTGGTTCTCAACGCCGCCATCCGCGATAGCGCCGAGATCGAGCTGATGGCGACGCAGGTCTTCGCACTCGCGACCTCGCCGGTGAAAAGTGCGAAAGAGGGCTGGGGCAAAGCTGGCTGCGATATTCACATCGGCGGCGTGACCATTACGCCGGGCGACTGGATCTATGGCGACGCCGATGGAGTATTGCATAGCAAGGTCAAATTGGTGTGAGTGCGGCTCCGGTTCGTCCGGGGGCGCAACGGGGACAAGATGGTTAACACGTTGGAAATCGATGCAAAGGGTCGCCGGCTGACGGTAACTAACTTGCCAAATGTGCTGGGCGACCGTCTAAAGCGGTTGCCCTTTGTGTTACGTCTTCTGGCCGAAAACCACCTGCGCGCAACCAGCCAGTCGGACGCGCTGTTGGGCGCGCTTGATACTTGGCTGGAGGGGCAGCGTGACGGGTTCGAGTTCACGTTCATGCCCAACCGCATCCTGATGCACGACACCACCTGCACGCCCGCGCTGGCGGATATTGCCGGGTTGCGCGATGCGGTGCACGAAGCGGGGGGCGATCCGGCGGTGCTTTCACCGAAGCTGCCAGTCAATGTCTCGGTTGATCATTCGTTGGCGGTGGATCTCTATGCCACGCAGACGGCATTCTCAGCCAATGCCCGCAAAGAATTCGCGCGTAACGGCGAGCGATATGGATTCATGAAATGGGCCTCGCAGAATATGGATGGGGTCACGGTGCATCCGCCGGGCACCGGAATCATGCACACGATCAACCTTGAACAACTGGCAAAGGTGCTTGAGATCGGCGCCGACGGACGGGCCCATCCCGACATGCTGTTGGGCACTGACAGCCACACGCCGATGATCAACGGCATTGGCGTTCTGGGCTGGGGGATTGGCGGGCTCGAGGCGGAAAGCGTCATTTTCGGCCAAGCCACGACGCTGAGCATGCCCGAAGTCGTGGGCGTGAACCTGACCGGTCAACTGCCCGAGGGCACCATGCCCACAGATCTGGCGCTTGAGGTGACGCACCGGTTGCGGGTGCTCGATGTCACCGGCAGTTTTGTCGAGTTCTGCGGCCCCGGCCTGTCCACCCTTTCTGCTGACGCCCGTGCTGTAATCGCCAATATGGCACCGGAATATGGTGCCTCAACCGGGTATTTCCCGGTGGATGGCGAGACCGTCTCCTATCTGAAGCGCACCGCGCGGCCTGGCTGCTTGACCGACAGTATTGAGCCCACCTTCCGCGCAATGGGCCTGTGGTTCAAGCCCAACAGCACACCACGTTTCGACCGGATGATCGAGATTGATCTGTCCACGATTACCCCGACCATTTCCGGCCCCCGCCGCCCGCAGGACACCTGCGCCCCGGCACAGGCCGCCGCCCGGATCGAAGCGGCGCTGGACCGTCCGCTGTCGCGCGCGCCCCGCGCCGAAGACCTGGTGCCTGATGGCTCGGTGGGGATTGCCGCGATCACCAGCTGCACCAATACCTCGGACCCTTACATGATGGTTGCGGCGGGGCTGCTGGCGCGCAAGGCACGGGCACTCGGGCTGACTGTACCGATCTGGGTGAAAACCTCGATGGCGCCGGGCTCGCCCTCGGCACGCGATTACCTGCAACGCGCGGGGTTGATCCCGGATCTGTCCGCGCTGGGTTTTGATGTGGTGGGGCATGGCTGCACCACCTGCATCGGCAATTCCGGTCCCTTGCCCGAGATGATCGAAGCCGCTCTGCAAGACGGCAAAGCAATCAGCGCGATCCTATCGGGAAATCGAAACTTCCCGGGCCGGGTGCATCCGAAATTGAACCTGAGCTTTCTGGCCTCGCCACCTCTGGTGGTGGCATATGCGCTGAAGGGCGACACTATCGGCGACATTCTGAACGACCCGATCGGCACTAGCATTGAAGGTCCGGCGGTCTATCTGCGTGACATCTGGCCCGAAACATCAGAGATCGCGGCGCTATTGAAGGCCGGCTATCGCAAGACCGACGTGTCCACTGCCTTTGCCGCCGCCGCCGACAATGACGCTTGGAACGGGATCGAGGTCCATGACGGCGCGCGCTTCCCGTGGGAGCCGACCTCGCGCTACCTACGACGGCCGAAATTCACCGCCGAACACCAGCATTCGCGGCTCGGCGATTATCATGCAGCCCCCCTGATGGTACTGGGTGACGACATGACTACCGACCATATCTCGCCCGCAGGGTTGGTGGATCCCGCCAGTCTGGCGGGCGAATGGCTGCGCGCGCGGGGGGGCGACCCCAAGGACATGAATGTCTACGCCGCTTATCGCGGCAACTGGGAGGTCATGCTGCGCGGCCTTTTCACCAATCAACTGGCGGTGAACTACCTGCAAGAGGGGCTGGCCCCAGCTGAGACCGTGCTCGAGGACGGGCGCGTTCTGCCCCTGCCGGACGCCGCACAAACCCTGACGGATCAGGGACAGGCTACGATCATTCTGGCTGGTGACCGATATGGCATGGGCTCAAGCCGCGACTGGGCCGCCAAGGGTGTGGCGCTTCTGAACATCCGCGCCGTAGTCGCTAAAAGCTTTGAACGCATTCACCGCACCAACCTGATCGGCATGGGCGTGGCGCCCGTGCAGATCATCGACAGGTTCGACCCCGAGACGGCGGGCATTCGTGCTGGGGATCGCTTCGCCCTGAGCCTGCTGCCCGAGACGCTGGTGCCGGGGATGGTTAAGAACGTGAAGTGGCTGCGCGATGGTGGCGTGCTCGGCGAGATCCGCTGCAAGGCGGCGGTGGGTACCTTTCAAGAGGTCGACTTGCTACGCCACGGCGGTGTCTTGTCGAAGATCCTTGGCCTCACCCTTGAAGACTACAAATAAAACGACCTGCAAAGCCGCTCGACCAGACCCGATTTGCGAACTCTGATAGGTTGATGCGAGATGGAACTGCTTTGCGTGAACGGAGGTAAATCTGCCTAAGACGGCTGCAATTAGAAGTTCTAGTCGAAGGCCCAGCATGAGCTGTCTTCAATAAAACCAATGTCGAATTTTGCGGAGTTCGTAGCCATTGGCACATTCTGCAGCATTCTGCACTTTGGCTCAAAGCCGGCGTTCTCTACAAATCGCGTTGGTGGCGGCTCACAGCCCAAACCAGACCTTTAAATCCGAGCTTTTCGACGAAGCTAAGCGATTATGTTCTGAACATGCGCTAACCGGCTTCACGGCGGTGCTGCCTCCGCGTGCCGACGGCCTTTGCAAGCATAGGAGTCATTTGCTGCGCTGATCACGTACGGCAGAGATGCGCAGAAAGCTGCGTTACATAAATCCTGGAATGTGACCAGAAGCTGACCTTGGCTCCGCCTATTAGACTAAGGGGAAAGCTCTAGACATTCGATTTACAGCCAGGAAATTGGTTAATCAGACCCGGATGCCAATTCATTGCACGGGAACAGCTTTGAGGTACGCCGCAATTGCCAAACGGTCGTCATCGCTTAAACGCGACGTGTTCTCAATCACTTCGACCATTTCTCCACCGGCGCTGTCGTAGTCCGGAGTGAACCCGGATTTCAGATACTCGGCAATGTCTACCTCGGACCAGTCGAGCTGGTCAGCAGTCAAGCCGGGGATACGTCCCTTTCCGCTTGGATTTGGCGCACCTGTCAGCCACAGATCACGTTTCAAGCCTCCCAAACCGTTTCGCGGCGTGTGACATTCAGCGCAGTGCCCAAGTGCTTCGACCAGATAACGACCACGCATCTGTTGGTCGGTCAGTTCGCTCTCAACCACCCAACCAGGCTCTGCGAAGAGCAGTTTCCAGGCCCCCAATCCACGACGAATGTTGAATGGGAAGTCAATTTCATGGGCGTCACTTTCAATGACGACCGCTGGTAGCGTACCGAGAAATGCGCGTAGCGATACGATGTCCTCCGTCGTCATGTTGGCATAGGACGTGTAAGGAAAGGCCGGGTAATAGTGCTGCCCTTTGGGTCCGGTCCCGTGGGTCAGGGCGTTGGCCAAGTCAAAAGCAGACCAAGAGCCAATTCCCGCCTCCGGATCACTGGATATGTTGGGGGCTATGAATGTGCCAAAGTCTGTTTCGAACCGACGTCCGCCGGTGAGTACAAGCTTTTCTTCTCCACTGGCATCAGGGGCAGAGTGGCAGGACGCGCACCCCGCTGAATAGAAAACGGCCTCGCCTCTCTTGAGATCAGGCAAGATCCCGTCCAGTTGAGTCTGGTCGACGCTTTGTGGTCGGGTTAGCACCAAACCGGCCAGCCCGACCAAAAGTGCAGCAGCGGCGGTGAAAGAAACAAAACGCCGCAAAGCTAGTACTCCTTTAGTTTTCCGGTGCTCTGTAAGCTTTGTGACATGCCGAACAGGTTCCGCCGATTTGCCCCATCGCCGCCTTCAGGGCTTCGACATCTTGTCCTGCCGCAGCCTGCATCGCAACAGTCGCGTCGGCATAGGCTTGGCCCTTGGCTCCGACGTCCGGGAAGTTTTCCCAGATCGCGGGCAGAGCGCGCGTGGACGGGTCGGATACATTGTCGGATCCGGCGGGCCACATTGCAGATTGATCGATCTGCGACAGAGCGACCAGATTATTCGCAGCCCGTGTTGCCGCCTCGGCGTCATATTCTGTCTCTCCCTTGGCCATACCGCCAAGAATGGCAAGATTGAAAGCTCTGAGCTGCATAATCGATATTCGTGCTTTGACAGCCGGGTTTTCAATTTCATGAGCGATGGCTGTCCCAATGACAGCTACGGACAAAAAACCTGCTGCGAAGATCGCGGATTTCTTCATCATGGTGTGCCTCCCTGTTCAATACGTCAAAGCATAGCTTGAACGAATTTTCTTGTAATTGTTTGTTATTCGACGTCACTTGTTAATTTATGAACAATGAGAGTTGGGACGATATTCGCTACGTACTCGCTGTCAGCCGGCATGGATCACTGAATGCAGCAGCCGCTGCATTGGGCGTCACACATGCGACGGTGTTACGCAGAGTTGCCTCATTCGAGAGACGAAACGCCTGCCAAGTCTTTCAAAAAAGCCCGTCGGGATACGCAGCGCTCCCCGAAGCCAGGACAGTTCTTTCGGCTATGGAGAGTATTGAAGACGCGGTACTTTCCCTGGGGCGAACAATTGTGGGCGCAAACCGTTCCCCTGCCGGACAAGTACGTATCGCATCCACTGACAGCTTTTGTCAGCTTATTCTGCCTCAGATTCTGAACAAGATTTCTACTCAATACCCCGACTTGGAACTGACCCTGCTCAGTGGTAACAGCCATCACGATCTGACCAGACTAACCGCTGACATCGCAGTGCGCCCGTCGATAAGACTCGAAGAAGGTCTCATCGGAGAATGCGCGGGCGAGCTCTCATTCGGCATCTACAGTGATGGGAAGTCCAACCGAAAGTGGATGAAACTCGATGGGGCCTTGGGATACTCACTTCCGGCAAGATGGTTGGCAGAAAATGTAAAAGCCGATGAGATGACCAACGGCGCAGACAGTTTCCTGGTCCTTCAGCAGATGGCTGCTTCCGGAGCGGGCAAGACGTTTCTGCCCAATTTCGTTGGCGACAGAGATTCTCGTCTGGTGCGCTTGGCCAACGACGTTCCCAATATCAGGGTCCCGCTTTGGGTTGCAACGTTAGAAGAAATTTCTCAGACACCAAGATTTTCTATTGTAAAAAAAGCTCTGATCGACCGGATACAGCAGGCGCTGGCGGAATAGACGTTCAATTTAACAAAACCCGACGTCTGCTTTGCCCATGTTATACTTCAAGAACATATAGTGATTGAGAGTCAGCTTCCGGGTGTGCCGCGGTCGTTGCCTAATTTTGACCGAATGGCGGCTTTGTTGTGCGAAGCTTGAATTGTATATCCGGCCCACTGGGCATCTGGAACGCATTCGATCACGCCGGATCGCAGGGAAATGACTCAATCAAGGCTACTACTAATCCCTGTGTAAACGGCATCGACCACTGATCGGGTCTGTCGTCCGCCCCTTTGTAGAACGAATGTACAATGGACTTGTTTGTACCACCCGACCCTACCGTCAGCAGTCCGGCGCAACCGGGAATGTTGCAGTTCTCTCGCATCACCACATAAACGCCGCGAGTGATGCCCAAGCAAAACCCAAGATCACTGTGATCCTTTGCGTCCTCCAATGGTCGGTTTTCATAGTAATTTCGGCAAATCTCCCTACCTTTTCCAACCGTCAGTTCAGAAGATTGATCGGCGATGACTGGCGATGCGAATACTGCGGCGAATTGACCAGTGATGAGTAGGCTTTTCATCAATCACTCTTTAGCTGCTGAACGCACTTCAAGAAACAAGTTGGTTGCTACTATCTGTTTCTCTGACATTGTGAACAACAAGCATTATCTGGGGTGAGCTGTAGCAATCTATTTGGTTTGGTGCAGGATTATCTCGGTACGCTCATCAATTTAGAATACAGAAAGCCATTCTGGACACTCACACGAGACGCTACGTCGTCTAAAATCGCGGTTCGTCTTGATGCTTTGGCGCACCCACACACATTTTTCCCGCCCGCAAGACATCCGTAATCTACTGTTTTTTACCACATTTCAAGCGGACGGCTTTCCTCAGTGACCTCATTTGTGTCACCTACACGTTAACCGACCTGTGCAAACTTCACATTCACTTGGAGCGCTGCAGGAAGAAGTTTTTTCTTTAATTCGATACGGCGGGATTCTTGGAGCCAATCAGATGGTCTGGGAATTGGAGCGTACCCACCAAGCACGGAAATTGCGTTGCAATTCCAGAAAACACGTCGATTTCAATGAGACTGGTGCAGGTGGCGGGGAGACAGGGATTCGAACCCTGGGAACGCTCTCACGTTCAACGGTTTTCAAGACCGCCGCATTCGACCACTCTGCCACCTCCCCGCTTGACGGCAGGGTCTAAGCGCTGTTGCAACCAGAGGCAAGTCATAAAGCGGGGAAATCTTGCCGAAGCGCAACCGCTGGTCTTCCCATGGTTAGTTGGTCGCGTTATGATCCATCGGAAAGACCGCAATAGACCGGACAAAAGATCCGGCTGACAAGCGGTGGGGCTCGGCCAATACGGCCCTTTCAGGCAAGGGATATCGAAATGAATCGAGCGACTGGCAAACGCTATGGGCCATACCGGCTTATTGCTCTGACTGCGGTGATAGCTGCTTTGGCAGGATGTGAAGAAGGGTTGAACTCTTCGGTCGGCGCTGACCAGGAAAAACCTTCCGATACAGCGGACACAGGCGGCGCGATTGAGCTGTTTCCGCAAGCTTCTTCCAGCGGACAGAAGGACGTCGAGGCACCTGAAGTCTTTCAGGTGACCGAAGCCGGGCTTTGGGACGGGCGACCGTCGTTGGGTGGCATATGGGTCGCCCACCCGGACGTGTCTCAACCCGAACGTGTGCGGATCAAAAACACAGCTAACAACAAATCAGTAACCGGAGCCCTGTTCCGGCGCGAACGGAATCTGCCCGGCCCAGCGTTGCAGGTTTCGTCGTCGGCTGCCGCCGAACTGGGGATGCTGGCGGGTGCCCCGGCAAGTATTCAAGTGGTGGCTTTGCGCCGCGAAACGATCGCGCCCCCGCCCGTCGAGGACGCACCTAGCGATGATGGCGAAGCGACGGATGGAGAGGCAGATACCGATACGGATGTCGCAGCAGCTGCCGAATCTGAATCCGAAGAAAAGCCCGCAAAGCTCAAATGGTGGCAGAAAAAGCCGGCTGAGGGCGCGGGTGAGACAGCGGCTGGTGCCGCCGTTGCGGGCGCTGCCGCCGGAGCCGCCGTCGCGACAACAACGACCAACGACTCCGAATCGGATCCGGCTGAAGTTGCCGAAACAACTGATGCTGAGGAAAAGCCTGCCAAACGGAAATGGTGGCAGAAGAAAACCGATGACACTGCCAGCGCCGCCAATAGTGCCAGTGCCGTAGCGGCTGGAACTGCAGCCGGCGCCGCTGCTGTTTCTGCGGCCGAAAGTGACGTGGCAACGACCGCAGCTCTAGCTGATCCTGAGGTCACAGCACCTGCCGAGACGCCTGCAAAGCGCAAGTGGTGGCAAAAGAAAGACCCTGACGAAATCACCGAAACGCCGTTGGACCCAATTGCCGGAGCAGCCGCAGCCATAGACGCCGCCGAACCGACAGCCGTTGCCACAACGGCTGCGGCCAGCTCAGCGACAGCGTCGTCGCTCAGCAAACCTTATGTTCAGGTTGGCACGTTCAGCGTCGAGGCCAATGCCAAAAGTGCAGCAGAGAAAGTTCGCAGGAATGGCATGACCCCTGACATTCGTGAACTACAATCCGAAGGAAAAACGATCTGGCGTGTGTTGGTCGGCCCCGCAAAGTCCCGCGCTGACCGCAAGGCAATCCTGTCGGATGTAAAAGACCTTGGCTTTACCGACGCGTTTACCGCCAGCAACTGAAGAACAGGAGGCACGTAATGCTGTCCGCTCTGCGATCCACTACTTTGGCCCTCGGGCTGGCCCTTTTGGCGCTGCCCGTCCACGCTTTTGATACACAAGCGCGGGCAGCTTATGTCATGGATCAGAAAACCGGCACAGTTTTGCTATCCAAAGAAGCCGACCAGCCGCTGCCGCCTGCCTCGATGTCCAAACTCATGACACTGTATGTCGCGTTCGAAGCATTGCGCGACGGGCGTTTGACGCTGGATGAAACCCTGCCGGTATCGGAACACGCCATGAGCTATGGCGGCTCGACCATGTTCCTGAACACGCAGGATCGCGTCCGGGTCGAAGATCTGCTGCGTGGCATTATCGTTCTGTCCGGCAATGACGCCTGCGTGGTCATCGCCGAAGCACTGAGCCCCGACGGGACCGAAGCAGGATTCGCCCGTTACATGACCCAGCGCGCACAGCAAATGGGTATGAACAACTCGAACTTTGCCAATTCTAACGGGTGGCCAGCTGCTGGTCATATGATGTCCGTGCATGATCTGGCCGTTCTGGCAAACCGGTTGATCTCGGACTTTCCCGAGTACTATCCCTTGTTTGCGGAAGAAACGTTCGAGTTTGACGGCCGCGCGCCCTCGAATGCGCGCAATCGAAACCCGCTTCTGAAACTGGATATCGGCGCGGACGGCCTGAAAACCGGCCATACTCAGGAGGCCGGATACGGGCTGGTCGGGTCGGCCAAACAGGGTGACCGCCGGGTGATCTTTGTCCTCTCAGGACTCGACAGCACCGCCCGCCGCGCAGAGGAGGCTGAGGCCGTGGTTAACTGGTCGTTTCGAAATTTTGTCGAGAGGACAGTTGCCAACGCGGAAGAGCCGATAGCACAGGGCAAAGTCTGGATGGGCGCGGAAAAAACCGTGGGGCTGGTGCCGCAAGAAGACCTGACCCTGTTGTTCCCCGTTCTGGGCGCCAAGGACATTGAAGCCGAAGTAGTCTATGAGGGGCCGATCAATGCCCCCGTCCGAAAAGGGCAGCAGCTGGCCGAGCTGGTTATCCAGCCCGAGGGTCTGCCAGAAATCCGCCGCCCGCTGGTTGCGGCACAGGATGTGGAACTGGGTGGATTTGTCATTCGCATGATGACTGTAGGTGGTATCGTACTGAAGGACGTCATCAACAACCCATTGGAATCGATGTGACGCAATCTGGGTTGTTTCTGACCTTCGAAGGCATTGACGGGTCCGGCAAGTCCACGCAGGCTCGGATGCTGGCCGAGCATCTTCGGAATGCGGGTCATCCAGTGGTTCTGACCCGCGAACCCGGCGGTTCCGCCGGAGCCGAAGAAATACGCGACCTCGTTCTGCAGGGCGATCCTGATCGTTGGTCCGCTGAGACCGAGATTCTCCTGTTCACCGCTGCCCGTCGTGACCATCTGGAACGCACGATTGAACCTGCCCTGGCCGAAGGGAAGATTGTGATCTGCGACCGTTTTGCTGACAGCACCCGAATGTACCAGGGCCTGTCACGCGGGGATTTGCGCGGGCTGGTGGATCAATTGCACAACCTGATGATCGGACGCGAGCCGGATCTGACATTGCTGATCGATATGGACCCAAAAATCGGTCTGTCTCGTGCCAAAGGTCGACAGGGCGCCGAAGAAAGGTTCGAGGATTTCGGACCGGCCTTGCAACAACAGATGCGCGCCGGGTTCTTGGCGCTGGCTAACGAGTTTGCCAACCGGTTCCGCGTGGTCGACGGCAATCGGAACATGGACAGCGTCGCGCAGGATGTGACACAAATCGTCACCACAGCCTTGCGACAGACAGTTTATGAGTGACGACACCCCTTCCCCGGATCAAGCACCCGGCGCGCCACATCCGCGCGAAACCCAACGCATTGTCGGCCAAGATGCGGCCGAACATGCGTTTCTGACGGCTTATAACTCGGATCGACTACATCACGGCTGGCTTCTGACCGGGCCGCGTGGCGTCGGAAAGGCGACACTTGCGTGGCGCATAGCTCGGTTTCTACTGGCGACACCGCCATCGGATGATGGAGGCCTTTTCGGGGCACCGCCGCCGCCTCAGACGCTGGATATTGACCCGGACCACCCGGTTTCGCACCGCATTCAGGCCGGGGCCGAACCGGGGTTGGCGGCGATCACAAGGTCACTCAACGATCAGGGCCGCCTAAGGGGCGAGATTGTGGTGGACGACATCCGCAAGCTCGGTCGGTTTTTTGGCCTGTCATCAGCGGATGGCGGTCGGCGTGTCGTGATCGTCGATTCTGCGGATGAGATGAATGTCAGCGCCGCGAACGCGCTGCTGAAAATGCTCGAGGAACCACCGGCACGCACGACTTTGCTACTGGTTTCGCATCAACCCTCGCGCCTGTTGCCAACAATCCGGTCGCGTTGCCGTACTTTGCGGCTATCTCCGCTTGATCGCAACGATATGCAGACAGCTCTGGCTCAGACTGGCACCGACTTGCCGGACCGAACCGATCATCTGGCCGCATTGGCCGCAGGTTCCGTGGGCGATGCGGTAAGGTTGATCAACTTGGGGGGGCTTGAGATATACGCCGAACTGATCGCAATTCTGGGCACCCTGCCCCGTCTGGATCGACAACGCGCACTAGCCCTTGCCGAGGCCGCCGCCCAACGCGGGGCAGCCGAACGGTTCGAACTGCTATTAACGCTGATCGACGTGGCCCTGTCCCGGTTGGCGTTGACCGGAGCGACCGGCGCGGCCCCTGTCCCCGAGGCTGCCCCCAACGAGGCCAAAACTCTGGCACGCCTCTCTGCCACGCCGCATCAGGCAAGGCACTGGGCCGAGGTCGCTGCCACGATCACAGCCCGCGCGCGACATGGTCAGGCGGTGAACCTTGACCCTGCCGCTCTGGTCCTAGATACGGTGTTCAAGATACAGGAAACCGCCGGTCAGAGCAGATGAACACCACCCCAGAAATCACTGACAGCCATTGCCATCTGGACTTCCCGGATTTCGAAGGGCAGCTGGATCAAATCGTTGACCGCGCTGTCGAGGCCGGTGTGACCCGCATGGTGACCATCTGCACTAGGCTGCGTAACGAACCCTCCGTCCGGGCCATCGCCGAAGCCCACGCCCCAGTGTTCTACGCCGCTGGCACCCATCCAATGAGCGCCGCGGATGAGCCTATGGTCACGGTCGATGAACTTGTCGCGCTGGCCCGGCATCCGAAATTTGTCGGCATCGGCGAAACCGGGCTGGATTATCACTATACCGCCGAGTCCGCGTCGGTGCAGAAACAGTCGCTTCGTGTGCATATCGAAGCCGCTCAGCGCACGGGATTACCGCTTATCATCCACGCCCGCGCTGCGGACGATGATATGGCCCGTATTCTGGCGGAGGAACACAAGATCGCGTCCTATTCCTGCGTCATGCATTGCTTTTCGTCCTCCGCCGATCTGGCGCGAGCGGCGCTTGATCTGGGTTTCTACCTGTCCATGTCAGGCATCGCGGCGTTTCCAAAAAGTCAGGAACTGCGCGACATCTTTTCCAACGCTCCGGTCGATCGCATACTCGTTGAAACCGACGCCCCTTATCTGGCCCCGCCACCCTTTCGCGGCAAACGGAATGAACCCGCCTTCACCGCCCACACTGCCCGTAAAGGTGCCGAAGTGTTCGGCCTCGATTATCCTGAATTTGCGGCGCAGACGCAGGCCAATTTCGACCGGCTGTTCGCCAAGGCCGCATCATACAAGGCCGCCGCATGAACGAGTTGCGGTGTACTATTCTGGGCTGCGGTTCGTCTGGCGGTGTGCCCCGGCTGGGTGGGCATTGGGGCGAATGCGACCCCGAGAACCCGAAAAATATCCGCCGCCGCTGTTCGATGCTGGTTGAACGGGACGGACCGGATGGCACCACAACGGTCCTAATCGACACCTCACCAGACATGCGCAGCCAGTTATTGGATACCGGTACTGGACGTTTGGATGGCGTCGTCTACACGCATGCCCATGCCGATCATACGAACGGTATCGACGACCTGCGCATGATCGTCTTCAACATGAAGACGCGCGTGCCGGTCTGGGCGGATGGCGACACTCAGAACCAGCTGCTGGCACGGTTCGGCTATGCCTTTGTGCAGCCCGAAGGCTCTCCCTATCCGCCAATTCTGGATCTGAAGTCCTTGGATGGCCCATTTGAGATAAACGGTCCTGGCGGGCCTATCCCGTTTCACCCGATCAAGGTCAAACACGGCTCAATCGATGCGCTTGGGTTTAAGATGGGCAACCTCGTTTATCTTCCCGATGTTTCCGATATTTATGATGAAGCTTGGGCTGACCTCACAGGTCTGGATACTTTGGTCATCGACGCCTTGCGCCGCTCTCCTCATCCAACCCACGCGCATCTGGAAAAAACGTTGGAGTGGATCGAGCGCCTTCGACCCAAACAGGCCGTGTTGACCAATATGCATATCGATCTGGACTATGCGGCGGTGGCGGCGGAAACCGCTGACCACATCACTCCTGCGCATGATGGCCTCGTGCTCCGGCAGGCACTTTAAGCCGCTGTTTTGCAGGGGTGAAGTGCTTCCAGTAGCGTCCTCAACGATAAGGCAATGACATGCTTCAAAACCTGATCAACGTCATTTTGCCTGTCTTCCTTGTAATCGGTGCAGGATATGTCTCGACCCGTGTGGGATATTTCAAAGAATCTCACATTGATGGGCTAATGAAGTTTACGCAGGGCTTTGCCATCCCCTGCCTGTTGTTTCTCGCCATCTCTCACCTTGACCTAAGCGCCAGTTTCGACCCTGGCCTTCTGCTCAGCTTCTACTCGGCTGCCGGTCTGTGCTTTGTCACTGGAATACTCGGTGCACGCCTGATTTTTGGCCGCGAGTGGGAAGATTGCGTGGCTATCGGTTTTTGTTGCCTGTTTTCCAACTCTGTTTTGCTGGGACTGCCCATCACGGAACGCGCCTACGGGCCTGAAAGCCTGACCGGAAACTATGCGATCCTCGCCATCCATTCCCCGTTTTGCTACGGCCTTGGGATCACCGTGATGGAGGTGATCCGCAACAGAGGCCATAGTGGTGCGCAAATGGCCCGGTCGGTCCTGACAGCCATGTTCAAAAACGCGCTGATAGTGGGTATCGCCCTTGGATTTGCCGTTAACTTGTCCGGGATCGGAATACCTGAAGTCGTGGACGAGGCCCTTGGGTTAGTGACCCGGGCCGCTTTGCCCGGCGCCCTGTTCGCGCTTGGAGGTGTTCTGGTCATGTACCGGCCTGAAGGTGATTTGCGGGCTATCATGTTTGTTTGCTGCGTCGCTTTGGTTCTACATCCAAGCCTCGTCTGGTTGCTGGGCTCGGCCTTCGCACTTCCGCAAGACCTGTTCCGTTCCGGCGTGTTGACGGCGGCAATGGCTCCGGGATTCAACGCCTACATCTTTGCCAACATATACGGTCGAGCGAAGCGGGTCGCGGCTTCGTCCGTTTTGATTGGTACCGCCGTCTCAACCATGACAGTCTGGATGTGGCTGACCCTGCTTGGATGACACTAATCTGTTTCCCACATTGACTCTGCCCCCTAAGGCGACATCTATCGCAGGATAAACCGCCGGAGCCCCAAATATGCCGCACGCCGTTATTGTCGCCCATGGTCAACCATCGGACCCAGCTCCGGCTGAGGCGAGCTTGGAGGCTTTTGCTGGAAAGGTCGACGCATTGACGGCTCAGGTGTCGGTTCACTCCGCAACGCTGGCATTGCCTGGCGCCCTTGAAACCTGTCTGGACAGATTGCCAGAGGACACGGCAATTTATCCTTTGTTCATGGCCCGGGGATGGTTTGTCACCAACGCCCTGCCGAAGCGGCTTGGATCAAGGCCGGTCAGGATACTTGATCCCTTGGGAGTTGACCCAGATTTGCCGACCCTTGTCGCAAGCGCGCTTCAAAGCGCAATGGGGGATCATGGCTGGTCGCCAGAAGAGACCGATCTCGTCCTGGCGGCACACGGTTCTGGGCGCAGCCGGAACCCTGCTGCTGTTGCCATGGATTTTGCAGAGAAGTTGAAGCACCTGATCACTTTTAGCAGAGTCCGCGTGGGGTTTGTAGAACAGCCGCCCTCGATATCCGAAGCCGCATCGGGCGTTGGGGCTAAAGCAATCTGTCTCCCGTTTTTTGCATGTACCGGCGGGCATGTCCTCGAAGACATCCCCTCGGAACTGGCGCGTGCGAATTTCACCGGGCTGATCATGCCGGCAGTTGGCGAATTGCCAACGATCCAAAAGCAGATCGCGGACAAACTGACCGATAGCGTAAAATTCTGATTTGCAGTGGAGGTTCTATTGCCGAGCTTCCGACGGCTCGGAATACAGGCAATGGCATGACCGCCCGTTCCTCTTTGCAGAATAAAGTGCAAGGTCAGCTGCATGCAGCAGTTCGGCTGCTGTGGGGTTCTCGAACTGAGTTGACAAGGCAGTACCGATACTGGCCGAAACTGAGCACGTTGCACCTTCGAATGACATAGGCACGCGCAGTTTTTCGATTAACCGCCCAGCTATACCGCGCAGCTGTGCACAGTCCAGCAGGCCCTTGAATATCAAGACAAACTCGTCCCCGCCAATGCGTGCAACCGTATCATCGCTGCGGGTTTCCTCGAGCATAATTCGCGCGGCTTCCTGCAGCACGAAATCACCCGCTGCATGGCCCAGCTTGTCATTCACCGACTTGAAGTAGTCCAGATCCAGATGCATCAGTGCAAAGCGCGACTTTGTTGAAATCAGCTGTCCCAGAATATGATCCATGGCCCGACGGTTTTTGAGCCCGGTCAATGTGTCAGTATAGGCCTGCTCTTCAGCGGCTAGCATGGCCCCCTGCAATCGCAGATTCAGCGAGCGTGACGCCTCCATCGCGGCGGATTTGGCCTCAACCAGATAGAGCAGTTCGATCGCGAAATCGGTGCCCGAAAAATCCGCACTGGTCAGGGCGTAATCTCGCACCGCGTCCAGAATTGAAATCCCGAAAGACAGGTTGATTACAGCCCCGTCAGAATTCGGCAATGGAGCTATCAAACCCTTTAGGGCCGTACACGGTTCATCCCGAAACTTGAGATGCAACTTTCCACCTGCTGTGGCCATCAATGCGGGCATGGTGGTCACGGATCGCGGCCGGACCAGCTCGAAGAGGTCCAGAAATTCCATGCCTGTCATCGGCTGTTTAGGTCGCAATTTCTGTAATGTCGGCCCAACCTGTTCGATTTTTCCGGTTTCGTCGACCAGCACAAACATCGGGCACAGAGTTTCCAGAAGTGTCGCAAGTTCGACCGTCTTCATCATGATTTGCGCGCTCCCAGATCGAAGCGGCGACCTGCGGCGAAAGCACTTTCCACCAAAGTTATGGTAATCACTTCAACTTCACCGTGGCATCCGTCGTGGGTCAGCATGACCAGTGCGCCATAGTCGTCGGCCATCGTCCGCAATACCCCGGTCATGACGCTGGAGTAACCCGGAAGACCAGGAAAACAGCACAATGTGTATTCCGCTGGTGAGTTCTCCGTCAGTTCCAGCGCCGGCAATTCCAGATCAGAGACCGCGAGCCTGACACGATCGGGTAAATCGTCCAGAGAGTGCAGAAAATCAACGTAGGTGACACCGCCAAATCGCAGAAGCCGGCGCAGATCCTCCATATTGGGATGTGAGACCAGGTAAGTTCCCAAATCCTCCAGAAACTCTGCCCGCGGGCGATTCAGATTGGCGCACAACGCATCAAGAACACGCGTTGATATCTCGACGTCATATACCAGCATCGCCTCAAACTCTGAAAACCCGAGACCTGCTGTTTCGGTTGCCCGCAGCCAGCAGGGGCGCCCGTACGTAGCGCAGACGAAAGATTGTATCGCCCTGTTGATCAGACCGTGCATAGTTCGCCCCTAATTGGCTTGCCACTCGATCTGATCTCAAAAATCTTAACAAACACCCAAGATTCACAGGCAAATGCTGCAAATGCTACCCTGTTTTACTCCGATACTTTCATCACCGTTCAGAAATCGGTAGGCGCGCCACCTTCGGCTTTGCGGCGAGCAACGAAATCGGCCAGTTCCTCGCGGATACCATCGTCGATTGGAGGCGCCTCAAAGCTCCCGATGATCTCTTTGAACATGTGATGCGCACGTTCGGCGGTCCAGATACCACCGGCAGCTTCCCATCCTTCGTAGTTTTTCCAGTCACTCAGAAATGGCTGGTAGAACGCAGTGCTGTATCGATCCTGCGTGTGTTGGATGCCGAAGAAATGGCCGTCGTTACCGACCGAACGGATAGCATCCAGAGCGATCTCGTCCGGACCGGTCGCAACCAACTCAGGGTCCATATACCTTTGTATTTGCTGAAGGACTTCACAATCCATGATAAACTTTTCAGGGCTGGCGATCAGCCCGCCTTCCAGCCAGCCAGCAGCGTGGTAAACCATATTGGTTCCAGACTGCACTGCCGCCCAAAGGGAATTCGACGTCTCCCAGACCGATTGACCGTCAGGTACGTTGGCAGCGCAAACGCCAGACGAACGCATGGGCAAGCCATAAAAACGGGCCATCTGCCCGGTCATCTGGGTCGAGCGCATATACTCGGGTGTCCCGAAGGCAGGCGCACCCGATTTCATATCCACATTGGACGTGAAGGTTCCAACGGCACAGGGGATACCCGGGCGTACATATTGAAACAAAGCAATCGCACACAGCGACTCGGCCAAAGACTGCGCGACTGCCCCGGCCATCGTCACCGGTGCCATCGCGCCCGCCAAGGTAAAGGGAGTCACGACAATCGCCTGGCCGCGCCGCGCCAGGCGAAGACAGCCGTCAATCATCGGATGATCATGCTTCAGCGGCGAGGTCGAGTTGATATTTGTGTACAGGCGCGGTGAGGCCTCGAATTCTTCGTGACTCAACCCACCGGCGATGCGCACCATCTCCATGACATCTTCGACACGCTCCTTGCCAAGCGAGTAGGCATGCATGGCCTTGTCGGTTAAGGTCAGCTTGTCATACAGCACATCCAGGTGACGGATGCTGGCGTGGATATCAACGGGCTCGACCGGATAACCGCCAGCAAAGTGGATACAGTTGAAATACTGAGTCAGCTTCAGAAGGTCCTGGCACATCCGGCGATTGCCGGGAACCTTCTTGCCGATCTCCATGTCCCAGTAATTGGGAGGAGAAGAAACGTTTCCGAACAACATGTTGCGGCCACCGATTGTAATCTGACGATCCGGATTACGCGGTGTGATCGTAAAGCTCGACGGTGCTTTGGCCACCATCTCCATCACGAAATCACGGCCCATACGAACATTGTCACCGTCGATCGTGCACCCTGCTTCGCGCAAGATACCGATGGCCTCTTCATTGTAGAATTCGATGCCAATCTCTTCGAGAATACGCATCGCGCCATCGTGGATCGCTTCGATCCCCTCGGGGCCCAGAGGTTCAGTCGGCCGGTCAGTGTTGACGGGTGGATTCCACGGCATCTGTTCGATCACGGTGGTGCCACGTCGGGCAGCCGCTCCAGCGCGGCCACCACCGCGGCGCCGAGAAGTCTTTGTGTCGGCCATTGTGTCCTCCGGCTCCTGCTTTTTTACAAGCAAGCCCCGAAGAATGGCGGCTGGCCGCTCTATATGCGACAGGTTTTGTCGTTTTTGTGGCTCAAAGCGACGATATTCAATGCCGTGACGTTAATGGGCGGACAACCAGCCGGGTATGTGCCCGATATCCGGCAGCACCACATCAGCCAATGGCTCCAGCGTTTCGGCTGGGGCAAGTCCGGTCAGAACTCCGATCGTGACCATACCTGCTGCCTTTCCAGCCTCAAGATCGTGGCGGCTGTCCCCGACCATGGCTATGCGCGCAGGGTCGATATCCACGTGATTGGCAAAAGCCAGCAACTGTCCGGGTCCGGGTTTGAACCCATGCCCGCTGTCGTAGCCGGCAACAAAATCGAAATGGTCCTGAATCCCAACCGAAGCCAAATGCTCGAGCGTGGGCATCTCGGCATCGTTGGTGGCAACCCCAAGCTTCAGACCTGCACTGCGCAATCCTTCAAGAAATGGCGCCAGTGGAACAGCGGGAACCTGTCGCGCCCCGGCGGATGCATTGTTGAGGATGTCCACGATCTGCGGATGGGAATGATTTTCCAGGTGGGGAACCAAAACTTCTGCAATCTCATCAACAGTTTGTGCGATGACTACACTATCGGTCTCATATCGTTCCTCGACGATATCAAAACCGATAGCACGCCCGATTTCTGCCGCCCTTTCCTGGTTTCCATCGGCCAGCGACAGCACAACTGTCCGTCCGAACGCACCCCATGTTGCAGCAAATTCAAAAAGTGTGCCGTCCTTGTCGAACACGAGGGCGTCAATTGGCATGGCTGAAATCTCCTGCAGATTAGGTCCAATGCATCTCCGATTCCCCGGACAAAATCGCACGGGCCTGCCCCGGAAGATCATAGGGAACGGATTTGGCGTCACAAAAAGCGATCACCCACGAATCGTCAAGCACCAGAAAATCAAGAACGGATGTCAAGAACTCTGCCTCTCCTGCTCGATCTCGCAGATCTTGTACCGAAGCCCCTGTTGCACCCAGAAAAACCGGCAACAGTTCGTCATTTTCTACAAGCCAAGTCAGGACATTAAGGGCAAGCGTTTCGGCAGAATTGGCAGAGATCGGCATTAATTGGTCTCGGATTGGAACATGGAAAGGGTTTGTTAACCAGAGTCATAAACACTTTGGCAACACGCGCAATCTAACGGTGAATGGCTATGTCCGTGCAAGGTACCGTACTTGTTCTCGACGGGGTTTCGACCAATCGAATCATGCTCAAGGTCCAGTTGACCGCAGCTTGGTATCAGGTCGTTCAAGGTGAGAAGTTGGATGGCTTGGCGGCGCTGTTGCGACGAACACGGCCCGATTTGGTGCTGACCGCGCACAGCCTGCCAGACGGAACTGCTGTAGACGTCAAAAAACTGATGATGAAGAATCCGGCGCTGGTGGATGTACCTATTGTCGCTATTGTGCCGCAAAACGACAAGGCGGCGCGGCTTCAGGCGCTAGCGGATGGTATGGACGATGTACTTGCACACCCGTTCAAGGATACCCTGCTTTTGGCCCGCGTGCGCAGCCTGTTGCGGGCCCGTGCCGATCGGCAGGACATGCGGTTCAAAGGCGATCCGCAATCCGTCGGATTTGGCGAACCGGCGGCATCACTGATCGCTCCTCCTACGGCTGCCCGAGTTGCGGTTCTTGCCCAAACCGCCCAAGTTGGCGCCCTGTGGCGCAACGCGTTGGCCGACGGGGCCCGTCACGACATTGCATGCCATACCCAACCAAATCTGCACAGTGTACTGTCCGGAGCGACCCCAGATGCGATCGTCGTTGAACTTGGAGCCGATGCCACAGGGCTGAACGTTCTGGCCGATCTTCGATCTCGGGGGGCCACCCGCCACACTGTACTGATCGGTGTTCTGAAGGATCACAACGCCAGCCTCGCCGCCGAGGCTTTGGATCGGGGAGCCAATGCAATTTGTATGGGCGGTTTCAGCGCAGAAGAAATCTCGCTTCGGCTTGATGCACTGATTGCACGCAAAACGCGTGACGACCGTTTACGCGCCTCGATGCGCGAAGGGCTAATTGAATCCCTGACAGATCCCTTAACCGGCCTGCATAACCGACGCTATGCTATGCGCGCCATGGACCAGATATCGAACCGATCACTCCAGTCCGGGCAAAGTTTTGCTGTCATGTTAGCAGACCTGGACCATTTCAAATCCATCAATGACCGATTTGGACATGCCGGCGGCGATCTTGTTCTGGTCGAGGTCGCGAATAGACTGCAATCCACCCTTGGCAATGCTGGCTTTGTGGCCCGCATAGGTGGAGAGGAATTCATGGTCGGTCTGCCGGACACCTCACAAGAGCAGGCATTGCGGCTGGCCGACGTGATCCGTGATTGTGTCAGCAGCGAACCGTTCCACCTGCCCAACAATCCGGCGTCGATACCGATTACGATCAGCGTGGGTATTAAAATTTGTGAGCCACCAGAATTGACTTGGCAGAACGATGCTGATCCGGTCGGGCAAGTGATCCGCTCCGCAGATCAGGCGCTTTATGCCGCAAAACAAGCCGGGCGCAATCAGGTTAGAATCCGTAAAAGCGCAGCGTGACTGGAATTTAGTGATCCTTCTTCTTCCGGTGCGGGCCCCGCTTTACCACGTCTTCCAACTTTTCGGCGTATACCAGACGATCTTCATCGCTCATCGCTGTCACACGGGCCAACCATTCCTGATGCAGTGCATCCTGCAAGTCAGCCGTCACCTGTGCTTGTTGCTCCAGCAAAACCTCAACCGCAACCGGATCAAAGGGCACGGTGCGCAACGCAGAACTCAGAGCGCCAAAGTCCTGGGTCCGTGAGTGCGAGCCTTTGCTGCGCATCGCTGACAACTGCCCACGTAACGCCTTCTTGTCAGCTTTGGGCAATGCGTAATACAGCGCAGGGCCGAAACCTGGTGGAATTCGTGCCTTATCACCGCCTTTGAACCGCAAAGCGGTACCAAGCACAACGCCAACAACCAGCAGGTTTACCGCCAGAGAAAGCACAAGAAGGATCGGCATCCATCTGCGCTTGGGTGCAGGGTTGTCACTCATTCCGTATCCTCCAGATAGTCCACTTCCAAATTCAGGTCGGCCACCAGAAAAGTCGTCTCTTGCGAGAGCAGATAGTTCGCGGGGTCAGGCAGAAACGCCGGCGCCGAAAACCCGATCCAAACACCGGCAGCGCTGGCGGCTGCAAGCCCGCTAAATCCGCGCCAGCCTCCGATATTGTCCAACGCCCGTCGCCAGATCGACCGCGCAGGCCGTGTTGAAGGCGCAAGACGCTGTAACCGCACAGCCTCGGCATCGGTTTCGATCCGAACCGCCAGAGCATCAGGCAGCGTCGGACGATGCTCACGGGCCTGAGCAAACAGATGATTCAGTTCGTCGTCATGTTCAGCCATTTTCGTACCCCAGTTCATCTCGTCGCCCTGCCAAAATCGTGGCCAAGGAGCGTTTCCCCCGCGCCGTCAGGCTCTCGACCGCTTCGACCGAAATCCCCATGATCCCAGCGATTTCCGGGTTGGGTAATTCTTCGATATGCCGAAGCACCACAGCCTGACGTTGCCGATCGGGCAATTGCTCCAACGCGACTTGCAGAGCATCCTTGCGCGCGGTGTCCTGCATGCGATCAACGACGCTCGCCGTTGTATCGATTGGTTCGAGCCCATCCTCGAGCGTATCCGGTCGTTTCTTGCGCCGCAGGTCCACGCACAGGTTCAACGTCACACGATACAGCCACGTGGAAACCTGCGCCTGTCCCGGCACCCAGTCCGGGGCCATTTGCCACAACCGCATCATCGCCTCCTGAGTGACATCTTCGGCCTCGGCCGCGTTTCCCAGCATCCGCAGTGCAACGGAATAACTTCGCGGTCCCAGCCGATCCGTCAGCAAGCGGGCCGCCGAGGCGTCACCATTGGAAAACCGGCCCAGCAATTCTGCGTCGCTGAGCCGCCGCACGGCAGTAAGATCGCCGTGCGCATGGGGCGGATAGGAGGTCAGGTCCTCCATCCTGCATCAGTTGCTGTCAGTGTTCGATTTCCCATGCCGCTTGTGCTTGCGCCCCATCCGGTCCTTTGCATCCGCATATTCCTGTTCCGAGATCGACCCGTTTCCATCGGCGTCGATACGTTCAAACATCTTGGACATCTTACGCGGTTTGGGCAATTCATCATCGCTCAGAAACCCATCCTGATTGGCGTCATATTTTTCAAACATCGCAGCAACGCGCTCATTGGCCCTGGCCTGTGCAGCCGCCTGCATTTCATCAAGGCTCAGCTGCCCGTCGCCATCCTTGTCAGCAGAGGTAAACTTTGCTTGACGGTGGGCCGTGATCTCAGCCTCGGTCACCTGGCCGTCACCATTTGCATCAAGTTCCTGAAAGGTGGCAGGTTCGCGATCTTTGGGGCCTTTGGCCAGAACAGACGTGCCGGTCACTGCGACAGCAGTCAGGACAATAGCCGAGATAAAAGTTGCATTTTTCATTACAATGTTCCCTTGATTTAGCGGCTCTGTGCCGCTGCTGATACTTCTTAAAACGGGGCTCCAACGGAATTCCGTCGCAGCTATTCAATTTTTCTTGCCCTACTTTCGAAATAGATCTGAATCCTGTTATGGTCGTGCCAAGACGCCGCAAAGCGACGCACCCCCTTTCCCAGAGGGTCGGTCAACCGCTATACCGGCCAGATCTGAACGCGCGAGTATCCAAATGACAGATCAGACCATCGACACCGCCCTTGAGGACGAGCGTCCGACAAAACCTGCGATCCTCCGCGGGTTTCGGTGCAAATGCCCCAACTGCGGCGAAGGCAAGCTGTTGCACAGCTACCTCAAAGTGAATGACGAATGCGCCAATTGCGGGCAGGAGTTGTTTCACCACCGAGCAGATGATGGCCCGGCTTACCTGACCATTCTGATTGTCGGGCACCTTCTGGCGCCGGCTCTGCATGTTTCTTATGTGAATTGGCGACCGGACCCCTGGACCATGGCAATTGGGTTCTCTGTGGGGTGCGTGGCCCTGTCGCTGTTTCTGTTGCCCCGCCTGAAAGGCGTCGTCGTGGCCTACCAATGGGCGCGCCGTATGCACGGGTTTGGCAAAGCCGCATGACCGTCGACAAGACCGCAATTCGTAATGCCGCGACGGTGATCGTTCTGCGAGATCGGCTTGACGACCCGTCGATCCTGATGGGCCAGCGCGGAGCTGCTGCGGCTTTCATGCCGAACAAGTTTGTATTCCCTGGCGGCGCAGTAGATGCCACCGACGCCGAAATTCCTTTGGCAGCCCCTTTGCCGGATGTCTGCTTTGAACGATTGTCCGATCGGGCCGATCCCGGCCTGGAGAACGCGCTGGCGGTCGCGGCAATTCGCGAATTATGGGAGGAAACGGGCCTGATCCTCGGACAGCCAGGACGTTGGGATGGCGCGGCGCCAGAGGATTGGCAGAGCTTTTCTGCGATGGGTTTCGTACCTTCGGCAAACGCTCTGCAATTTGTTTTTCGCGCCCTGACACCCCCCGGACGTCCGCGTCGTTTTGATGCGCGGTTCTTTCTGGTCGATGCGGACGCAGTACAGGGCGATCTGGATGACTTCACTCACGCTTCGGACGAGCTGTCCCATCTGCAGTGGGTGAAAATCCGCGAGGCGCGTAATTTCGATCTGCCCTTTATCACCGAAGTGGTTCTGGCCGAGATCGCCGCCCGCGCGACTGAACATGAACCGCCACAGAGCGTGCCCTTCTTCCTCAACAATGAAGAAGCAAGCCTGTTCCTGCGGCTAAAGGGATTCCCGATGCCGCAGGAAGGTTAAGTCATTACCGCATCCGGCTGATCACTGCGGTGACTTCGGGTTTCTTGCCCAGCTCGACTTTGACGCTTTGCCGCACAATCCGGCGCAGAGCCTCTTCCAGCTTGTCGTCGTCGCGCAACGTCTTCGCGTCGGCGCGCATCAGAAACTGATTCAGATCTTCTTCCAGAATATCAACGATGGACGCACGGGAACCGCCCAGTTCCGGCAGGCCGATCGTATCGCACCAGGGTTCACCCAGCGGTTCGTCTTCCTCGTCCAGTATGACCGTGACCGTAACGTGGCCATTCAGCGCCATGCGAATACGGTCCCGGACAACGCCGTCCAGCGCACCTATCTGGACGGTTCCATCCAGATAGGTCCGTCCCGTTTCAATATAATCAACGACTGTCGGCGCGTTACCCGTCAGATCCAGCATGGTTCCATTCACAGCGAGGATACCAGTGCGCCCGCCAGCCTCGGCCAGCTTGGCGTGCTCGCGCAGGTGCCGGTGTTCACCGTGCATCGGGACAACCATCTGTGGATCGATCAGCGCATGGACCCTCTCAAGATCCGGTCGGTTGGCGTGACCCGAGACGTGATAGAGGCCCGAGCTGTCATCGACAACATCCACCCCCTTTTCACTCAGTTGGTTCATGATGCGGATCACGCCGCGCTCGTTGCCGGGAATGGTTTTGGAGGAGAACAGGAACAAGTCGCCCTCTTTTGCCTCAAGCCCCCTATATTTACCGCGGGCAAGCTGCGCACTTGCTGCGCGGCGCTCACCCTGACTGCCGGTGACAATCAGCATCAGGCTATGGCGCGGTGCATCCACGGCCTCTTCCGCGCTGATCACGCGCGGGAAATCGGTCAGGATACCCGTCTCAGTCGCGGCTTCGATCATCCGTCGCATGGCGCGACCCAGCAACACGACCGATCGCCCTGCCCGTTGTCCGGCCTCGGCCAGTGTTTTTACCCGCGCCACGTTTGAGGCAAATGTGGTCGCTATCACCATGCCGGTGGCTTCCTGCACCAGTTTCGTAATCTCAGGTCCGACTTCGGATTCCGATCGACCCGGGTGGGTCGAGAACACATTAGTGCTATCACAAACCAGCGCTTTGACGCCGGGTTTCGCGACTTCGGCCCAAAGGTCAGGATCAAACGGTTCGCCGACCAACGGCTCGGCATCCAGCTTGAAATCGCCCGTATGCATGACACGGCCCGCAGGCGTATCAATGACCAAACCCGCGCTTTCAGGAATTGAGTGTGAAACGGGCAGGAAGCCAACGGTAAACGGCCCCGCCTTGACCTGCTCGGGCCAGGCCGAAGCCGTCCGCACTGCCTCGGTCGGGTGGCCGTGTTCCTCCATCTTCCGACGGGCGATATTGGCCGTGAAAGCGCGGGCATAGATCGGTGCACCCAGCGATTGGTAGCAATGTGCGACAGCTCCAACATGGTCTTCGTGCGCGTGCGTGACAAAGATCGCCTCAAGCTGATCAGCACGTTCCTTCAACCAGGTGATATCGGCAAAGATCAAATCAACACCGGGAGAGCTGTCCATATCCGGGAATGCGACCCCGAGATCGACCAGAATCAGCCGTTCCTCGCCCGGTTTTCCGTAGCCATAGACATAGGCGTTCATGCCTATTTCACCTGCACCGCCAAGCGGCAGGTAGATTAGTCGTTCATTGCTCATGTTGAGCCATTTTCCTTGTTATAGCGATGGATCACGGTCAGTCCGTGCATCGTCAGATCGTCTTCAAACGCGTCGAACAGATCGGCGGCCTGCTGAAAAAGCGGCGCCAATCCCCCCGTCGAAATTACTTTCATCGGCACCCCGGATTCGCCCTTAATACGGTCGCAAATCTCTCGCACAAGGCCGACATAGCCCCAGAACACACCGGATTGCATGCATTCGACCGTGTTGGTGCCAATCACCTTTTGCGGTTTCGAGATGTCGACATGCGGAAGCGCCGCCGCCGCCAGATGCAGCGCCTCAAGGCTCAGGTTCACGCCCGGCGCAATCACACCCCCCACATAGGCACCGTCATGCGCCACCACATCAAATGTTGTGGCAGTGCCAAAATCCACGACAATCAGATCTCCGCCAAATCGATCGAACGCGCCGGCGGTGTTTACCAGCCGGTCCGGTCCCACCTGAGTACCTTCGTCCACGCGTGGTTTGAACGGAAGCAGTGTTTCGGGTTTGCCCACGACAAGCGGGCGACAGCCAAAGAACCTGTCAGCAAACACTCGCAGATTGAACACCACCCGCGGCACCGTAGACGAGATGATCACGTCAGTGATGTCTGCCTCGATCCCGTAATGCTTCACCAACGTCGAATACCAGGTAAAATAGGCGTCCGCCGTCCGGGAATGATGGGTTGAGGTGCGTAGCGTGCACAGAAATTGCTCGCCATCCCAGATTGAGAAAACGGTATTGGTATTGCCGCAATCAATCGCCAGAAGCATCTGCGCCTCCTTCAGAAATACACATCCGCCGCTGGTATACTGACGCGGCCTTTTGCGGTGTTTAGGACAAGGTTACCGCTCGCGTCCACCGTTTCGAAGGTGCCCACCGTCTCCGACGCGGCGGCACGAGCGGTGATAACCTCTCCCAACCGGGCTGCGCGAGACAACCAGGCGGTTCGGATGGGCTCGAAACCATAGGTGGTAAACTGCGTTTCGTACCGGGCATAGGCCGCAGCCAGCTCGGTCAGAAAATCCTCGGCGGTTACATGGGCGCCGGTTTCTGACAGTAGGGACACGGGCCTGACAGAACCGGGTTCAACAGTATCGGCGCCGGGAGCTTCGGTCAGATTGACGCCAATGCCGATAGCCAGATGCGAAACACCTCGCCCCTGACCGGTGCTTTCAAGCAGAATTCCGGCCAGCTTGCCACCGTTCAGCAAAACGTCGTTCGGCCATTTCAAGGACAATCCCGCCGCCCGACCAGTAACCGCTATACAGGCGTCAAACAAAGCCAGAGCAGCCACAAAGCTGCGCAATGCGGCCTGCTCCGGGTCCCCTTCGGGTCGCATCAACAAGGTAGCCGCAAGGTTGCCCTTGGGATTGACCCACGCCCTGCCCCGTCGCCCACGCGCCGACGTTTGATGATGCGCCATGATCCACACCGGACCGGTGGCTGTGGGCGCAATCCGTGCGGCTTCGCTAAGGGTACTGTCAACTTCCTGCAAGACGTGCAGGCCGTATCCCGATGGCCAATCGCTCATGTCAAAAAGGCCCGGTCGCGCGACCGAGCCTCCCTTTTCTGCAAGCATTCAAGATCAGTTGACAAGCGTCGTCGCCGCGGCCGCGGCCGCGCCTTCGATACCGAACTGATAGAATACACCGATCAACATCAGCGCTGCCGATCCCATCAATGCGCCCCACAGAACAGGCGATGACCGGGTTTCGATCGGGTCTTCGTTCTCGGCCCCGAAATACATGTAGAACACGATCCGCAAATAGTAGAACGCGCCGATGGCCGAGGCGATGGCCGATACAACGACCAATCCGGTCAGACCCGCATCCACACCAGCTTGCCAGACGCCGAATTTGGCGAAAAAGCCCATCATCGGCGGAACACCAGCCAAGCTGAACATTAGGATCAGAAGGGCCAGAGCTTTGCCTGGGTCGCGTTTCGAATACTGCCGCAGGGCGTCGATATCCGTCACAGGCTTGCCGTCGCGCTCCATCATCAGGATGAAAGCGAAGGTGCCGATATTCATGGTCACGTAGATCGCGAGGTACATCAGCATCGCCTTGACGCCCATTTCCGTACCTGCCGCCAGACCAATCAGCGCATAGCCCATATGGGCAATCGACGAAAATGCCATCAGTCGCTTAATGTCGCGCTGTCCAATGGCCGCAACCGCGCCCAATAGCATCGACAGGACCGAAAGCAGGACGATCACCTGTTGCCAGTCTTTGACAACACCGCCAAAGGCGTCATGCAGCACACGGGCGAACAGTGCCATCGCCGCCACTTTGGGAGCGGTGGCAAAGAATGCGGTGATTGGTGTGGGCGATCCCTCGTACACGTCAGGCGTCCACATATGGAACGGTACGGCGGATACTTTGAATGCCAGTCCCGAGATCAGGAAGACCAGACCAAACAGCAAACCAATCGAGATGTCGTCCTGGTGCACTGTCTGGATGATGCCTGAGAACAGCGTGGTTCCGGTAAAGCCGTAAACCAGCGACGCACCGTATAACAGCAGTCCCGAACTGAGCGCACCCAGAACGAAGTACTTCAGGCCCGCTTCGGTCGATTTCGCGCTGTCTCGGCGCAATGCGGCTACCACGTAAAGGGACAGAGATTGCAGTTCCAAGCCCATGTACAGTGACATCAAATCGCCTGCACTGACCATCATCATCATACCGACAACTGCCAGCGCCACGAGCAGCGGGTATTCAAAACGCAGCAGACCACGGCGCGCCATGTATTCCTGGCTCATGAGCAGAACGGCGGCCGCAGACAACAGGACCGCAACTTTGGAAAACCGTGCAAAACCGTCATCCACGAACATGCCGTTGAACGCCACGTTTGTGCCGTCTCCATTTGTTGCGATCCAGATCGCAAGCAGTGCCATCAGCCCCGCAGTTGCCCAAACCAAAACAGGCGCCAACCCGTCTTTGGTGGTGTAGACAGCCCCGATCAGCGCCGCCATCGCATAGATTGCCAGAACGATTTCCGGCAGGATTACAATCAGATCAGCCTGGATCATGTCTCCAAAGCTCCCTTAATGCGAGGCGACCTGGTTCGCGGCCTCAGCCGCGGCCAGAGCCGTGTCGTAGTTCGAAATCAGCGCCGTAGTCGAATTCCCGATCACATCGGTCACCAGCGACGGGTAAACGCCCAGCAGGATCGTCATCACTATCAGCGGCGCAAAGATCAGCCGCTCACGTGAGCTCATGTCAGTAATGGCTTTCAGGCTTTCCTTGATCAGGTCGCCAAAGACAACTCGGCGGTACAGCCACAAAGCGTAGCCTGCCGAGAATATCACGCCGGTCGCGGCCACGGCCGTTACCCACGTGTTGACCTGGAACGCGCCCATCAGGGTCAGGAATTCTCCGATGAACCCGGATGTGCCGGGCAGGCCGACGTTGGCCATGGTGAACAGCATGAATACCAGCGCATAGGCAGGCATTCGGATGACCAGACCGCCATACGCCTCGATGTCGCGGGTGTGCATCCGGTCGTAGATCACGCCAACACACAGGAAGAGCGCTGCAGAGATAAACCCGTGGCTGAGCATCTGGAAGATAGCGCCGTCAATACCCTGCTGGTTCGCCGCAAAGATGCCCATGGTGACAAAGCCCATGTGAGCCACCGAGGAATAGGCGATCAACTTTTTCATGTCTTCCTGCACCAGCGCCACCAGTGAGGTGTAGACCACCGCAATCGCGGACATCCACAGCACCAGATCGGTCATCACCGCCGAGCCCACCGGGAACATCGGCAGCGAGAAGCGCAGGAAGCCATAGCCCCCCATTTTCAGCAGGATCGCCGCCAGAACAACTGAACCTGCAGTCGGCGCCTGCACGTGCGCATCCGGCAACCACGTGTGCACGGGCCACATCGGCATCTTCACCGCGAACGAGGCGAAGAACGCCAGGAACATCAGCGTCTGCATGCCCCCGACGATATAGATGCCCAGGACGCTAAACCCTTCCGACGAGAACTGATGGCTCATCAGCGCTTCGATATCCGTGGTTCCTGCGTCCGCATACATCGCGACCATCGCCACCAGCATCAGCACCGAGCCGAGGAAGGTGTAAAGGAAGAACTTGAAGCTGGCGTAGATGCGATCTTTGCCACCCCAGATGCCGATGATCAGGAACATCGGGATCAGACCTGCCTCGAAGAACAGGTAGAACAGCACCAGATCCAGCGCCATGAACACGCCCAGCATCAGCGTTTCCAGCAGAAGGAAGGCGATCATGTACTCTTTGACGCGGTCGGTGACCTGCCAGCTGGCCAGAATTGTCAGCGGCATGATGAAGGTGGTCAGAAGAACGAATAGAACGCTGATGCCGTCCACGCCCATCTTGTATTTCAGGCCCATCAGCCACTCGCCCTCTTCCACCATCTGGAAGCCGGTGTTTGAAGGGTCAAAGCCTGTATAGATGCCGATCGAGACCAGAAAGGTCACGGTCGTCGCAACCAGCGCCACCCATTTGGCGTTACGCTGAGCGGCTACGTCCTCGCCATGCAAGAACAGGGCCAGGATGCCTGCTGCGATGGCGGGGATGAAGGTGACAATAGATAGGATATTGTCCATTAGTGTGCGCCTCCGCCGATCGACATCCAGGTGATCAGGGCTGCGATGCCCAGAACCATCCAGAAGGCGTAAGTAAAGATGTAGCCCGTCTGCGCCTTGCCTGCGAGGCGGGTGAAGAAGGGTACGACGCCCATGGCAACACCGTTCAGGAAGCCGTCAATAGTACCGCCATCTCCGCGTTTCCACAGGAAGCGGCCCAGTGCCAAGGTCGGTTTGACAAAGATCGCATCGTAGATTTCGTCAAAATACCACTTGTTCTTGAGGAACAGGTACAGTGGGCGCTGGTTCTCGGCCAGCCGTGCCGGCAGCGAGGTGTTCACGATGTAGAACCAGTAGGCGACGATAAAGCCCAGCAGCATCGCCACAAACGGTGAAACCTTGACCCATTTCGGAGCCGCGTGCGCGTCATCGAGCACATGGTTGTCCGGCGCTATGTACAAGGCGCCCTCACCAGGCTGACCTGCAAAGACATAATGGTGCTCGCCACCGCTTAAGGTTTCTTCACCGTGAGACGCGGTTTCAGCGTGCCCATCGCCAGCAGAAGCTGTCTCGCCATGCCCATCGTCAGCATGAGCAGTGTCTGCTTGCGCTGTCTCCTCACCATGACCGGTGTCAGCCGCTGCGTGTTCGCCCGCCTCGGCATGAGCCGATGCCTCAGCCATCGGAATGCCGTAGAACTTGCCCACCTTGTCGGCATGGCCAAAGAAGTTGCTGTACCAGATCATACCCGAGAAGATCGCACCCAGCGACAGAACTCCCAGCGGCACCAGCATGGACATCGGGCTTTCATGGGCATGTTCGTGCGTATGCTTGTCGCCCCGTTCTTCACCGTAGAAGGTCAGGAAGATCAGGCGCCAGCTGTAGAACGAAGTGAACATCGCCGCGATCACCAGCATCCAGAACGCATACCCCGTACCGCCTGCATAGGCGCTTTCGATGATCGCATCCTTGGACAGGAAGCCGGCAAAGCCGAAGGTGGTCAGCGGGATACCGACGCCGGTAATGGCCAACGTACCGATCATCATCGCCCAGAAGGTATATGGAATCTTCTTACGCAGCCCGCCGTATTCCGTCATCTCCTGCTCGTGATGCATCGCGTGGATCACCGAGCCTGCCCCAAGGAACAACAGCGCCTTGAAGAACGCGTGCGTCAGCAGGTGGAACATCGCAGCCGAATACATGCCAACGCCAGCCGCGACGAACATGTACCCTAGCTGAGAACAGGTCGAATAAGCGATCACACGTTTAATGTCGGTCTGGACCAGACCCACGGTTGCGGCAAAGAATGCCGTCGACGCGCCAAGGAAGGTGATGAACCCAGTCGCACCAGGTGCGAACTCCATCAGCGGCGACATGCGGCAGACCAAGAAGACACCCGCGGTCACCATGGTCGCGGCGTGGATCAGGGCCGACACAGGTGTCGGGCCTTCCATCGCGTCCGGAAGCCACGTATGCAGGATCAATTGCGCCGATTTGCCCATCGCACCGATAAACAGCAGCACACAGATTACTTCGATCGCGGTCCACTCACCCCACAGGAAGGTCAGCTGCGTCTCGGCCAATGTCGGGGCCGATGCGAAAATGTCCGAGAGGTTGATGCTGTCCGTCAGGAAAAACAGCGCGAAGATGCCCAAGGCGAAACCAAAGTCACCCACACGGTTGACAACGAAGGCTTTGATTGCCGCGGCATTTGCAGACGGTTTACGGTAATAGAACCCGATCAGAAGGTAGGACGCGACGCCAACACCTTCCCAGCCAAAGAACATCTGAACCAGATTGTCCGCTGTCACCAGCATCAGCATGGCGAAGGTAAAGAAGGACAGATAGGCAAAGAAACGCGGCTTATAGCTCTCGCCTTCGCGCCATTGCGGGTCGTGATCCATGTAACCGAAGCTATAGAGGTGCACGAGCGCCGAGACGGTCGTCACCACGATCAGCATGATCGCAGTCAGGCGGTCCAGTCGGATGGCCCAGCTTGTCGACAGCGAACCGCTCTCGATCCAGCGCATGATCTCGATCTGCTGGGTGTGACCGTCAAAGGTGAAGAACACGATCCAGCTGAGAAGACAGGCTAGAAACAGCAGGCCCGTGGCAGTCCACATGGCGGCCTTCTCGCCAATGAATCTCCAACCGAACCCGCAGAGCAGCGCGCCCACCAGCGGGGCAAAGAGGATGGTGGTTTCCATATTCTCTTAACCCTTCATCATATTGACGTCTTCAACCGCGATGGTGCCACGGTTGCGGAAGAAGCAGACCAGAATGGCCAGACCAATCGCAGCTTCGGCCGCCGCCACGGTCAGCACGAACAGCGTAAACACCTGCCCGACCAGATCGCCGAGAAAGCTGGAGAACGCTACAAGGTTGATATTCACCGCCAACAGCATCAGTTCGATGCTCATCAGCAGGATGATGACGTTCTTGCGGTTCAGGAAGAGACCGAAGATGCCGATGACGAACAGCGTCGCCGCGACCGTAAGATAGTGTTCAAGTCCGATCATAACGTCCCTCGGCTTTTCGTCTTTGAGAAGCGTTTCTTCTGAAAACAAAGGCTATTCATCGCAAAGCCTCTCTGGAGCGATTCCGTTTTGAGCCCAGATATCACAACGCTTTCTCATTTGAAGTTCGTGGAATTGTTCGGGAGTGGAAGGCAACCTGTTCTTGTAACCTTCCTCGACAGCGCTCTCATACAATTGAACATCAAATCCCAAAAAATCATTCAGATTTGGTCGTTCCTTGTCAGGTACAATGCTGTCCAAACCGCGAAGGTTCGCATACGGAACCAGCATCCTGTCACGCCCGCTAAAACTGCTGTCTTTGCCAATAGAAACAGGGCTGTCGAATTGCTCATCCCATCCGACAACTTCTGCAAGAAAATAGAAAGTAACCTCTGCATGCGCTGCAAAGGAAAGCGCCAACCAGGCGGCTGGTGCAAACAGAATGACGCCAAACCGCATCACAACCCCTGCCCCGGTTTCACGTCCTTCAGCTCCATCGCCTCGGCCGGGTCGCGCATCATCTGGCCGACGATGTCCTGACGCTTGATGTCCTTGCGGTGGCGCAGCGTCAAAACAATGGCGCCGATCATCGCCACCAGCAGGATCAGGCCCGCCAGTTGGAACAGAAGGAAGTATTGATCATAAAGAATGACGCCGAGCGCCTCGGTGTTGTGGCGGTCAACCGGGACCGGCTGCGCCAGATTGGCCGCGGCACCTTGCGCGCTGTCCCATGCGCCAAAGGCCATGACAAACTGCATCAGGATCACCAGACCGATCAGCAAGGCCAGCGGCATATAGCGCGCCATCTCGGCTTTCAGCTCGGCAAAGTCCACGTCCAGCATCATCACCACGAACAGGAACAGAACCGCGACCGCGCCGACATAGACGATGATCAGCAGCATCGCGACGAATTCGGCCCCCAGCAGCACAAACAGTCCCGCCGAGGACAGGAACGCCAGGATCAGCCACAGCACCGAGTGCACCGGCTGGCGGCTGATCACCGTGAACAGCCCGCCGGTGATGGCGCTGATGGCAAACAGGTAGAAGGCAAAGACAGTCATTGATCCTCATCCTCGTTGTCGCCCATGGCCTCTTGCGCCAGTTCCAGCGCGCGGGTCATGGCCGGGATGCCGGCAAAGACCGACATCTGACCGATCGTTTCCACGATCTCTTGTTTCTTGGCCCCCGCCTCAACGGCGTGGCGCACGGTCTGGCGTACGGCGGAATCAGCCTGCGCGCCCTGACAGGTCAGCCCGGCCAGCGTCAGCAGCAGTCGGGTTTTGGCATCCAGCCCGTCTTTGTTGACGGTGTTGCCGAACATCATTTCCATGACCTCTTTGGGCATGGTCGGCCACAACGCCTCGAACCCCTTGGGCGAGAAATTCTCGAGCCCGGGGTTCATTGCCTTGGCCATCTCCTGTGCCTGCTGGAGCATCTGCTCAAATGGATTTTTGGGAGTATCGCTCATCTGTACGGTGCGTCCATTTCCAGGTTACGAGCGATCTCAGCTTCCCAGCGTTCGCCGTTGTCGAGCAGTTTTTCTTTGTCGTAGAACAGCTCTTCCCGGGTTTCCGTGGCGAATTCGAAGTTCGGACCTTCGACAATGGCATCAACCGGGCAAGCCTCCTGACAGAAGCCGCAATAGATGCACTTGGTCATATCGATGTCATAGCGCGTTGTACGGCGGCTACCATCTTCGCGCGGTTCGGCGTCAATGGTGATGGCTTGCGCCGGGCACACCGCTTCGCAGAGTTTACAGGCGATGCAGCGTTCTTCACCGTTGGGATAACGACGCAGCGCGTGTTCACCCCGGAACCGCGGCGACAGCGGACCCTTTTCGTGCGGATAGTTGATGGTGGCCTTGGGGGCAAAGAAATATTTCAGCCCCAGCTTCATGCCGACCCAGAAGTCTTGCAGCAGGAAGTATTTGGCCGCACGGGTATAATCGATATTTGCCATATCAGCCTCCTACGCTCCAACGGGCGAAGATGCCCCAGAACCATTCGAATTTCGCTGCAAAGGCCACAAACACCACCCAGGCCAGCGAGAAGGGCAGGAACACTTTCCAACCCAGCCGCATCAGCTGGTCATAGCGGTAACGGGGGGTAATTGCCTTGACCATTGCGAAGATGAAGAAGAAGAAGGTCATCTTGCCGACCATCCACAGTACGCCGTCAGGCAGGCCCGGAATGGGTGACAGCCAGCCGCCGAAGAACAACAGCGTGGTCAGAGCGCACATCAGGAAAATTGCAATGTATTCGCCCGCCATGAACAGCAGGAACATGGTCGCAGAGTATTCCACCTGATAGCCGGCTACCAGTTCCGATTCCGCCTCGGGCAGGTCGAACGGCGGGCGGTTGGTTTCGGCCAGCGCCGAAATGAAGAACAGGAAAACCATCGGGAAATGCGGCAGCCAGTACCAGCCGAAGAAGCCGTATCCGGTGTCCTGAGCACCTACAATAGCACCGAAATTCATCGACCCGGTAGAGATGATGACACCGATGATGATCAGACCGATGGAAACCTCGTATGAGATCATCTGAGCGGCGGAGCGCAGTGAGCCAAGGAAAGGGTACTTCGAGTTCGACGCCCAACCGCCCATAATCACGCCATAAACTTCCAATGACGAGACAGCGAAAACATACAGCACCGCAACGTTCAGATCGGACAGCACCCAGCCATCGTTGAACGGGATAACTGCCCAGGCGATCAGCGACAGAACAAAACTGGTCATCGGGGCCAGAATGAACACGGCCCGGTCCGCCCCTGCGGGAATGACCACTTCCTTGACCACATATTTCAGCGCGTCCGCCACCGATTGCAGAATGCCGTAGACGCCCACGACATTGGGGCCACGGCGCATCTGGACAGCCGCCCAGATTTTGCGGTCGCCATAGACAAGGAACAACAGCGAGATCATCACGAAGGCCACAACTGCAAGCACTTGTGCCAGGATGATGATCGCTATTCCGCCTGGGGTGTTAAAGAATTCAGCCATTGGTCCTCACACCGTGGGTATTCCGTTTTCCGCTTGCGTTGCGAAGGCCTTGTGCCTGCGCGAACTGCGGCTGGGTCGGCGCGTTGGTGTAAACAGCATCCGCTGCCAATACGCCACCCTTTTTGTTCAGTTTCATAAGCAATTCACCAACTGCGGCACCGACTGATCCGGCGCGCATACTGCTGTGCGATATGAAACAGGTTTGATTCATTCTGCCGCGATCTTTTCGGCTTTGCGGGCCTGGGCCTGCGCCGAAAGCTCGGCCATCAGTTGCGATGCACGGGCAATCGGGTTGGTCAGATAGAAGTCCTTGATCGCGTAGCAGAAGGATGCTTTGCCCAGTAACGCGGCCTGCAAGGGCTGCACCTCGTTCTCAGTCACGTCGCCGATGCGTGCCAGATGAGGCACTGCCTCGATCAGTGCCGTCCGAAGCTGCGCCAGTGAGTCGAAGGGAAGTGTTGCGCCCAATTCGGCCGACAACGCCCGCAGGATCGCCCAGTTCTCCTTGGCCTCTCCCGGAGCAAACCCAGCCCGCATCGCAAGTTGCGGGCGACCTTCGGTATTCACGAACAACCCGTTTTCTTCGGTATAGGCCGCGCCCGGCAGGATCACGTCAGCGCGGTGTGCCCCCCGATCACCGTGGCTGCCCTGATAGATTACAAAGGCTCCGTCACCGATTTCGACTTCGTCCGCGCCCAGATTGTAGATCACGTCAGCCGCGCTGACCGCTTCCATGCCCCCTTCGTTGGTGGCATCGACATCCATCGCACCAACGCGTGAAGCAGCGGTGTGCAGAACGATCAGGCCACTTTCGGTCTTTGCTGCAATCGCCTGCGCGGCAGCCAGAACAGCCGCGCCGTCGGCCTCTTGCAGAGCACCCTGCCCGACGATGAGCAGCGAGCGCTTGCCTTTGATCTCATCATCGCCGCCCATGTCGACGACACTTTGCAACGCTGCGCGGTCATCACCGACATGATGGTAGTTATAGGTCAAATCTACGGCGGGCCCGACCAGAGCCACTTCGGCCCCCTGGATCCAGGCCTTGCGGATGCGGGCGTTGAGGACCGGTGCTTCGTCGCGCGGGTTGGTCCCGATCAGAAGAATACGTTCAGCCGCATCGATATCTTCGATCGCGGCCGTCCCCACATATGCTCCGCGATTGCCCGCTGGCAGTTTCGAACCATCAGTACGGCATTCCACGACACCGCCCTGCCCTTCGATCATTTGTTTCAGAGCAAAGGCCGCCTCGACCGGGGCAAGATCGCCCACGATCCCTGCTGGCCTTTCGGCCCCTTTCAACGCGTCTGCCGCTTTGGTCAACGCCTCGGGCCATGTGGCCGGACGCAGTTTGCCGTTTTCGCGCACATATGGCCGGTCCAACCGCTGACGACGCAGACCGTCCCAAACGAACCGGGTTTTGTCGCTGATCCATTCCTCGTTCACGCCGTCATGGTTGCGTGGCAGAAAACGCATAACTTCGCGCCCCTTGGTGTCCACGCGGATGTTGGAACCCAAGGCATCCATAACATCGATGGACTCTGTCTTGGTCAGTTCCCACGGGCGTGCAGTAAAGGCATAAGGCTTGGACGTAAGCGCGCCGACCGGGCACAAGTCGATGATATTTCCCTGCATGTTCGAGTCGAGCGTCTGGTTTAGATACGAGGTGATCTCGGCATCCTCGCCACGCCCGGTCTGGCCCATTTGGGCGATACCGGCCACCTCGGTCGTGAAGCGCACACAGCGGGTGCAGGAAATGCAGCGTGTCATCGCGGTCGAAACAAGCGGGCCGAGGTTCAGGTCATCAACCGCGCGCTTGGCTTCCTTGAAGCGCGTACCAGACAGGCCATAGGCCATGGCCTGATCCTGAAGGTCGCATTCGCCGCCCTGATCGCAAATCGGACAATCCAGCGGGTGGTTGATGAGCATGAACTCCATCACCCCTTCACGGGCCTTCTTGACCATGGGTGAGTTCGTCTTGACCACCGGCGCCTGCCCTTCCGGACCGGGGCGCAGATCACGTACCTGCATCGCACACGAAGCCGCCGGCTTCGGCGGGCCGCCTACGACCTCGACCAGGCACATCCGGCAGTTCCCGGCAATCGACAGACGCTCGTGATAGCAGAAACGCGGCACTTCGACCCCAGCCTCTTCACAGGCCTGGATCAGGGTCATCGCGCCATCGACTTCGATTTCCTGTCCGTCGATATTGACTTTGCGGAGGTCAGACATCGTCTAGTTCGCCCTCAAATACACGCCAATGGCGCTGTTTCTTTCGATCTCTGCCCGACCCAGCGTGCAGAATGTTTCAGGATTTTCGTAGGTTACGCCGTGCTGTGCCAGATAAGTCTTACCCTTTGCGCGCATCCGATCCTTCTCGGCGTCCGATTCCACGTAAGCCCGGATCTCCTTGTCCGAATAGCCCAGATCGTTCGCTTTGGAACGTAATCCCCACATCACCCCAATCGCCTTCATTCGACGCCCGCTGATGGACGGGCAGTACTTTGAAATCTCGTTTGCGATGGCGATGTAATAGAGTTCGTTGTCGATCTCTTTGACATTCCTCAAGGGCGGCTTCGCCTCAGCGGCGGCAGGCACCATTAACACTGCGGCTAACGCGAGCGTTTTTACAGCAGACATCGGCTTTCCTTTCGTCTTGGATTCCTCAAGACGAGCCGCGACCGGGCTGTTATTCAATAGCAGCCTACCGGCCAAACGGTGATATGCGGAAACACGGTTCATGGCCGACGACAGGTTCCTGCAAATAACAGTTTGTCATCTTCAATCCGCAGGTTTTGCGGTTCGGTGTCAGGCCCAACCGACCACGCGATACGGGACGAGCCGAAATTTTGAATGCAGAATTTTGTCCCTTCGTATCGGCCAGCTTCGCGTGCACCGTCCAAGGATGCCGATACTCCGCTCACTGTTACTCGAAACTCAGCAGGCGTTGCCCGCTTGTCCACAGCCTTGGCACTGGCGCGAAAAGACTTGCCATCAAACAGGACTCGATCACTGGATGGCGCGGAGCCACAGGCCGAAACTAGCGAGACAACGGCAGCTGCACCGACCAACGTCACACGCTTAGCCGCAATCATGCCCTTTAACGACGTACAAAGACGCGAAGAGAGCTGAGATTGAACGTTCACTCTCGTCATCAGAACGCCGCCACCAATGCCATCAACCCGAGAACCAGCATGCAAGCCCAGCCAACCACATAGAAAATCGAGCGCAGTCCGCTGTGCGGAGCGCCAAGCCCACGCAAATGGATCACCAGCATGACGATGCGCGCTACCAGTGCAATGGATGCCAACAGGTTTACCCAGAGCGGGCTGGCTCCCAGCAGAATGGCGGCCAAAGTCACTGTCAGGAACGCAGGCAGCGTTTCCGTGCCGTTCAGATAGGCGCGGTTGAGACGATACGCCTTTTCCGAATAATCCTGATCCGGAGTCGCCCCCGGTGCCAGACCTTTACCTTGCTTCGCCAGCGCCGAGAATGGCGACAGAAACAGAACGATCAGTGTAAAGACCACCAGCGAGGCGATCGCATGTGAATAGTCGGCGTAGACTTCCATTGGGTTTACTCCGCTGCCATTGCACCCATACGGCCCGACTTCTGGGCCTTGATGCGATCTTCGATTTCTTCCCGGAAATTACGGATCAGGCCCTGGATCGGCCATGCGGCGGCATCGCCGAGGGCGCAGATCGTGTGACCTTCGACCTGTTTGGTTACATCGAACAGCATGTCGATTTCTTCCGGCTCGGCCTCACCACGGACAAGACGGTCCATCACGCGCATCATCCAGCCGGTGCCTTCACGACAGGGTGTGCACTGGCCGCAGCTTTCATGCTTGTAGAACTTGGACAAACGCCAGATCGCCTTGATGATGTCCGTAGACTTGTCCATCACGATCACTGCTGCCGTTCCCAGGCCTGATCCCAGATCGTTGCGCAGATAATCGAAATCCAAAATCGCATCGCGCATATTCTCACCGCGTACGCAAGGCACCGAGGACCCACCTGGGATTACCGCCAGCAAATTGTCCCAACCACCGCGAATGCCACCGCAATGGGTTTCAATCAGCTCTTCGAACGAGATCGACATCGCCTCTTCGACGACGCAGGGGTTGTTCACGTGGCCTGAAACCGCAAACAGCTTGGTACCCGCGTTGTTTTGGCGACCAAAGCCCGCGAACCAATCCGCGCCCCGGCGTAGGATAGTTGGAACCACGGCAATCGATTCCACATTGTTCACCGTGGTCGGGCAGCCATACAGCCCCGCACCTGCCGGGAACGGCGGCTTCATGCGCGGCATGCCCTTCTTGCCCTCAAGGCTTTCGATCAGCGCGGTTTCCTCACCGCAGATATAGGCACCCGCCCCGTGATGCAGGAACAGGTCGAAATCCCAACCCGAACCAGCGGCATTCTTACCCAGCAGACCGGCGTCATAGGCTTCGTCAATCGCAGCTTGCAGCGCCTCACGCTCGCGGATGTACTCGCCGCGCAGGTAGATGTAGCAGGTATGCGCATTCATCGCGAAAGACGCGATCAGGCAGCCTTCGATCAGCGTATGCGGATCGTGGCGCATGATCTCGCGGTCTTTGCAGGTGCCGGGCTCGGATTCGTCCGCGTTTACAACCAGATAAGCCGGGCGACCGTCACTTTCCTTGGGCATAAACGACCATTTCAAGCCCGTCGGGAAACCCGCGCCGCCGCGACCGCGCAGACCCGAGTCTTTCATCGTCTGGATGATCCAGTCACGCCCGTTGCCAATCAGGCCAGCGGTGCCGTCCCAATGCCCGCGGGCTTGCGCGCCTTTCAGCGTGCGCTCGTGCATCCCGTAGATGTTGGTGAAGATCCGGTCCTGATCCTTCAGCATCGCGTGTTACCTTCGGCTATCCTGACGCATGCGCCAGAGTTGAAATATGTTGACGCCCGCATAGATGAATCCTGCCAGAGCGGCAAAATCAAACAGCAGCGCATAGCGCCCCGGCATCCCTAGCGCGGGGCCGATGAATAACGTCATGGCAAGCCACAGCAGCATGGTCGCAGCGATGACCACCCCGATATGTCGGCCCTTTCGGGCTATGGCCTGTTCCTTGTCGTTATCCATCTCACCTAGATGCCCCGGATGGGCATCGCGTCTTAATCTTCGTAAGTGCCGTCTTCCTTGGCACGTTTGGCGAATTCGGTTTCCTCACCCGCCGCCAGTTTGGCCGCCTGTTCGATCCAGCCGTCGCGCTCGATTCGACCTTTGAACTTCAGCCGCGCATCGACCCAAGCCACCTGTTCCGGTGTCCACTTTGCGATCTGTTCATAGTGATAGAAGCCCAGCTCGTTCAGCGTCTGTTCCAGCTTCGGACCCACACCTTTCAGCAGCTTGAGGTCATCCGCCTTGCCGTCCCGTGCCGCGGTCAGTATTTCCGGCTGATCTTCCTTGACGGCCTTGGCCTCTTCTGCCTGCTTCACTGCAGGTTTCGCTGGTGCAGGAGCTTTCGGAGGCTTCGGAGCCGCCTTGGTCGCAGCTGCCTGTCCGTCTTTGCCCAGCCAAGGGGTCAGGATCGGAACTTCAGTTCCGTCGATACGTTTAACCGTGTCGCCCAGACCAGTCGCGAGCTCGACACTGGCGTTGTACTGAGGTTTGCCTGCTTCATGCTCAGCCAGACTGCTCAGCCCTTTCAGAGGCTCCGCTGCATAACGCCCGTTCTGTGGACCCGGGGTCGGCACTTTGCCTGCCGTCAGATCATCAAGGATCTTTCCAAAGCTCTCGGCCGTCAGATCCTCGTAATAGTCCTTGCCGATCTGCGCCATCGGCGCGTTGGTACAGGACCCGAGGCATTCGACCTCTTCCCAGCTCAGCTTGCCATCAGCGGACAGTTCGTGCGGTTTGGCAGCGATCTTTTCTTTGCAAACCGCAATCAGATCCTCGGCGCCGCAGATCATACAAGAGGTCGTACCGCAGACCTGAATATGCGCCACGGAACCAACCGGTTGCAGCTGGAACATAAAGTAGAATGACGCTACTTCCAGCACGCGGATATAGGCCATGCCCAGCATGTCGGCGACGGATTCAATCGCCGGACGGCTCAGCCAGCCCTCCTGCTCCTGCGCGCGCCACAGCAGCGGGATGACCGCGCTGGCCTGGCGCCCCTCGGGGTACTTGGTGATCTGCGCTTCGGCCCATTGCTGGTTGGCATTGGTGAAGACAAAGCTTTCGGGTTGTTCGGGATGCAAACGGCGGAGCATTTAGTATCCTTCTCGAGTGCGAATCTGGCTCAAAGAAAAATGCTGAAAACCAGCACAATTACCAATAGAAGTACGATCGCTATGGGCACTCCTAGTGCGATCCGAAGCCACCAGGGTAACTCTTTGGTCATCCGATAAACGATAGTCTGCGTTCCCCAATCCGCCAGAAGGTAAAGCCCCAGCAATAATGCCAGAAAAGCCCAAGCCGGCAGCGTATTGAGTATAGATTCCAGCACTCATCATTCCCCAGCCAATCTTCCCGTCGTGACATTCACTTGGTTTGGAGTTCTCACCGATCAATCTCCCCAAACACAACATCCATGGTGCCGATGATGGCGGCGACGTCGGCCAGTTGGTGGCCTCCGGCGACGTGGTCCATGGCTTGCAGGTGCAGGAAACCGGGTGCGCGCAGTTTGGCGCGGTATGGTTTGTTGGTGCCGTCGGCGACCAGATAGACGCCGAACTCTCCCTTGGGAGCCTCGACGGCGGCATAAACCTCGCCTGCGGGGACGTGGAAGCCTTCGGTGTACAGCTTGAAGTGATGGATCAGGCTCTCCATCGACGTCTTCATGTCCGAACGTTTCGGCGGGGTGATCTTGCCGCGTGCCAGTACGTCTCCGGGGCAGTCGCGGATTTTGGCGATGGCCTGACGGATGATCAGCAATGACTGGCGCATCTCTTCCATACGGACGAGGTAGCGATCATAGCAGTCGCCGTTCTTGCCGACGGGGATCTGGAACTCGAACTCGTCATAGCATTCGTACGGCTGCGCACGGCGCAAATCCCATGCGAGGCCAGAACCGCGCACCATCACGCCCGAGAACCCGTATTTCTGGATGTCTTCTTCGGTCACGACACCGATATCAGCGTTGCGCTGTTTGAAGATGCGGTTTTCGGTCAGCAGACCGTCGATATCGTCGAGCACATTCGGGAATTCGTGGCTCCACGCCTCGATATCGTCCAGCAGTTCGGGCGGCAGGTCCTGATGCACGCCGCCGGGGCGGAAATAGGCCGCGTGCAGGCGGGCGCCACAGGCGCGCTCATAGAACACCATCAGCTTTTCGCGCTCTTCAAAGCCCCAAAGCGGCGGGGTCAGAGCACCCACGTCCATCGCCTGCGTGGTCACGTTCAGCAGGTGGTTCAGGATGCGCCCGATCTCGGAATACAGCACCCGGATCAGCGATCCCCGGCGCGGCACCTCGACCCCGGTCAGCTTTTCGATGGCCAGACACCAGGCATGTTCCTGATTCATCGGCGCCACGTAATCGAGACGGTCGAAATATGGCAGGTTCTGCAGATACGTCCGGCTTTCCATCAGCTTTTCAGTACCGCGGTGCAGCAGGCCGATATGCGGATCACAACGCTCGACAATCTCGCCGTCCAACTCGAGAACCAGACGCAAAACCCCGTGCGCCGCAGGGTGCTGCGGGCCGAAGTTGATGTTAAAGTTGCGGATCTTCTGTTCTCCGCTCAGCGCGTCCGTGCTGCCGTCGTCGTATCTTGAGCCGTCCATCAACGCCCTCGTTTTTTCTTTTTCGCCTCAGCCCGAACCCGGACCTTTTCGGCTTCGGCCGCTTTCGCAGCAGCCCCCGCAAGCAAGACGCCCAGTGCGCCTAAAACGATCAGTTCACCCATCATGTCAGCGTCGCTCTAACTCTTGCAGCTTCATTGCCATGATCCAGGCCAAGATCGGCACACCAATCGGCACGATACATGCAAGCGCCCAATACTTGTTTATGCCGAAATGAGGTAGCAGCTTCAGCATCGGAATGGTCGTCAGTGCACAGATCAGCCAAAACAGCGTGCCCATCAATCGCTCTCCTGTTTTTCATCCCCCGGCAGAATGTAGTTCGCACCTTCCCATGGGGACATGAAATCAAATTGACGATACTCCTGCACGAGGCTGACGGGTTCGTAGACCACGCGCTTTTGCGCCTCGTCATAGCGGACCTCGGTATAACCCGTTGTCGGGAAGTCCTTGCGCAGCGGATAGCCGCGGAAGCCATAGTCGGTCAGGATGCGCCGCAGGTCCGGGTGACCCGAGAACAGGATGCCAAACATGTCGAACACCTCGCGCTCGAACCAGTTCGCCGAGGGGTGAACGTCGACGATCGAGGGCACCATGTCTTCCTCGCGGATCGAAACCCGCAGGCGAATGCGCTGGTTCTGGTACATCGACAGGAAGTGATAGACAACATCGAACCGCTTGGCGCGTTCAGGATAGTCAACGCCTGTGATGTCCACTAGCGATGAGAACTTGCAGCTTTGGTCGGTTTTAAGGAATTCGACGAATTCCACCAGATTCGACGGAGCCACATCCACGTTCAGCTCGCCATGGGTCACATCCCATGACAGCACGCAATCGGCTCGTTTGAGTTCCAGCTGTGCGCCAAGTTCTTTGAGTGCTTCGCTCATCAACTCTCTCCTCAGCGCACGATGGTGCCGGTGCGGCGGATTTTGCGCTGCAGCTGCATCAAACCATACAGCAGCGCCTCAGCCGTCGGAGGGCAGCCCGGAACGTAAATATCCACAGGCACGACGCGGTCACAGCCGCGCACAACGGAATAGGAATAGTGATAGTAGCCGCCACCATTGGCACATGAGCCCATCGAGATCACGTAGCGCGGCTCGGGCATCTGGTCGTAGACCTTGCGCAGCGCCGGGGCCATCTTGTTGGTCAGGGTGCCGGCAACGATCATCACGTCGGATTGGCGCGGGGACGCGCGCGGCGCGATCCCGAACCGTTCGGCATCGTAACGCGGCATCGAGGTGTGCATCATTTCAACCGCGCAGCACGCCAGACCAAAAGTCATCCAGTGCAGCGAGCCGGTACGAGCCCAGTTGATAATGTCTTCTGTCGAAGTCAGCAGGAACCCTTTGTCCTGCAGCTCGGCATTCAGGGCCTGGGTGGCGACTTCCTTGTCGACGCCGGCAGTGTTTGCACCCGTCATCACTCCCATTCCAGGGCCCCTTTCTTCCACTCATAGGCAAAGCCGATGGTCAGCACTGCCAGGAACACCATCATGGACCAGAAACCAACATCGCTGATGTCCTTGAAGCCAACGGCCCACGGGAACAGGAAGGCAATTTCCAGATCGAAGATGATGAAGAGAATCGAAACCAGATAGAATCGGACGTCGAATTTCATCCGCGCATCATCGAACGCGTTGAACCCGCATTCATAAGCGCTGACCTTTTCGGGGTCGGGATTGCGGACGGCAAGCACCACAGCCGCTAGAATCAAGACGATTCCAAGGCCTATAGCAACGGCCAGAAACACCAGGATCGGGAGATATTCCCGCAACAGGTCTTCCACGAATAGCTCCTTTCCTGCGCATGCCCCGGATGGGTGCGCCGTCAATTGGCGTGTTGACTGGACATTCTCTATCCGTGTGGGGTCAGAGGGTCAACCGAACAGAAACGCGCAGGGGACTAATTCTGAGCTTGCCATTGATTGTTGATAATCCGCAGTTTCCGCGAATCCCTAGCCAAGAAAATAAGCGTTAAACCTAACTATTCCATGCAGGTTTTCGTTTGTCGAAGAAAGCTGTGATTCCCTCTTGCGCCTCGTCCGTTTCCCAACGGTCGACAAGCGCCCGGATCGTGTGGTCGATCACTTCGTCGTCAATGCGCGGACCTAGTGCCTGCACAAGCTGCTTGGCAGAGGCCACGGCGCCGGGGGCACAGGACAGATAGGGCAGAATTTCAGCTTCAACCGCACTGTCCAGATCCGACGCTGGAACCACTTGCGCCAGAAGCCCTAGATCTACCGCCTCGTGGGCATCAAACAGGCGCGCAGACATAAACACCCTTCGTGCAAGCGCTTCACCCATGCGAGCAATGACGTAAGGACCAATCGTCGCCGGGATCAGCCCCAGCCGCGTTTCTGTCAGGCCCATTTTCAGAGTATCGACACCCACTGCCACGTCGCAGACCGAGGCGAGCCCTACTCCACCGCCAAAGGCATTGCCTGGCAGCGCTCCGATCAGAGGTTTGGGCAGTGTGTTCAGCGCGTTCAGCATCTCGGCCAGTTTGCGCGCCTCAACAAAGCGCGTGGCCGGATCAGCGGCCATCTGATCCTGCATCCATCCCAGATCGCCGCCTGCGCAAAAGCTTTTACCGGTGCTGGTCAACACGACCACGCGCACAGCGTCGTTTTCGGCCAACTGAATGGCAGCCTGTGTCAACTCGGCAATCATCAGCGCTGACATCGCGTTGTGCTTTTCCGGACGGTTCAATGTCAGCGTCGCTACACCGCGCGCGTCGGTGGTCAATGAGATCGTTTCGAACATACCTGCCCCTCAGTCTTGACGCATGGCCCGCGCCATCTGCGCGGCCTCTTCCAGAACTGCCGCATCCAGCCCTGTCTGATATCCCAACCGCTCCAAATGTGCGGCAACGGTCTCGGTCGCGACGTTACCAGAGGCGCCGGGGGCATAAGGGCATCCGCCCAATCCACCCACCGCCGCATCGAATACCCGCACGCCCAGGGCCAATGCCGCGTCAATATTGTCGATGGCTCGGCCGTTGGTGTCGTGAAAATGCCCGGCAAGCCGGGTCATCGGCATCCGTTCTCTTACGGCCAACAGCATATGCGCCACTTTGTCAGGCGTGCCTTGTCCGATCGTGTCGCCCAGCGATACTTCATAACACCCCAGCGAAAACAGCCTGTCGGCCACCTCGGCCACCTTCTCAGGCGCGGTTGGTCCGTCATAGGGACAATCAGTGACGCAGGAAACGTAGCCCCGAACCGGCAAATCAATGTGCCGGGCAGCCTCCAGGATAGGGACGAACCGGTCGATGGATTCAGCGATGGTCGCGTTGATATTGGCCTTGGAAAACCCTTCGGACGCAGACGCGAATACCGCGATTTCATCCGCTCTGGCCGCAAGCGCGTCCTCATATCCCCGCATGTTGGGCGTCAGTGCGGCATATCGCACGCCCTCTGCACGAGAGATACCTGCCAACACTTCGGCACTGCCGGCCATCTGCGGCACCCATTTAGGAGACACGAAACTTGCGACTTCGATCCGGTTGAAGCCAGCGCGGCTGAGACAGTCCACAAGCGCCACTTTCTCGGCCACCGGGATTTCACGCTGTTCGTTCTGCAATCCGTCGCGCGGACCAACTTCGAAAATCTCGACCCGTTCATCCATTTCTGCGCATCTCCCAGATTTGTCTTGTTTCCATCACCTTTGGCCCGACTGTGCCACGAGACACAGCGCCGGAACAGATCACTCGTCTTCCAACCGAACCAGAGCAGCACCGGCCTCGACCTGCGCCCCGGCTTCAGCCAACACTTCAGCCACCACACCGTCGCGTGCGGCAATCAGGGAATGCTCCATTTTCATGGCTTCCAGAATTGCCAACCGATCCCCTTCCTGTACCGACTGACCCGCTGAGGCAAAGACAGCCTTGACCAAACCAGGCATAGGGGCCTCGATCACATTGGTGTCACCAGCTGCACTGGCGTCCCTGTCGAGCGGGTCAATGACTTCGAAAACCTGCCCATAGTGTTCGAAAACTGTAACCTCGGATCCGCTGACCGAGACAGGCGGCATGGGCGCCCCACCAACCGTCCAGCGTGTGCCCCTGCGCTCGGCAAGTACCGTTTCAGTACCTATTTGCCAAATTTGCCGGTTGGGTCCATCGACCTGAACATCAAGGTCGATGATCTCCGCACCTTTCTGCAGTTGCACAGCACGATGCAGCGGAGCCCATAAGGAAAACCCAGTCTCTTCAGTAACTTCGATAAGGTTCAACACTGTCATCGCCGCCGCGACACAGGCCGTCAAAGATTGTGGAGGTTCCTGAATCAGCCCATCCAGATCCCGACCAATCAACCCGGTATCAACATCGCCCAAGGCAAATCCGGCGTGCCGCGTAAGTGCGCCAAGGAAAGCCAGATTTGTAACTGTCCCCGCAACCTCGGTACGTTGCAACACACGGTTCAGGGATTCCAGCGCTACTGCACGTGTCGGTCCATGAACAGTGACCTTGGCGATCATCGGATCGTACCAGGGACTGATGGTGTCACCCGCTCTCACGCCGCTATCAGCCCGACACTCTGCCGGAAACGCCAGATGAGTTAACGTTCCCGTTGCAGGCAGGAACCCCTTGGGCACGTCTTCAGCATAAAGACGCGCTTCAAACGAGTGCCCGTTTATGGACAACTCATCTTGCTGTTTCGGCAGAGTCTCTCCGGAAGCTACCCGCAACTGCCATTCTACCAGATCAATGCCGGTGATGGCCTCGGTAACCGGGTGTTCCACCTGAAGGCGCGTGTTCATTTCCATGAACCAGAACCGATCCGGGCGCAAACCTTCCGAGGCATCAACGATAAACTCGACGGTCCCGGCCCCCTTGTAGCCAATGGCCTCGGCGGCGCGCACACCGGCTTGCCCCATCGCCTCGCGCATCTCTGGCGTCATGCCAGGGGCCGGAGCCTCTTCGATTACTTTCTGATGGCGACGCTGCAAGGAACAGTCGCGCTCAAACAAATGCACCGCGTGCGTTCCGTCGCCAAATACCTGCACCTCGATATGGCGCGGCTTGGCGACATATTTCTCGACCAGCACCGCGTCGTTGCCAAAGGCCGTTTTCGCCTCGCCCCGGGCGCTGTCGAGGGCCGTAGCAAAGTCCTGAGGACGCTCAACCAGACGCATCCCCTTGCCGCCACCGCCCGCTACGGCCTTGATCAACACCGGATAACCGATGGTATCCGCCGCACCCGACAGATGCTCGGGGTCTTGATTGTCTCCGTGATAGCCCGGCACGACCGGCACACCCGCCTGCTCCATAAGAACCTTGGCGGCATCCTTTAGACCCATCTTGCGGATCGCATCTGCTGACGGGCCTATGAATGTCAGACCAGCGGCCTCAACCGCATCTACGAATTCCGGGTTCTCGGACAGGAAGCCATAGCCGGGATGGATCGCCTGAGCGCCTGTGTCTAGCGCGGCCTGAATTATCACGTCGCCCTTCAGATAGCTTTCAGCGGGGGCCGCGCCACCAATATGGATCGCCTCATCCGCCATCTGTACATGTTTCGACGCAGCATCCGCGTCAGAGTAAACTGCGACGCAGGAGACACCCATCGATTGCGCGCTTTCCATGACGCGACAGGCAATTTCACCGCGATTGGCAATCAGGATTTTATTGAACATTGGCGATCACCCTTCCCTTGCCAAATCTTCGACGAGACGAAACCGCTCACACACCAGTTCCATCTCCGGATCAAACCCGCCGTTTCGCTCGAAATACCTGCGATGTCCTTCGCGCCAACCGTCAAGGGTGTCATTCTCACCCTCGGCCAAAGCGAAATCTTCGGATACATCGCAATATCTTTCGATGGTTACGTCGACCGTTTCGATAATCAAAGCAGGCTGGTCGTCCCAATCCAACGCGATGTCGTGTCGGCCGGGCTTCGGCATTTCGTCATCCCCATCAGAAAAATCCTTGAGCGCGCCACACGTTGCAGTTTTCTTTCCAACGCGGACCAGTTCCAGCAATTCATCACACAAAGCACGATTGTCACCGAACTTGAAAGTTTGCGCCCCGGGAAAGCGATCTTTCAGCTTTTTCAATGCATCGCTCATCTTACATCCTGAACACGCCGAAACGTGTCTCCTCGATCGGGGCGTTCAGTGCTGCACTCAGCGAAAGGGCAAGGACATCGCGGCTTTTGCGCGGGTCGATGATGCCGTCATCCCATAGCCGTGCCGAAGCATAGAGCGGATGGGACTGTTCCTCGAACATGTCCAGCGTCGGGCGTTTGAATTCGGCCTCTTCCTCGGCGGACCAGGTGCCGCCCTGCCGTTCGATCCCGTCGCGTTTGACGGTGGCCAGAACGCCAGCCGCCTGCTCGCCACCCATGACCGAGATGCGCGAGTTTGGCCAGGTCCACAGAAAGCGCGGCTGATAGGCGCGCCCCGCCATGCCGTAATTTCCGGCCCCAAACGAACCACCCACTAACATGGTGATTTTGGGCACCGAGGTTGTCGCCACTGCTGTCACCATCTTGGCCCCATGCCGTGCGATACCTTCGTTCTCGTATTTCCGCCCGACCATGAAGCCAGTGATGTTTTGCAGGAAGACCAGCGGTGTCTTGCGCTGCGAGCATAATTCGACGAAATGCGCGCCCTTCTGGGCGGCCTCGGAAAAAAGCACGCCATTATTGGCGATGATCCCGACAGGGCAGCCTTTGACATGGGCAAAGCCCGTCACCAGAGTCTCACCGAACCGAGGTTTGAACTCATCGAAACGAGAGCCATCGACCAGCCGCGCAATCACCTCGCGGATATCGTATGGCGTACGCAGATCGGCGGGGACCACGCCCAGAATTTCGTCGGGGTCATAGGCCGGGTCCTCGGGCGCTTCGAACTGAAGGGTAGGCTTCAAATTGACTCCGCCCAACGACCCGACGGCACGACGCGCCAGCGCCAGCGCGTGGGCATCATCCTCGGCCAGATAATCGGCCACACCGGACAAACGCGTGTGCACATCGCCGCCGCCCAGATCTTCGGAACTGACAACCTCACCGGTCGCAGCCTTGACCAAAGGCGGACCGGCCAGAAAGATCGTGCCCTGTTCCTTGACGATGATCGTCACATCGGACATGGCCGGAACATAAGCCCCGCCTGCCGTACACGACCCCATGACCACCGCGATCTGGGGGATGCCCTTGGCGCTCATCCGCGCCTGATTAAAGAATATGCGGCCAAAGTGGTCGCGATCCGGGAAGACCTCATCCTGATTGGGCAGGTTCGCGCCGCCACTGTCGACCAGATAGATACAAGGCAGGTGGTTTTCCTCAGCAACTTCCTGCGCGCGCAAGTGTTTCTTGACCGTCATCGGGTAATAGGTGCCGCCCTTCACGGTAGCATCGTTGCAGACCACCATGACTTCGCGCCCCTGCACCCGGCCAATACCTGCGATGACGCCGGCACTGGGGGCTGCATCGCCATACATCCCATGCGCCGCCGTCGCCCCGATTTCAAGGAACGGAGAGCCCGGGTCCAGTAGGTTCGCCACCCGACGCCGGGGCAGCATCTTGCCACGGGATTCATGACGCGCCCGGGATTTCTCACCGCCGCCCATGCGAGCCGCCTCAGCAGCGGCAGAGATTTGCGCCAACGCGTCCAGATGGGCAGCGCGGTTTGTTTTGAAGCCCTCGGAGGCGGGCATAGCTTTGGATGTGAGTTTCATGCATTTATTTCCGTTCTTCGGAGCATTGTTGCCTCTCCTATTTCCCAAGCTAGTGTCACTTGAGCCTCCCGTGAGTCGATATCGCCCAAAACGCCGTCGTGTTTGCCACCAACTTACAACGCGCTAAAAAAAAACGATCACGCTCGGGGTCGCTTTCGGTTTGCGATGTTTCTGCTAAGAAATCGCACTCAGCGTCCCGAACTCGAAAGGCTCGACGAAATGCAGCGTTTTGGATTTTCAGTGCGCTGTCTTCCGGCTTCGATGTAGCTTGGTCACCAACCTTTTCGGCGTAGCGTTCAATTCGAGCGGACAGTTTAGCAAGACATTGGGTCTGCGGCGCATAATCGACAGTGTTCGCGGCTTGCTCCCTGCAAAACACAATATACGTCTCTTGGCACTGCTCGATTGCGTCCTGTTGGAACGGTGCTTCATTCAAACAAGAAAAAGCTTCCTCTAGGCCATCTGAAAAACCCGGTGCAGGTAAATTACCGAGCGCAAGTGCGATGGCGACCACGATGCCAAACTTTTTCACTCGTTCGCCTCCCTTTTAGCCCGCGCCTTCAATTCCTTCCGGATCACTTTACCCGTTACGGTCACCGGCAATTCCTCCAGAAACGCGACCTCACGCGGATAGGAATACTGCGCAAGACGGTCCTTGACCCAGTCCTGTAACTCCGCGACCGTGGCCTCGGCCCCCGGTTTCAGCACCACATAAGCCTTGACGATCTCGGTCCGCAGCGGGTCGGGTTTACCGACCACGCCCACCGTCGCCACCGCCGGATGGGTCAGCAGGCAATCCTCAATCTCCGCCGGGCCGACGCGATAGCCAGCCGAGGTGATCACGTCATCGGCGCGGCCAACAAAGCGCAGGTAGTCGCCTTCCCACACGCCGCGGTCACCAGTGATCAGCCAGTCACCCCGGAACTTCTCTGCCGTTGCCTCGGGCCGGTTCCAGTATTTCAGCAGCATCGAGGCAGAGCCGCGCCGGATGGCCACGTCGCCCTCCTCGTTGGTTCTCTGGCCGTCCGCGTCGATCACCGCCACTTCATGCCCCGGAACCGGTTTACCGATACAGCCGGGACGCACCGGGAAATCCTCGGCGCAGGAGGACACGACCATGTTGCATTCCGTCTGGCCATAGAACTCGTTGATCGTCAGGCCGAACGCCTGTTCGCCCCAGGCCAGCATCTCGGCTCCCAACGGCTCGCCGCCCGAGGCGACAGAGCGCAACCCCGGAATTGACTGATCCGTTGCCTTGAGCATCCGCAGAGCGGTCGGAGGGAAGAACACGTTGCGCACACCGCCCTGCTCGATCACATCAACGCAGGCCTCAGGCGAGAATTTCTCCAGCCGTGCGGCCACGACCGGAATGCCGAACGCCAGACCCGGCATCAACACGTCGAACAGCCCGCCGATCCAAGCCCAATCGGCAGGTGTCCAGAGGCAATCGCCATCGCGCAGGTGGTTATGGCTGATCGACACGCCCGGCAAGTGGCCGGTCAACACCCGATGCCCGTGCAAGGCACCCTTGGGGCTGCCGGTGGTCCCCGACGTATATATCAGAACCGCCGGGTCTTCCGGGCCGGTGTCAACAAACGGTACCGTACCAGAAGCCTCTGGGATTTGATCCACAAGCAAAGGTTCCGCCAGATCGCTCAGCAACGCGGCACCCTCGGCATCGGTCAAAACCAATCGCGCGCCTGCATCGCCAACCCGCGAGGCCAGCGCGTCACGTTTGAACAACTTAAACAATGGCACCGAGATCGCACCGATTTTCCAGATCGCAAGATGCGCCGCGGCACACCACGGAGACTGGCTGAGCAGAACACCTACCCGGTCCCCCGGCTGGACCTTGCGCAGCAGCGCCTGAGCGACTCTGTCTGTCATCCGCGCCAATTGCCCGTACGTTACAGACACAATCTGAGAAGACGTGAGATCAATCAGCGCAACCTGTTCAGGTGCTTGATTCAGACATTGGCGCGCCATGTTCAGGCGTGCTGGCAAGTCCCAGCCCCCCGCCTGACGCAAACCGGGTATGCACTCAGCGCCAATCACGACCACAAACCCTTGTTTTTATGACGCTTTCAACGCCACAGCGCGGCGAAAATTCCGCGCGTTCTTGATGCAGATCAGAGTCGGACGCGCGTCTGACCGGCACAAAACCCACATCAACAGAAGTAAAGGCATGAATATGACCAATAAGCTCGCCGCTTTGACCCTGTCCTCCGCTCTCGTCGCTCTGGCCGCTCCGGCTCTGGCCCAGTCGCAGGGAGACTGGACCCTCGGCATCGGAGTCGGCTACCTGGACCCGAAATCCGACAACGGCACACTGGCTGGGGCAAAAGCCACCATCGACTCGGATACTCGCCCGATCTTCACCGCCGAGTATTTCATCCGCGATAACCTGGGTATCGAGCTGTTGGCCGCGACACCTTTCGAGCATGACATCACCCTTGGCGGCAGCCTCGACGCGGGCAGCGTCAAGCAGCTGCCGCCCACTCTGTCGCTGAACTATCACATCCCGACCAACAGCGCGTGGAAACCCTATGTCGGCGCTGGCCTGAACTACACGATCTTCTTCGACGAACAGTCTCCTCTGGGCGATCTGAAGGTTGATGACTCGTTTGGTGTCTCGCTGCAGGCTGGTCTGGACTATATGGTCACCGAAAAAGGTGCTGTGCGCCTCAACGTGCGCTGGTTCGACATCAACTCGGACGTCACATTGGACGGCAACTACATCGGCAAAGCCGATATCGATCCGTGGCTGATTGGCGTGTCTTACGTCCATCGCTTCTGATCCTATGATTGAAACGCCTCGCAGTTGCCTCGTATGCGAGGCGTTTTCATTCAGAGCACTTTGTTCATCATTTCCCGCCCAATCAACATACGGCGAATTTCGCTTGTCCCCGCGCCAATTTCCATCAGCTTGGCATCCCGAAAAATTCGACTGACCGCGGCATCCGACAGGAAGCCTGCACCACCCATGGCCTGAACAGCCTGATGCGCCTGCACCATTGCCTGCTCAGAGGCGTAAAGGCAGCACGCCGCCGCATCCTGCCGTGTGACATCTCCACGGTCACAGGCTTTAGCGACCTCGTAAACGTAAGCACGGGCCGAGTTCATCGCGGTGTACATATCCGCGATCTTCCCCTGCATTAGCTGGAAACTACCGATCGGTTTGCCAAACTGCTTACGTTCGGCGAGGTACGGCATGACTTCATCCAGACAGGCAGCCATTATCCCTGTTCCGATACCAGCCAGCACGACACGCTCATAGTCCAGACCGGACATCAGAACAGCGACACCCCTGCCCTCTTCGCCCAGCACGTTTTCGAATGGCACTTCGACATCTTCAAAGATCAGCTCGGCCGTGTTCGACCCGCGCATCCCCAGCTTGTCGAAATGAGGAGAGGTCGAAAAGCCTTTCATTTCTTTCTCGATTAGAAAGGCGGTAATCCCCTTGGAACCAGCTTCCGGATCAGTCTTGGCGTAAACCACAAGCGTATCCGCGTCTGGACCATTGGTGATCCAGTATTTGCTTCCGTTCAGCCTGTAATGATCATTCCGTTTTTCAGCTCGCAGCTTCATCGACACGACATCGGAACCTGCTGAAGGTTCGGACATAGCCAACGCACCCACATGCTCACCCGATATCAAGCGCGGCAGGTATTTCTGCTTTTGCTCGGCAGACCCGTTCAGCTTGATCTGGTTGACACAAAGGTTCGAATGCGCCCCATAGGATAACGAAACCGAGGCCGATGCCCGCGCGACCTCTTCCACGGCGACTGTATGTGCCAGGTAGGACATGCCCGCGCCGCCAAATTCCTCGGGCACAGTAATACCCAGCAGGCCAAGATCACCCATTTCCTTCCATAGTTCATTTGGGAAGGCGTTCGAGGAATCGATTTCGGCGGCCATTGGCTTGACCCGCTCTTGCGCCCAGCGGTGAACCATCTCGCGCAGGGCGTTGACGTCCTCACCCAGATCAAATTGCATCGTCGCCATGAACATTCGCGCTCTCCCCTGAACTTTAATGAACAAGTGTTCAATAACTGAATAACAGCGATTCCTCAAACGGTCAATCTTTGCGGCGAACCAGCGGGGCAAACAAGAAATGCCGCCCCGGAGGGACGGCATTTCCTATTGAAAAAAGCGTGCGCCGCAGGCGCACTCCGCTGGATTACGACTGGTAGACAGCTCCGACTTCCGTCCGAATGATGCGGGCAATCACCTCACAATCTTCCAGCGAGAAAGTCAGCGGCACCCGCATATCGATGATTCCCGCCAGCACACGGTCGCTGGATGGCATGGGCTCACTCTCCGCATAACGCCAACTGTCGTAGCGTGAGGTGAACCCGCTGGGCTCGGCGCCGCCGAACCACTTCAGCTCCACGCCTCGGGCCGCACAACGGCGGATCACTTCGGTGATGCGCTCGCTCGTCCAGTCCAGCAGCAAGAACTGGATGGACGATCCGACATATGTCTCGGTCTCAGGCCGTTCGACAATCGTTAAGCCCGGCGTGCCGCGCAGTCCACTCTCGATCTTGACGTATCGCTCATTCCAACGGCGTATCTGCCGGGCGAGATCACGCAGTTGCGGGCGTAAAATGGCCGCGCGCAGGTTGTCCATGCGGCCTGACACGTTGGGGGTGGTGTATTTGATCCTCTCAAATACCTCGGGCGCAGGTGCTGCAAGATGGCGTTCGTATAGCATGTATGATCCGGACAGCATGGTCGCCTTGGCTGCCAGTTCCTCATCATCGGTGATCAGCAAGCCGCCTTCGCCAGAATTGACGTGTTTGTAGGTCTGGCACGAATAGCAACCGATGGCTCCTTGCCGTCCCGACATCTGCCCGCGCCAAGCTGCGCCCATGGTGTGCGCGCAATCTTCGATCACAACCACACCTGCCGCATCGCAGATCTGCATCAACCGATCCATGTCACACAAATGTCCGCGCATGTGGCTGAGCATCAGCACCCGCGCCAACGGCAGTTTGGCCTCAAGATCGTCCAAATCGATCGTCAGGTCCTCGGTGACTCCGACAAAAACCGGCCTGCCCCCAATTGAGGCAATGGCCCCCGGAACCGGAGCCAACGTAAAAGCGTTGGTAAGCACCGGATCGCCGGGCTGCACGCCTATCGCCCGCAGCGCTGTGGCCAGCGCATACCCACCCGACGCCACGGCCAAGCAGTATTTCGCATCCATCTGCGCCGCGAATTCCTGTTCCAGCAATGCGGTCTCACCCAACTCGCCCGGCGCCACGTTGTAGCGATGCAACCGCCCATGGCGCATAACGGCCAGAGCGGCTTCGATCGACTCATCGGGAATGGGTTCCTGCTGGGTAAAGCTACCCGTGAATATCTCGGTCATGGCGTAGTTTTGGAGCTGCTACGAAGCAGGGTCAAGGGATCATGCAGAAACACCGATGAGACCCGGCACCATTTCCAAAAGATCGTCGAAATGATGCAGTAACGCCTCAGGCTCCAGCGCCGCCATATCTTCACCGGATGGGCCAAATGTGACAAGCACCGAGGGTACACCAGCTGCGCGCGCTGTGTTGCGGTCGGTGTCGGAGTCGCCGATCAACACGCAATGATCCGGATGCCCGCCAGCCCGCCGTGCGGCCTCGCGCAGTGGCTCGGGGTCTGGCTTGCGCACCGGCAAGGTATCCGCCCCCACCAACGAGGAAAATTGCGCGCGCACCCCCATGCGGGTCAAAAGCAGATCAGCCAGTGCCTCGGGTTTGTTGGTGCAGATGCCCACGCCATACCCTGCGGCCTTCAGAGCATCTACGGCCTCAAGCGCGCCGGGATAAAACTGCGTGTGTGTGTCAATAGCCTGCGCATAAGCCTCAAGCAGCACGGGGTAGTAGTCTGTCACCGTGTTTTCTGCATAGGCCCCGACCCTTTCCAACCCATGGGTCAGCATCATTCTACCACCGCGCAGGGCAATCGCCGCGTCCTGCGGACGGTTCAGGACATCGCCATGGCCCATGTGCCGGAAACAGTGATTAGCTGCGGCCAACAAATCGCCCGATGTGTCCGCCAATGTTCCGTCGAGATCAAAGATCACCGTACGCATTCTGCCTCCGTTCCGGCGAGTTTCCGCCAAGTACTGTTGCAAACGGCAATCTTCTTTGATGGCTGAACCGCTTGCGACTTTGCCCCCAGCGGATAAAACGGTCAGCAACAAAACAAAAGAGAAAACGAGTTCATGAGTATTGCCCTTGTCATCCTTGCAGCCGGAAAAGGCACCAGGATGAATTCGGATATTCCAAAAGTTCTGCACCCAATTGCCCAGGCACCGATGTTGGTTCATGCAATGCGCGCCGGTGCAGTTCTATCGCCTGAACGCACCGTCATTGTTACCGGACACGGTGCCGACGCAGTGGGAAAAGTGGCCGCCGCCGAAGATGATACGACCCAAATTGCGGTTCAGGACGACCAGCTTGGAACTGCCCATGCCGTCGCCCAAGCCCGCGCAGCGCTGGAGGGGTTCTCGGGCGATATCGTGGTTCTCTATGGCGACACCCCGTTTTTGCAGCCTGACACCCTGGAACGGATGGTCGCGGCCCGGGCTGAAAACGATCTGGTCATTCTGGGGTTCAACGCAGCCGATCCCGCGCGTTACGGCCGCTTAGTGATGGATGGTGAGGCGCTGGAGCGGATCGTCGAGTTCAAGGAAGCATCGGAAGAAGAACGCGCCATAACCTTCTGCAACTCGGGCCTTTTGGCGTGTGATGCCGAAACGTTGTTTTCTTTGATCGACGGGGTCAGCAATGACAACGCTGCGGGCGAATACTATCTAACCGATGTGGTCGAGATAGCGCGCAATCGCGGGTTGAAAGTGACTGCGGTCGCCTGTGACGAAGCGCAGACACTGGGCATCAATTCGCGGGCAGACCTCGCTGCTGCCGATGCCGTATTCCAGGCCCGGGCACGCAATGAGCTGCTGGATCTGGGCGTAACTCTGATGGCTCCCGAAACGGTATATTTGGCCGCAGATACCATCATCGGCCGCGACACCGTGATCGAACCTAACGTAGTTTTCGGCCCCGGGGTAACCATCGAAAGTGGTGCAACGATCCGAGCCTTTTCCCATCTCGAAGGCTGCCATGTCAGCCGCGGTGCCATTGTGGGCCCCTACGCGCGTCTGCGCCCGGGTGCGGAACTGGCTGAAAACGCACGCATCGGAAATTTCGTCGAAATCAAGAATGCCGAGATTGCCGAAGGCGCCAAGGTCAATCACCTCAGCTATATCGGTGACGCCTCGGTTGGTGCGGCGTCAAATATCGGAGCCGGTACGATCACCTGCAACTACGATGGGGTGATGAAACACAAAACAACCATTGGCGAAGGTGTCTTTGTCGGGTCCAACACGATGCTGGTTGCACCCGTCACATTGGGAGACGGCGCAATGACTGCGACCGGCACGGTAGTGACGCGGGATGTCGAACCCGATGCCCTTGCCGTGGCCCGCGCCCGGCAGGACAACAAATCCGGTTATGCTCGTAAATTGTTTGAAATGTTAAAGGCGAAAAAGGCTCGCCGCGACAAAGGAGCCTGAATTATGTGTGGAATTGTAGGCGTATTGGGCCAGCACGAGGCAGCCCCCATTCTGGTCGAGTCACTAAAGCGGCTGGAATACCGTGGATACGACAGTGCAGGTATCGCGACGGTCAACAAAGGCCAGCTCGGGCGGCGGCGCGCTGTCGGAAAACTGGTCAACCTCAGCGATTTGCTGGTGCATGAACCCCTGCCCGGCAAATCCGGCATCGGCCATACACGCTGGGCTACCCACGGCGCCCCTTCGGTCAGCAATGCTCACCCCCACAAAGCCGGGCCAGTGGCCGTGGTGCATAATGGTATCGTCGAGAACTACCGAGAATTGCGTGAGGAACTGGCCGAGAACGGAATCGATTTCAAGACGGAGACAGACACCGAAACGGTCGCCCTTCTCACGGAACACTATATGCGTACTGGTCTGTCGCCCGTGGAAGCAGCGTTCAAAACAATCGATCGTCTGAACGGAGCCTTCGCGCTGGCCTTTCTGTTCGATGGTGAGGACGATCTGATCGTTGCAGCACGCAAGGGATCGCCCCTGGCGGTCGGTCACGGCGATGGCGAAATGTTCGTGGGATCCGATGCGATTGCGCTGGCGCCGCTCACAGATCGGATCACCTATCTGGAAGAAGGTGACCGGGCGGTTCTGACACGCACTTCGCTGGAAATTCGCAACGAGGCCGGTGAAATCGCCAACCGCGAAATCCGCCGGATCAAACTGGACCAGACGCGCACCGACAAGGGCGGCCACAAGCACTTCATGGCAAAGGAAATCGCCGAGCAGCCTGTCGTTGTAGCCGAGGCGATCCGGTCCTACTTGCCGACCGGAGGCAGCAGTGTGGTGTTGCCAGATGCTGATCTGGACTTCACTAAGTTGGATCGCTTGACCATGGTGGCTTGCGGTACCGCATTCTATGCCTGTCTAACCGCCAAATACTGGTTCGAACAGCTGGCCAAAATGCCGGTCGAGGTCGATATCGCCAGCGAGTTCCGCTATCGTGAACCCCCGATCCCCGGCCGCACGCTGGCATTGTTCGTCAGCCAGTCCGGCGAAACGGCAGATACACTAGCAGCCTTGCGCTACTGCGAAGGCAAAGCGGACAAGATCGTTTCGGTCGTAAATGTCCCCGAAAGCTCGATTGCCCGGGAAAGCGATATCGCGCTGCCGATTCACGCGGGTGTTGAGATCGGTGTCGCTTCGACCAAGGCATTTACCTGCCAGCTGAGTGTTTTGCTGATGCTGGCGTTGAAGGCGGCAGCCGACCGGGGCACCCTGACCGACGAGGAACTGGCCGATCACGCCGCAGCCCTGCGCGGATTGCCCTCGGTTCTGAACACCGCGCTGGACCAGAACCCCGCCATCCGGAAATCCGCCCAACGCTTGTCCGAGGCGCGCGACGTCCTGTTTCTAGGGCGCGGACTAATGTACCCGTTGGCGATGGAGGGCGCGCTGAAATTGAAAGAAATCAGCTATATACACGCCGAAGGTTATGCATCCGGCGAATTGAAACACGGCCCCATCGCCTTGATTGACAAGCATATGCCGGTCGTCGTCATGGCCCCGCGCGACGCCGTCTTCGACAAGACCGTTTCGAACATGCAGGAGGTGATGGCACGCAAGGGGAAGGTGATCCTTGTTTCGGATGATGACGGTATCTCACAGGCCGAGGATGGCGTCTGGAGCACGATAAGAATGCCTCATATCCACCAAAGCCTGACCCCGATCCTGTATTCAGTGCCCGCGCAATTGCTTGCCTATCACACCGCTGTTGCCAAGGGCACGGATGTGGATCAGCCTCGTAACCTGGCAAAATCCGTGACGGTGGAGTGACAGGTGGCCAAGCAATTCCCGGAACTGGACGGTGTCCATCGTAAGTTCATCGAAGAACAGCACATGTTCTTTGTTGGAACCGCGGGGCCTGAGGGACGGGTCAATATCTCTCCCAAGGGCATGGATTCGTTGCGCGTTCTGGGACCGAACAGAATTGCTTGGATGAACCTGACCGGAAGTGGAAATGAAACAGCAGGGCACTTGCTTGAAACCAACCGTATGACCCTGATGTGGTGCTCATTCACAACCCGCCCGCTGATCCTGCGCACTTATGGGACCGCACGGACGATCCACACCACAGATGACGGCTGGGCCGAGCTTGCCGAGCATTTCCCTGATCACCGCAGCGCACGCCAGATATATGACATGTCGATTGACCTCGTGCAGACGTCCTGTGGCTATGCCGTGCCGTTCATGGAGTACAAATCGGATCGGGACACGATGCAGAAATGGGTGGATGGCAAGTCGGACGACGATATCCGGGCCTATTGGGTTGAAAAGAACCAAAATACCATCGACGGCAAACCCACCGGGGCTCCTGTCAAATGATACCGGACGGCTATCTGGATCAGATCAAGGCACATGCCGACCCGGAACGCGCTGTGCAAATGGCTGCCTATCACAAGGTCAAGCGCTCCTATCTGGGCATCGCAAACCCGATTCTGAACGATTTGACCAAGTCATGGCGGCAGGAATTGTCGGTACCCGACCGGGTAACATTGGCCGAGGCCTTGTGGCGAACCAACATCCACGAGGGTCGACTGGCTGCTGCCAAGCTACTGACACAGGCACGGATCAGGCCGGATGACGCAGTCTGGGATTTAACTCAAAGCTGGCTGCCGGACTTCGACGCTTGGGCGGTGGCCGATCACGCCTGCATGGCCATGCAGAAACGACTGACTGCCGACCCAGCCCGTCTGGATCAGGTCGAAGCCTGGACAAGATCGGATCACATGTGGACCCGTCGTGCAGCTTTGGTTGCCACCCTGCCCTGGACCAAGCAGAACCATCCCAAACCCGAAGACCTTCTTCGACGCGACCGCATTCTGGAATGGGCAGCAGGTTATGTCCCCGACCGGGATTGGTTCATTCAAAAATCAATAGCCTGGTGGCTACGCGAGCTTTCCAAACATGACCCGGCGCGTGTGATTTCGTTCTTGAATAAGTACGGCGACGCCATGAAACCCTTTGCCCGCAAGGAAGCTGGCAAGTACCTGCGCGATCAGTTGGAATAAACTTCAAGCTCGACCAGTTCGTCAAACGGCAGCAACAACGCGCGCATCGCGTCCAGCGACAATCGGCTTCCGCCTCCTGCCGGGCCTGGTGCCGGGACCAGGGCTACGTAAGCCTGCGCACCGGTTTTCGGCACAACAATTCGACCGTTGATTTCGCTTTCGACCAAAGGGGTTTGCAGCCAGCGGCCGGGCGTATTTGGATCACCCAACCCAGCAATCGTTCTCCGGGCCCCGGTCCAGCCGGTTTCAGCAGAAACTACGGGTTGAGCCTGGGGTTCAGCCTCGGCCACCACAGGCACGGTATCTGGCTGCGGTTCGGCGCCGCCGAACAACCGATCCGAAGTTGAGCGAACCGCATCGCAGCCCGAAACCAAAAATATCAGTGACAACAGCGCATATCTCATGCCCGATTTCTATCGACCTGCGCCCATCTGTACCAGACCAAAGCGCAGATCGCTCTTGCCGCGGTGGGGTTGCCGATTTACCTATGGGCCATGACAGCTCCGCTTATCGACCCGTTTGCCCGCGCCATCACCTATCTCCGCGTCTCCGTCACGGACCGCTGCGATTTCCGCTGTGTTTATTGCATGTCGGAAAACATGAACTTTCTGCCGAAGAAAGACCTGCTGACGCTGGAAGAGCTTGACCGCATGTGCTCGACCTTTGTCCACATGGGCGTTGAAAAGCTGCGCATCACCGGGGGCGAGCCCTTGGTACGCCGCAACATCATGACGTTTTTCAACAGCATGACCCGACACCTCGAAAGTGGCGCTTTGAAAGAGCTGACGCTGACCACCAATGGTTCGCAGCTGCACCGGTTCTCGGATGATCTTTATGCCGCCGGGGTGCGTCGGGTGAATGTTTCTCTGGATACGCTGGACGAAGACAAGTTCGCCAATATCACCCGTTGGGGTCGTCTGAAACAGGTGTTGAATGGCATCGACGCGGCCCAAAAAGCCGGTCTGCGGATTAAGATCAATGCAGTGGCGTTGAAAGGTTTCAACGAAGAAGAGCTGCCCCGAATAACCGAATGGTGTACCGAGCGTGATATGGATCTGACCTGGATCGAGGTTATGCCGATGGGCGACATCGGAAACGAAGACCGTCTGGATCAGTATTGGTCGCTCAAGGATGTGCGCAAGGAATACGAAAACCACTATAGCGTGACCGATTTGGCCGAACGCACAGGCGGTCCTGCGCGCTACGTCCGGCTTGAGGAAACAGGTCAGAAGATCGGCTTCATCACACCGCTGTCCCACAATTTCTGCGAAAGCTGCAACCGCGTGCGCCTGACCTGCACGGGCGAGCTGTACATGTGCCTTGGACAGGAAGATATGGCCGATCTGCGCGGTGCGCTACGCGATCATCCAAACACCGAGGAACCGCTGGAACACGCGATCCGCGCGGCCATCAATCTCAAGCCCAAGGGACATGATTTCGATTACTCCCGCCAAGCGGTCGATGGTCAGATGACGCGCCACATGAGCCATACAGGCGGATGATATGCCCTCAGGGGACACGCGTCCGACGCTGATCTACAAGACCTATTGCACGGCAACTTCTCTACTGTCGCCACTGGTCTGGCGCACGGTTCGCAAAAAGTTGGAAACGGCAGGCGTTCCCGCCCAACGTCAACGAGAACGGCTTGGCCATGCCAGCCTGCCCCGCCCGACTGGTCGCCTGATCTGGTTTCATGCGGCCAGCGTCGGAGAAAGCCTCTCTGTTCTCAGCTTGATAACTCGCTTGGGAAACCGGTTGTCCGATGCCGAGTTTCTGATCACCTCGGGCACGCCTACCTCTGCCGCGTTGATCGAAAAACGGTTGCCACCACGTACGCGGCATCAGTATCCGCCACTGGATACTGCGGGCCCTGTGCGTCGGTTTCTGAATCATTGGCAACCGGACGCCGGGATATTCGTCGAAAGCGAGATCTGGCCACGGCTGATCGTTGAAAGCGCGGAACGGGACATGCCTTTGGCATTGCTAAATGCTCGCTTGTCGGAGAAATCCGTAGCCGGGTGGAAGAAACGACCCAAGACCGCGCGCTTTCTTCTGAACAAATTTCGGGTGTTTCTGACACAGAATGACAGGACGGCAGCCAATCTTCTCAGTATGGGCGCGCCTGCCGATCGCGTGCGCCCCGGAACCAACCTCAAGGCCATGTCCGACCCTTTGCCGGTCGATGATGCGACGCTGACTGAGATCAAGTCCCAGATAGCAAGCCGTCCGATTTGGATCGCCAGTTCGACCCACGCTGGCGAGGAAGAAACCGTTCTGGCCGCCCACGCCGAACTGCTAAAACGCTGGCCGGACCTGCTGCTGCTGCTGATCCCCCGCCACCCAGAGCGTCGGGACGAGGTTACAGACCTTATCTCTAATGCGACTTTGACTGGCGCCTTGCGAAGCAAAGGTCAGCCGATCACCGCGCAAACACAGGTTTACGTCGCGGATACGCTGGGTGAATTGGGCACTTGGTATGCCCTATGCCCCATTGTTTTTCTAGGTGGTTCACTGAAGGAAATCGGCGGCCACAACCCCTTTGAGCCCGCACAGGCTGGGGCCGCCGTCATCACCGGACCCGGCTATTTCAACTTCGCCGAAACCTTTGCCCCGCTGATTGAAACCGGTGGAGCCGTCGAAGCGCGCACGGCAGTCGAACTGAACGAAGCCATCGCCCTGTGGCTATCAGACAACAACGCGCTTGCAGCGGCCCGTAATGGGGCACAGACCTGCGTCAACACACAGAAATCTGCTTTGGATGAGGTCACCGACACTCTGTGTCAGGCGCTGACCCTTACCGCCGCGCAAGATCCATCTTCACGTGGCTAAGTCGTCATAGGGAGTGCGAGGGGTTGATCCCTCGCATCCAAGCTTTCGATCAGGCTGCCGGCATCCGCTGCTCGACAATCTCGGCCCACCAGCTACAGCCAGCAGGGATCGCTTCGTCGTTAAAATTATATTCCGGGTGGTGCACCATCGCAGTATCGCCATTGCCCACAAGGATGTAAGCGCCCGGGCGTTCTTCGAGCATGAAGGCGAAATCCTCGCCCCCCATGACCAGCGGCGCGTCTTCGCAATCACCGGACACGGACCGTGCGACGTCAGCTGCAAATTCAGTCTGCTCGTCGCTGTTCACCATGACCGGATAGCCACGAATGTAAGTCACATCCACCGTGCCCCCGAAGGTTGCGGCGACACCATTGCAAATCTCGTTGATCCGCTGCTCGGCCAGATCGCGCATCTCTTTGCTCATGGTGCGAACCGTACCCTTGATCTGAACGGTCTGCGGAATGACGTTGAACGCTTTTGACGAGGTCTCGAACGAGGTTACCGACACCACCACCTGATCAATCGGGTCTGCATTGCGCGAAGAGATTGTCTGAAGCGCCAAAACCGCCTGAGCAGTCATCACGGTCGTATCCACCGTCTCATGTGGCTTCGCGGCATGACCGCCCCGCCCCTCGAACGTGATGTCGAACTGATCGGTCGCCGCAAAGAAAGACCCAGGACGGATCGAGAAACTGCCAACTGGTTTACCCGGCCAGTTGTGCATCCCATAGACCTCCTGAATGTTCCAACGGTCCATCATTCCATCGTCGCACATCTCTCGGCCACCGCCGCCGCCCTCTTCGGCTGGCTGGAAGATGACCACGACGGTCCCGTCGAAATTGCGCGTCTCCGACAGGTATTTCGCCGCGCCGAGCAGCATCGCTGTGTGTCCGTCATGACCGCAGGCATGCATAGCCCCATCGGTTTTTGAGGCATAGTCGAGCCCCGTTGCCTCATGAATAGGCAACGCATCCATATCGGCGCGCAGGCCGACAACCTTACCCTTGGTGTCGGCCTTACCCTTGATCACACCTACGACACCGGTGCGGCCAATGCCGGTCACGACCTCGTCACAGCCGAACTCTTTCAGTTTGTCGGCGACCAAAGCACTAGTGCGATGGGTTTCAAACAGGATCTCGGGGTTTTCGTGTATGTCGCGCCGCCACGCGGTGATTTCATCCTGCAATTCGGCAAAGCGGTTTTTTACTGGCATCTCTACTCTCTCCTGCGATCTCTCAAGCAGCCGGCATCCGGCGCTCGACCATTTCGGCAAACCAAGAACACCCCACGGGGATGATCTCGTCGTTAAAGTTGTATTCGGGGTGGTGCAGCCCGGCGCTGTCGCCGTTACCCAACACAATAAATGCGCCGGGGCGTTCTTCCAGCATGAACGAGAAATCCTCGCCCCCCATCACCATCGGAGCCTCATCACAGCTGCCACCGACCGAGACGGCGGCCTCGGCAGCAAAACCCGTCTGCTCTTCGGCATTGATCGTGACGGGAACGCCGCGCGTGTAAGTTACCTTGGCAGAGCCGCCAAAGGTGTTGGCAATCCCTTCCACGACCTTGTTCAACCGCTTTTCGATCAGATCCCTCATTTCGTTGGAATGGGTACGTACAGTACCCCGAACCTGCGCCGACTGCGGTATAACGTTGAAAGCTTTGGACGAAGTTTCAACCGAAGTCACGGAAAGTACCGCCTGCAATATCGGATCAACATTGCGCGACACGATTGTCTGCAACGCAACGATCAGCTGGGACAGCATCACGGTTGTATCGACGGTTTCGTGTGGTTTCGCCGCGTGGCCGCCGCGCCCTTCCAGATGAACGTCGAACTCATCCGCTGCAGCCAGTAATGGACCAGGCCGAATTGCAAATTGACCGGTGGGTACGCCCGGCACGTTGTGCATGGCGTAAACCTCTTGAATGCCGAAACGATCCATCATGCCATCTTTGCACATGGCCTCGGCCCCGTTTCCGCCTTCCTCGGCGGGCTGAAAGATCACCACGGCAGTGCCGTTGAAATTCCGGGTTTCGGCCAGATACTTCGCAGCCCCGAGAACCATGGCCGTATGGCCGTCGTGCCCACAGGCATGCATCGCACCTTCGGTTTTCGAAGCATAGTCCAGACCGGTCTGCTCTTGCATCGGTAGCGCGTCCATATCGGCGCGCAACCCGATCACGCGGCTTTGCGTATCGGTCTTGCCTTTAATCACGCCTACGACACCAGTGCGTCCGATCCCGGTTACGACCTCATCGCATCCGAACTCTTTCAGCTTTTCGGCCACCAACGCGCTGGTGCGATGGGTGTCATATAGGATTTCAGGGTGCTGATGAATGTCACGCCGCCAACCAGTTATTTCTTCATGCATCTGTGCAAGGCGGTTTTTGATCGGCATGGCATTCTCCCTTATTTATGCGACGGGCAATCGTCGTTCCACCAGCTCAGCAAACCAGCTGCAGCCGGCAGGAATGGCGTCGTCGTCGAAATTGTATTCCGGGTGGTGGCACATGGCCGTGTCCCCATTCCCGATAAAGATGTAGGCTCCGGGCCGTTCTTCAAGCATGTAGGCGAAATCTTCTGAGGGCATGATCGGATCGGTGCTGTCATTGACCTTGCCAGATACCGCCTGCGCTGCTTCTGCGGCATAGGTGGTTTCGGTCTCGGAATTCATCGTCACCGGATAACCGGGTGTCCATGTCATCTGCGCCGAGGCCCCAAAGGCCGAAGCCGTATCTTCGGCAATCCGGCGCACGCGCTCTTCCGCGATAGTCCGGTATTCGGGATCGAGAGTTCTGACGGTGCCCTGCAACCGAACGGTATGCGCTATGACATTCGATGCAACGCTGTCGGTTTCAAACGTCCCGACGGTCAGCACGACACGCTTGATTGGATCAACAGTTCGCGACACAACCGATTGCAAAGCCACCACAATATGAGACGCAACAAGCGTTGTATCAACTGCATCATGGGGTGCCGCCGCGTGGCCGCCCTTGCCAGTTACAACGATCTCGAATTCATCCGACGAGGCCAGCAGAGCACCGGGCCGGATCGCAAATTCTCCAACAGGCATACCCGGCATATTATGCATACCATAGACTTCCTGAATGCCCCAACGCTCCATCAAACCGTCCTGACACATGGCTAACCCACCGGCGCCGCCTTCCTCAGCCGGTTGAAAGATCAGCACAACCGTCCCGTCAAAATTCCGCGTCTCGGCCAGGTATTGCGCGGCCCCCAACAGCATCGACGTATGACCGTCATGCCCGCAGGCATGCATTTTGCCAGAAACAGTCGATGCATAGTCCAGCCCGGTCGCTTCTTCGATTGGAAGTGCGTCCATATCGGCTCGCAGGCCGATCACGCGGCCCTTGGTGTCTTCGCGGCCTTTGATCACCGCGACAACACCGGTTTGGCCGATGCCAGGAGTGATCTCATCAACCCCGAATTCCTTAAGGCGATCCACGACAAACCCCGCCGTCTCGTGCACGTCGTACATCAGCTCAGGATGCGCATGCAGATAACGGCGCCATTTGGTGATCTCACCATGCATTTCGGCAAGCCGGTTCTTGACGGGCATTTTCGATCTCCTCTTGATGTTCTGGTTAATGAGTTAACCTCTGCACCAGACGTTCCATGAATTTCTGGCCTTCGTTAAATTGCGCGATGGTGATGAACTCATTCGGCTGGTGAGCCTGCGCAATATCGCCCGGGCCGCAAATCACAGCGGAATACCCGGCCTCCTGAAACTGGCCAGCCTCCGTGCCATAGCTTACGACGTGCGTGGCATTATCGCCAGTCAATGACCGCACCAGTGCCTCTGCCTCACCATCTTGTTCCGGAACCAATGCGGGCACCGCAAAGGTTTCCGAAACTTCAATGCGGGCCTCTGGATGGACGACCTGCATCCGAACCTCGGCAGCTTTCACACGATCCATGTAAGCTGTGCGCCATTCGGCGGCTTCTTCACCCGGAACCACCCTGAAATCCATCATGAACCGACAGTCTTTGGCGGTTATGTTATGGGCCGTGCCTCCTTCGATCATACCAACATGGCACGTGGTCCAGGGCGGGTTGAAAATCGCGGCAATTTCGCTGGGCTCGGCGGCCATGTTCTTGACATTCTGCGCGTTTGCCCAGTCGATCAGCGGCGCGGCCTCCATGATCGCGTTCACACCGGTATGCATGATCGAGCTATGAACTTCAAATCCGACTACATGCGTGTCGTAGCCAAAGCCACCTTTGTGGCCCGTGACGGCCTTCATCATCGACGGCTCACCAACGATCACGGCCGACCCCTTGGGCACAACGCCCTGCATTGCCTTGATCATCGGAGGGGCGCCGGTGCATCCGACCTCTTCGTCAAAGCTCAGCGCCAATTGCAGAGGGCGTTTTACGCCGGCGTGCTGTGCCTCGACCAGAGCCCAGATGGCAAGCGCATCAAAGCCTTTCATGTCACAGGTGCCGCGGCCAAAATACTTGCCGTCCTTTTCGGTAACCACGAACGGGTCCGTATCCCATGGCTGACCGTCTATGGGCACCACGTCAGTGTGACCGGACAACACAACCGCGCCCTCCGTCCAAGGGCCGACATGGGCATACAGAGCAGCCTTGTGCGGTTGATCCGGATCCGGCCAGCGGTGGGATTCAATCCCGTGGCTGCGCAAGTAGTCCTCGACCCAATCCACCAGCGGCAGGTTGCTGACACGGCTCACCGTTGGGAATGAGATCAGCTTGGTCATGATCTCAAGCGGAGACAGGCGATCTGCCATAGGGATTAATACCCGCTGTCAGTGGTCAGGATAAAATGGCCCGGCTCGACTTCGCGGTAGTTTGATGGCTCCGGCGTGTATCCGATCGGATGAATAGGCGACGGGATCGGTTTGAAATTCAAATCTTTTTCCGATTTGCGTTTGTTCGGATCGGCGATCGGAACCGCCTTCATCAGTGCCTGGGTATAGGCGTGCTGTGGGTTTTCAAAGACACGTGCACGTGGCCCCAGTTCGACGATCCGCCCCAGATACATGACGCCCACATAGTGGCTGACTCGCTCGACCACGGCCATGTCGTGACTGATGAACAAATAACTGAGGCCAAGCTCGGATTGCAGTTCCATCATCAAGTTCAGAACCTGCGCCTGTACGGACACATCCAGCGCCGAGACCGCCTCATCCGCAATGATCAGCTTGGGGTTCAATGCCAGAGCACGCGCAATGGCGATCCGCTGGCGCTGACCACCCGACATCTCGTGCGGGAAGCGGCGCATGAAGCTGCGCGGCAGATGCACCCTGTCGAACAGGTTCGCGACCCGGTCCTGCAATTCGGAGCCAGACGCAACGCCATAGTTCCGCATCGGCTCGGCCACCTGATCGATAAGCTGCATCTGCGGATTGAGCGAGGCGAACGGGTCCTGAAAGATCATCTGCATGTCGAGCCGCGCCTGCCGCAACCCCTTTTGATCGAGCCCGATGATATCGACGCCGTCCAGGTTGACCTCACCCGTCAGGGGTTCGACCAGCCGCAGGATCGAACGACCCGCCGTCGACTTGCCACAGCCGGATTCGCCCACCAGGCTCAACGTCTGACCCCGGTTCAGCGTGAACGACACGTCCTCAACCGCATGCACGTTCGAGATGGTGCGGCGCAGCAACCCGCCCTTGACCGGGAACCTTGTGGTCAGGTTCTTGACCGTCAGCAGCACCTCTTCGGTGCCGGGGATCGGGTCGGTATTCTGCCCTTCGACGCCCAGCAACTTCATCGGCTCGGGCGCGGCCTTGCCGCGCATCTCGCCCAGTTTCGGCACCGCCGCCAGCAGGGATTTGGTGTAGTCGTGCTGCGGATTTTCAAAGATTTCGTTGACCGACCCCTCTTCGACCTTGTTGCCGCGGAACATAACCACAACCCGGTCAGCCATCTGCGCAACGACAGCCATGTCGTGGGTGATAAACATCACCGCCGTGCCAGTTTCGCGCTTGAGGCGGTCCATCAACGCGAGAATCTCGGCCTGAATAGTCACGTCGAGCGCCGTCGTCGGCTCGTCCGCAATAAGCAAGCGCGGCTCGCATGCCATCGCCATTGCGATCACCACGCGCTGACGCATCCCACCGGACAATTCGTGCGGATACTGCTTCAGACGCCGCTCGGGCTCGGGGATTCGAACCTGACGCAACAATTCAAGAGCCCGCGCCTCAGCGTCAGCTTTGTTCAGGTCCTTGTGGATTCGCAACCCTTCGGTCAGTTGCCGGCCGACCGTAAACACAGGGTTCAAAGCCGTCATCGGTTCCTGAAAGATCATTCCGATCTCGTTACCGCGAATCTGTTTCATCAGATCCTGATCAGCCTTTGACAGGTCCATCTCTTCGCCGTCGCGCCGATCAAACAGCAGTTGACCGTCGGCAATTTCGCCGCCGCCGAACTCGACCAATCGCATCAGCGACAGCGAGGATACCGATTTACCGGACCCCGATTCGCCAACGATACAAACGGTTTCGCCTGGGTGTACCTCAAAGGAGACGTCTTCGACCCCAACGACAGGTCCGTCCTTTGTCTGAAATTCTACACGTAGTTTCTTGATCTGGGCAATTGGCTGATCCAGCACGTGCACGCTCCCCTTGGCGGCTTATGTTTTTTTGGTTGCCAAACGCTAAGGCGGCGAGACGGGAAAAGTCAAACGCATTGCAGAATTTCGCTGCGGCAAGGCTTGCAATTTTCAGAAACTCTGTTTCGATACGCCGCGTAACCGTTTTTGGGAGAGGGCGGAAAACACGAAGCGTAAATTTCGTTTTCGTTTTTTTTCAATACCTTGCCACCCAGTTCGGCAACGCCTAGTCCGCAGGCCTCGCGGAGATAATCGAGACACGTAAGTGTCCAACATGGAGTGTATGATGAAAATCAAAACCCTTTTGCTTGGTGCGATCGCCAGCACGGCTATGGCCCCGATGGCCTTTGCCGAGCGCGGATCGGACGGCAATGTCAGCATCATTTACTGGCAGGCACCTTCGATCCTGAACCCGTTTCTTTCAGGCGGTACCAAGGATGTGGAATCGGCTTCGCTGGTGATCGAGCCTCTGGCCCGTTACGACCAAGACGGCAACATGGTGCCATTTCTGGCATCTGAAATTCCGACGGTTGAGAATGGCGGCGTCAGCGAAGATCTGACCTCGATCACTTGGAAAATCGCTCCGGGAATCACCTGGTCGGATGGCACGCCGTTCACCTCGGCTGACGTAAAGTTTACGGCCGATTACTGCATGCACCCCGAAGGCGGCTGCGCGCAGGTTACCAAATTTGAAGGCGTCACCAATGTAGAAGCCGTCGACGATCTGACCGTAAAAGTCACTTTCGACGCGCCGACTCCGTTCCCCTATGGCCCCTTCGTAGGCGGTGAAAGCCCGATCATTCAGGCTGCACAGTTCGCTGACTGCGTGGGCGCGAAAGCCCCCGAATGCACGACCGAGAACTTCAACCCGATCGGCACCGGACCCTTTGTCGTCACCGAGTTCAAGCCGAACGACGTGATCACCATGAAGGCCAACGAAAACTACCGCGATCCGGCAAAACCGGCCTTCGCAACGCTGACCTTCAAGGGTGGCGGCGATGCAACTGCGGCGGGTCGCGCCGTCATGGAAACTGGCGAGTTCGACTATGCTTGGAACCTGCAGCTGGCACCTGAAGTAATCCAGCAAATGCAGGAAGGCGGCAAGGGTACTCCGGTTGCAGGCTTCGGCCCGCTGGTCGAGCGTATCATGCTGAACCAGACCAACCCGTCATCCGATCTCCCGGAAGGCGAACGTTCGACTGCCAAGCATCCGCACCCGTTCCTGACGGATCCTGCGGTTTACAAGGCGATGTCGATGGCCATCGACCGTCCGCTGCTGGTGGAAATCGGCTATGGTCAGGCCGGTCAGGTCACCTGTAACTGGGTTCCGGCCCCGGCTGCAGTTAATTCGGACACGTTCACCTGTGACACACAGGACATCGAAGGCGCGAAGAAGCTGCTAGATGATGCAGGTATCGTTGATTCCGATGGCGACGGTGTGCGCGAAAAGGACGGCGTTCCGTTGAAGATCGTCTATCAGACCTCGACCAACGCTGTTCGTCAGGACTTCCAGGCGCTGATCAAAGAATGGTGGAGCCAGATCGGTATCGAATCCGAGCTGCGCAACATCAACGCGTCGGTCTTCTTCGGTGGTGACCCGGGTTCGCCTGACACCTTCCAGAAGTTCTATGCTGACGTTGAGATGTACGCCAACACCTTCAACGGCACAGACCCGCAATCCTATCTGGGCAACGGCCTGTGCGACAAAGCACCCAAGCCGGAAAGCCAGTGGCAGGGTGAAAACATTAGCCGCTTCTGCAACGAAGAGTTCGACAAGCTGCATGGTCAGCTGGCCGAAACTGCTGGCGCGGACGAGCGTGCGAAAATCGCCCGTCGCCTGAATGACATCATGGTTGAAAACGGCGGTATGATCCCGCTGGTGCACCGTGGCCGTCTGTCGGCACATTCGAACACGCTTGGTGGTGTTGTTCTGAACGTGTGGGACAGCGAACTGTGGAACGCTGCTGATTGGTATCGCAAAACCGGTTCGTAAGCGCTAGTCTTGCATACACCGCGCCCTGATCTTGTTCGGGGCGCGGTATTTCGCATACTCCACCAACAAGAAGACGCATACAAAGGCGCCTCTTAATGCTCAACTTCACTATAAGACGACTGATCCTGGCCGTTCCGACGCTCTTGTTCATCAGCCTCGTCATTTTCCTGCTCCTCGAGCTCGCACCAGGCGATCCGATGGCGCAGGTACCGCTCACTGTTCCGCCCGAAGTCAAAGAGAAGATGCGCGAGGCGCTTGGCCTCGGTCAGCCGATGCATATCCGGTTCTGGAAATGGATCGTGCAGTTCTTCTGGATCGAACCGCAGGTGCTGGTCGACGCAATGTTCGGCACAACCTTCTCAGAAGGTGATCTGCGTGTGATTTCGTGGCAGACCCGCTCGCCCGTCATGGACATCGTGGTTCAGCGTATCCCGCAAACCCTGTGGGTTGTCGGCACCGCCTATGTGGTCGCCATCCTGATCGCCCTTCCCATCGGCATCTACTCTGCTTACCGCCAGTACTCCTGGTTCGATCAAATGGGGACATTCGTTTCCATGGTTGGGTTCTCGGTGCCGCCGTTCTTCTCGGGCGTTCTGGTGATCGTGATCTTTTCGGTGCAGCTGGGCTGGTTCCCGTCGATCTATGACACCACACTTGTTGTGAACAGCTGGGACAGCTTTGTCGTGCAGCTGAAACAGATGATCATGCCTGTCATGGTTTTGGCCCTTCAGATCACTGCGCAGCTCAGCCGGTTTATGCGGGCGTCCATGCTGGATAACCTCAATCAGGACTATGTCCGCACCGCCCGCGCCAAGGGGCTGAGTGAATATACCGTCGTCATGGTGCACGTTCTGCGCAACTCGATGATCCCGGTGGTGACCGTAATCGCGCTGGGTATTCCCGCCATCTTCGGCGGCGCAATCATCACCGAGCAGGTGTTCAAGGTAAACGGCATCGGTCAACTGTTGATTGGCGCAATTCAGGCCAATGACCTTCCGATGGTGCAAACCCTGACCTTCATCTTTGCTGTTCTGATCGTTCTGTTCAACCTGATCGCAGACGTTCTGTATGGCATTCTGGACCCGAGGATCCGCTATGACTGATAAGGATCACACCGACACGCTGGTCCCCGACGAAGGGCTCGCACCCGCTTCAACGGCCCTGCCCACCGCAGACGTGATGGAGGAGCTGGCCACCCCACCCCGCAGCCAATGGCGCGACGTTTGGGATCAGTTCAAGACGCATAAGGGCGCGATGCTGGGCGCGGTGTTGTTCATCTTCATCGTCGCCGCCGTCTATCTGGGGCCTTACTTGTGGACCATCGATCCAACACAGATCGATATCCGGGCACGCAATCAGGGGCCAAGCCTCGCCCATCCCTTTGGTACCGATCAGCTGGGTCGCGATATCATGGCACGAATGATGTCAGGCGGCCAAACGTCGGTTTCAGTTGGTATCACTGCGATGCTGCTGGCCCTGTTCCTAGGCTCTTTCATTGGCGTTGTGGCCGGGTTCTTCAAGCGGTTGGACGGTCCGCTAATGCGCCTCACCGATTTGTTCCTGGCCCTGCCCCTGTTGCCGCTGCTGCTTGTGATGATGCTGCTGTTCCGCGAGCCCTTGTCTGCGGCCTTCGGGTTGGAGCGCGGGATATTCATCCTGATCGTTTGCGCCATCGGGATCACATCGTGGATGCCTACAGCACGGATTGTGCGCGGCGACGTGCTGGCCATCAAGGAGCGTGAGTTCGTGCTGGCCGCCCGTTCGATCGGCACCAGCAACTCGCAGATCATCACCCGGCATATCCTGCCCAACGTGCTGTCGCCTATCATGGTGTCCGCAACGCTGGGCATTGCCACGGCGATTATCACTGAAAGCGCTTTGTCCTTCTTGGGGCTTGGGTTCCCGCCTGACTTCCCGACATGGGGCCGCCTGCTGTTTGATGGCGTCGACTACCTGCAGCAATACCCCGAGCGCGTGTTCTGGCCCGGGTTGGCGATTTCGCTGACTGTGCTGAGCGTCAATTACCTGGGCGACGGTCTGCGCGACGCGCTGGACCCGCGCATTCGCGGACGCTGAAACAAACTCAGTCGGCGCGCCTCAGCGCGCCGGCTAACACCACGATCACCACCGCCAGCGGCAAGAGTACCGCAAAGGCCAGTCGCAGGGTCAGCAACTCAGCCAATATCCCGATCAGCGGCGGCCCGATCAGCAACCCACCGTATCCCAGCGTGGCAACACTGGCGATTGCCTGCCCCGGCGGGACCGCCGGATCACTGGCTGCACGGCTGAACGCCAGCGGCATGATCACGGCATAGCCCACCCCCATTAACGCAAATCCAGCCAGCGCCAGATGCGGAGCTGCAGCGGACACTACGCAAAACACACCAAACGCAGCGCATATACCACCGAACCGGGCCGTAGCCGCTGGCCCAAAACGGGCGATCACAACGCCACCTGCTAGACGGAACGCCACCATCGTTACCGAAAAGATTGCATAGCCCAGTGCTGCGATGCTTTCTGCCGCTCCTGTAACATCGCGCAGAAAAATAGCGCTCCAATCCGCGACGGCGCCTTCGCCAAGTGCTCCGCATAGAGCGGTAAGCCCGACCAGAACCAAGGCGCCGGATGGCAATGCGAAAACCGACCCCTTGGACAGTTCAGAGCGCCTTGACGTCCAGCGCACCCACGACAAAGCAAGAGCAAGCCCGACGACGACACCTCCGGCCAGCAGAAAATGAAGGATAACCGTCAAGCCCATCTGAACCGCGACATACCCGCTGAGCGCCCCCAACCCTGCCCCAAGGCTCCACATCGCGTGAAACGAGGACATCAATGGCTTGTCATAGGCTCGCTCGACCTCTGCCGCCCAGGCGTTCATCGCCACGTCCATTGAGCCGTGAAAGGCACCGAAGACGAACAAGAAGGCGGCCAACGTCCAGACCTCTCCAGCCAGTGCCAACAATACCAGAGAGAACGTGTAAAGAACCGCAACGGCACGCGTGATGGCTACTGCGCCGAAGCGGTCTGTCAGTCGCCCGGTGATCGGAAAAGAACAAACGGCCCCGGCTGCCATGAACAACAGGCCATAGCCCAACGCCTCGTGTGTCAATTCCAGACGGTCACGCACGGCGGGAATGCGCGATGCCCAGATACCAAACAGTGCACCGTTCAGGATGAACATGGCGGCGACAGCCCGCCATGCGGCCAAAATACCGATCAAAGATTGCCCTCACCGAATTCACCAAAACGCGGCCTGTTCTACAGGCTTGAAGGCGTTTGGCAAACGGTGCTTATTCCAGCCGCTTGCGTATTTGGCGGATTCCGTACCAAACCCCTAGAACCACAGGGACCGTGACGGCCGCTGTCAGTATCCCTTTGCTGATCCCCACTTTGGTCAGCGGATAAAGAAGATAGCTGACCAGTGAGACCGCGTAGTAGCTGATGGCCACGACAGACAATCCCTCGACCGTATGCTGCAGGCGCAGGGCCAGATCGGCGCGTCGGTCCATGCTTTCTAGCAACGCTTGGTTCTGCGCACTGCGTTCCACATCCACGCGCGTTCGCAGCAGCTCTCCCGCTCGAATGGCCCGGTCCGAAAGCGCCTGAAGGCGGCGTTCCGTGGATTTCACGGTGCGGATGGCAGGATCATAGCGGCGCATCATGAAATCGGCGAAGTTCTGACCACCTTCAAACCGTTCTTCGCGCAGGACCTCGATCCGCTGGTTGACGATGGCCTCATAAGCGCCCGTAGCCCCGAACCGGAATGAGCATTGGGCTGAAAGAGTTTCAAGCTCGATCGATGTCGACAGCAAATCCTGCAACAGTTCGTCAGGATGCGCCGAGTTATCGGTCATCTGCCCCATCAAGCGGGTCAGCTTTTCGTCCAGCTTTCCGATACGGGGCATCAGCTGTTTAACACGCGCAAAACCCAGCATGGACATCGCTTTGTAGGTCTCGATCTCGCACAGGCGCTGAACAATCCGCCCGGTCCTGCGCTCTCCGGTGCCTTCGCTCACAAACAGTGCAAAGCGCATATGTCCCGCCGGATCAATACGAAAATCGCTGGCGCAAACGGCGGTGTCATCCAGCACACGGGCGACGGCGAGGCTTTCCGGTTCAAACCAATCCGTCAGTTTGGACTTTACTACCTCGTCCTCCTCACGTTCTATCACACGCACCATTGCGGAGGTGACCCGCTGGCCCGGACTGGCCGTCAGCCAATCGGGCGGGAAGACCTCGAAATCGGCCGGGTTGAACGCACGATCACTCACGTTCTGGGCAATCGCGGTGTAGGTCACGAACTCGGTATGCTGCTCCCACTTCAGCCAATGGCGCCCGATCTGACCGGCGTAGTGCGTGGCATCCGGCTGAGGGTGCTGTGCGCCGTGACGATCCAGAAGATTGATCAGGTGCTCCAAATCCTCACGGCGATCCCGTGCGGCAGCGGCCTCCGGTTTCTTGATCGCCAGAAAAACCACCGTGCACGGCATTGTCGCCACCGGGAAAGGCCGTGCATGCAGTTCATTGGCCAGCGCATAGCGCAGGGGATGGTCGTCTATTGGCGTCATTTAGGGCTCCGCTTCGTCCGACGCACTATACGACACATGCACAATACATCAATTCTCTTTTTATTTCATACACTTACAGGAATACATCGGTATACAAGCCCGCTATCTCATTGATTTGGCTCCCAGAGTTCAATCGGATTTCCCTCGGGATCGTGAATGCGGGCGAACTTTCCAATTTCACTGTCCCATTCGGCGCGGGTTTCGACCGCGATTCCGGCGGCTTCCAACTGGGAGATCATGGCCGCCAGATCATCAACCCGGAAATTGATCATCCATTGTTGCTCGCTGCGTCCGAAATATTCGGTGTCCTGCGCAAACGGGGCAAAGACTGTGTACCCCTCACGCTGCTTCCATGGCACAGGGTCGTAGTGATTGACGCCGAGGTGTTTTTCGTACCAGGTGCTCAGCGCTTCGGGGTCGCGCGTGCGGAAAAACAGACCGCCAATGCCGTTTACTTTTTCCATGATCCACCTCCTGTGTTCCGAAGGTATATCAAAAACAGGAAAGGCGCCCGTATAGAGCGCCTTTCTTTGGTGATCATGCCGCAGATCAGTCGATCATTGGCAGGAGTTTATCAAGCGAGGCTTTTGCGTCCCCGTAGAACATGCGCGTGTTCTCCTTGAAGAACAGCGGGTTTTCGATACCCGAGTAACCCGTGCCCTGACCGCGCTTGGACACGAAGACCTGCTTTGCCTTCCAGCATTCCAAAACCGGCATGCCGGCAATGGGGCTGTTGGGATCTTCCTGCGCCGCAGGGTTCACGATGTCGTTCGATCCAATGACAATCGCCACATCCGTATCCGGGAAGTCGTCGTTGATCTCGTCCATTTCCAAAACGATGTCATACGGCACCTTCGCCTCGGCCAGCAGCACGTTCATGTGGCCGGGTAGACGACCCGCAACGGGGTGGATCGCAAAGCGGACATTCTTGCCCTTGGCGCGCAGCTTGCGAACCAGCTCGCTGACCGATTGCTGCGCCTGCGCCACGGCCATGCCATAACCGGGTATGATGACGATGCTGTCAGCGTCGTTCAGGGCTGCAGCAACACCGTCTGCTTCGATGGCGATCTGCTCGCCCTCGACCGCCATCTGTTCGCCCTGTGGGCCGCCAAAACCGCCCAGGATCACGCTGACAAAGTGACGATTCATCGCCTTGCACATGATGTAAGACAGGATCGCACCCGACGAGCCCACCAGCGCGCCCACCACGATCAGCAGGTCATTGCCCAGCGAGAAGCCAATGGCCGCCGCCGCCCAGCCCGAATACGAGTTCAGCATCGACACAACCACCGGCATGTCGGCGCCGCCGATGCCCATGATCAGGTGATAACCGATGAACAGCGCCGCCAGCGTCATCAGGAACAGCGGGAAGAAGCCGCCCGATGCCGTGTACCAGAACAGGCAGATCAGCGACAATCCAGCCGCAGCCGCGTTCAGCGCGTGACCACCGGGCAATTTGGTCGCCGCCGAGGTCACTTTGCCCGCCAGCTTGCCATAGGCCACGACCGAGCCGGTAAAGGTGATCGCACCAATGAAGATGCCCAGAAACAGCTCGACATGCAGGATCGACACTTCGGCCGGGGTCTTCTTGGCGATCAGTTGGGCAAACCCTCCGAGACCCGTGAGCAGAACGTCCTTCGATGCATCCGAGACCGCGAACATTTCGGCGACGTTCAGGACCTCAAAATGTGCATTGTAGCCAACGAACACAGCCGCCAGACCAACCAGCGAGTGCATAGCCGCCACAAGCTGCGGCATCTCGGTCATCTGCACCCGCTGCGCCACGTATTGACCGATCAGGCCACCGCCTGCGATCAGCAGCAACGATAGCAGCCACCGACCCGCACCGGGGCCGACAAGCGTGGCAAAAACCGCAAGCGCCATACCGACGATGCCATACCAGACCGCGCGCTTGGCGCTTTCCTGGTTCGACAGGCCGCCAAGGGACAGGATGAACAGAACAGCCGCGACAACGTAGGCGGCAGTGGTGAAGCCAAATTCCATGTGCCCGGCCTCCTTAAGATTTCTGGAACATGGCAAGCATGCGCCGGGTTACGAGGAAGCCGCCAAAGATGTTGATCCCGGCCATGAAGACCGACAGTGCCGCCAGCAGAACGACAAGGACTGACCCAGATCCGATCTGCATAAGCGCCCCGACGATGATGATCGACGAGATCGCGTTGGTGATCGCCATCAGCGGTGTGTGCAGCGAATGCGAGACGTTCCAGATCACCTGGAAGCCCACAAAGATTGCCAGCACGAAGACGATGAAGTGCTGCATGAAACTGGCCGGAGCAATCAGCCCCACCAGCAGCATCAACGCGCCGCCGACACCCAACAGAGTGAATTGTTGCTTGGTTTGCGCCTTGAAGGCCGCAATCTCCTGCGCCTTTTTCTCCTCCGCCGTCAATTCCTTGACCTCGGGCTTTTTCTGCGCCGCAATCGCCTGCACTTTGGGCGGCGGCGGCGGGAAGGTGATCTCGCCTTCATACGTCACGGTCGAGCCACGGATCACATCGTCTTCCATGTCATGATTGACCTGCCCGTCCTTTTCGGGCGTCAGGTCCGTCATCATGTGCCGGATATTGGTCGCATACAAAGACGAGGACTGCGCCGCCATCCGGCTGGGGAAGTCCGTATAGCCGATGATGGTCACACCATTGTCGGTCACGACCTTCTCATCCGGTACGGTGCCTTCGACGTTGCCGCCGCGCTCGGCTGCAAGGTCAACAATCACCGAGCCCGGCTTCATCGCTTTGACCATATCCTCAAGCCACAGCTTCGGTGCCGGGCGGTTGGGGATCAGGGCCGTGGTAATGACGATGTCCACCTCGGGTGCCAGTTCGCGGAACTTGGCCAATTGCGCGTTGCGGAACTCTTCGGACTGGACGCTGGCATAGCCACCGGTGGCCGCGCCATCCTGCTGTTCCTCTTCAAAGTCCAGGTAAACGAACTCGGCACCCATGGATTCGACCTGCTCGGCCACTTCGGGGCGCACGTCGAACGCGTAGGTGATCGCACCCAGCGAGGTGGACGTCCCGATCGCGGCAAGACCCGCCACACCGGCGCCGACGATCAGCACCTTGGCAGGAGGCACCTTGCCAGCAGCCGTCACCTGACCGGTGAAGAAGCGGCCAAAGTTGTTGCCCGCCTCGATCACCGCGCGGTAACCCGCGATGTTGGCCATGGAAGACAGCGCATCCATTTTCTGCGCGCGCGAAATGCGCGGGACCATTTCCATGGCAATCACATTGGCGCCCTTGGATTTGGCCAGCGCCATTCCCTCTTCATTCCCGGCCGGGTTGAAGAACGAAATCAACGTCTTGCCTTTGGTCAGACGCTTCAGCTCGGTTTCGTTGGGCTGACGCACCTTGGCAACGATATCTGCAGCCTTCCAAAGCGACGCGGCGGTCTTGATGACCTCGACACCGGCTTCCTCATAGGCTTGATCCGAGAACCCTGCGGCCGCGCCGGCCCCCTTCTCGATCAAGCATTCATATCCCAGCTTTTGCAATTGACGCGCTGAATCCGGAGTCATCGCAACCCGGTTCTCCCCGTCAAAAACCTCTTTTGGTGTTCCTATCTTCACCGGTGCGATCTCCTTAATTTCGTGTCCGTTCGCGCAGGTCGTCGGTATTGTTGTTCCAGAGACGATGTATCTTGCGAAAGATTATTTCGCAAGCGCAGCAATTCCCATGTTGTGTCAAATTTCGCACAACTTCAGATCCATCGACGCGTCTGGCGTTCGTACCGGGCGAAATCAACCCGGAATGTTCGGCGCAATTGGTTCTCTTCCGGCACGATAAAGCGCCGCTCCAATACCCAGACAAATACGGGTATCAGGACAAGCGACAATACCGCATCAAATCGAAGTATGAGCCCAGCCAGGATCAGCACGTCGCCCAGATAGATTGGGTTTCGGCTGCGCTTGTAGATGCCCGACTGCACCATGGCCGAAGGTGTCTCGTGCGGGATTACAGTCGTGCGATGTCGACGAAATTCGACAATCGCCATAATTGCCAAAATAATCCCCGCACCGATAAGCAACCCGCTGAGCAAGTTGGTAACAGCGCCCTCAAGCGACAAGCCAAGCGGCAACATGCGTCCTTGCAACCAGGCCAGCAACGCAAAGCCGATCAACCAGACGGGCGGAATATCGATCCGGCGCATGATGTCCTCCTGTTGCAAAATCTCGCAAAGCATGTCGCTTTCGTGTCATGTCCTACCGCTTTCTGATTGCGAAGGCAAAAGCTCAGGGTGTCGCAGCACTCGCAGCCCGTGGCCGGCACACCGATGGACAGGCCAAGAAGGATCGGGTACGCCGGTGACAGATCAGACTTGTCTACACAAAACGCGCGAGACCCCATGACCGATTTCAGCAAAACAAAGGCCATGTTCGACCTGCCTGAAGGGATGATTTATCTGGACGGGAACTCTCTGGGCCCTTTGCCTAAAGCGGCGGGTGCGAAAGTTCAGGACATGCTGAGCCAAGAATGGGGGCAGATGCTGATCACCGGCTGGAACAAAGCGGGTTGGATGGCTCTCCCTACTGGGCTCGGCGACCGGATCGGCCGGTTGATCGGGGCGGAACCGGGCAGCGTTGTGGTTGGCGACACATTGTCGATCAAGGTTTATCAGGCCGTCGCTTCGGCGCTGGAACTGAATCCGGGACGCAAGGTGGTGCTGTCGGATAACGGCAATTTTCCTTCCGATCTCTATATGGCCGACGGGCTGTTGCGATCATTGGGGGATGACTACGAGTTGCGCGTGGTCAATCCCGAGGATGTCGCCTCGCACATTACCGAAGACATGGCCGTTTTGATGCTGACCGAGGTTGATTACCGCTCCGGACGCATACATGACATGAAAGCACTGACGGAACTGGCCCATGCGAATGGCGTGGTGACAGTTTGGGACCTGGCGCACTCTGCCGGTGCAATTCCTGTGGACTTGTCTGGCTGCAATGCGGATTTTGCCGTGGGTTGTACTTACAAGTACCTCAATGGTGGGCCAGGGGCGCCTGCATTCATCTATATTGCTCCTCGCCTGACGGACCGGGTCCGCCCGGCGCTTTCGGGCTGGCTGGGGCATGAGGCGCCTTTTGCTTTTGATCTGGATTACCGCCCCGGCGCAGGAATTGAACGGATGCGGGTCGGTACTCCACCGGTGATACAGATGACAGCGTTGTCTTCGGCGATGGACATCTGGGACATGACCAATATGGCCGACATTCGCGCCAAGTCCATCGAACTGACCGAACTGTTCGTCGCCCGAGTTGAAGCTGCCTGTCCCGAGTTGGAGCTGGCCAGCCCGCGCGATCCACACCGGCGCGGCAGCCAGATCTCGTTCCGCTTTGCAGAAGGTTACGCCGCAATGCAGGCTCTGATTGAACGCGGTGTAATCGGGGATTTCCGCGCGCCCGACATCATGCGGTTCGGTTTCACACCGCTCTATATTGAAGAAAGCGACGTGGAACAGGCCGTCGATATTCTGGCCGACATCATCGGCAACAAGCTATGGGACAAACCGGAATACAAAATCCGACAGCGCGTTACCTGACCTCCAACCCGGCGCCCAACAACGCCGCCAATTGAGAGATTCTTAGCTCAAATTCCTCGGCTCCTGAGGCTGTCATCTTGATCCCCTTTAGAGCCGCAGTAATTGTCCCGGCCGTCTCATCCGGCCCGACGGGAAGATGCACGCGGCCGGCGACATCTTCACGCCGCAGCCAGTCCGCATAAAGGCCTGTCAATTTGGCCTCTCCATCCTGGACAATATCCGTAGACATGGATTTTGTGGCGTCCAGCATTTCAAGCCCGTGAGGGGAGGCCAGAATATCTGCCATACCCTCGGATTGCACTTGAATCGCCCGTGCCAAAATTTCCGGCACGGTTCCCTCCCCACCCAGCGCCTCGGTCACTGAAAGGGTCTTTTGGCCATAATACAGCCGGGTAAGCTCACGAACGATCGCCTCTTTATTCTTGTAATGCAGATAAACAGCAGGCCGCGACATACCGGCCCCCTTGGCAATGTCATCCATCGAGGTTTTTCGAAAACCGTAGGTTGCAAAGGCCTGAAATGCCGAATTCAGGATCGCAGCCTGTCTGGGATCTTCACTAACGTTTGTCATAGTCGAACCCCTGACATTTTTTGTTTATTTTGTCAATTGACACAATGACACTTTACGCTAATTATGTCAGACAGTCAGTCACAGCCAAAAAGAGGTGCGCCATGGCGACCACCCTTAAGATCAATGGAACAGCCCATCAGGTCGATCTGCCTGATGATGTCCCCCTGTTGTGGGTTCTGCGCGACGAGGTCGGCCTGACCGGTACGAAATTCGGCTGCGGCGTCGCCGCCTGCGGGTCCTGCACTGTTCACATCGACGGGGAAGCTGTGCGCTCTTGTCAGGTGGCGCTATCCGATGTCTGGGGTGACGTCACCACGATCGAAGGGCTGGGCACACCGGACACGATGGCCACAATCCAAAAGGCTTGGGTCGATAATCAGGTCGCGCAATGTGGCTACTGCCAGTCTGGCCAGATCATGCAAGCCGCTGCCCTTCTGTCGGACAACCCAACCCCTACCGATGCCGAGATCGACGAGGCGATGCAGGGCAACCTGTGCCGCTGCGGCACCTATCCCCGTATCCGCGCCGCCATCCACGACGCCGCAGCAAAGCTGAAGGAGGTCTGAATCATGGCACGCATTGGAAAAATCGTTCGCCGCACCTTTCTGATCGGCTCGGCCGCAATTATCGGCGGTGTTGCTTTTGGCGCTTATTACGTCACCCGCCCAGCAGCCAACCCCCTTAAACCGGGCAAGGGCGAGACCGCGCTGAGCCCATTTGTGCTGATCGATCAGCAGGGCGTTACCTTGTTCGCGCCGCGTGCGGAAATGGGTCAGGGAGTGATGACCACCTGGGCCGCCCTGATCGCCGAGGAACTGGACGTCGAACTCGACCAGATCCGCGTTCTGCATGGCCCGGCGGCCGCGGCCTATTACAATACGGCGATGATCGGAGAAGGTCTGCCAAACAAAGGCTATGACGTTTCGGATTTTCAGCACAATCTGGGCGAGGCTCTGGGTGTGATCGGCAAGGTTCTAAGCCTTCACGTCACCGGCGGATCGACGTCAATGAAAGATGGGTTCGAGCGGATGCGGATGGCTGGCGCCACCGCACGTGAGACTCTCAAACAAGCCGCTGCGGATCAATTGGGCGTAGACCGTGCGCAACTGGAAACCGAAAACGGCGCGGTGGTTGCTCCGGATGGCACCCGCATCCCGTACACCGATCTCGCCGAGGCCGCAGGCCAGATCGAACCGCCCGAGGTCGAGCTGCGCGACCCTGCCAACTGGCGTCTGCTGGGCCAATCTCAGCCGCGCATCGACATCCCGGGCAAGTCGACTGGTACTGCTGAATTTGGAATTGACGTTCGGCCTGAAGGGCTGAGATTCGCCTCGGTCCGCATGAACCCAAAGCTGGGCGGCCAGATGAACGGCTTTGATGCCAGCGCAGCGGAGACGATGCCGGGCGTAGAAAAGGTTGTCGATCTGGGCACCGGCGTCGCAGTCATTGCCAGCAACACATGGCTGGCAATGCAGGCGGTCGAGGCGATTGACGTGGACTGGGGCGAGGCTCCCTACCCGCCAGAGACTGATGGTCTGTTCGAACAAATCGCCAAGGCGTTCGATGAGGAGCCCAATTCGACCATGCGTGACGACGGCGATGTCGAGGTATTTCCCGAAGGCGCAACGGTAATCACGGCGGAATACTCGGTTCCCTATCTGGCACACGCCACGATGGAGCCGATGAACGCCACAGCGCTTTACTCGGGCGACCGACTGGAATTCTGGGGCGGCAATCAGGCCCCAACCTTTATGCAAATGAAAATCGCAGGTGCTGCAAATCTAGACACAGAAGCAGTCGAGGTGCACACCACCTATCTTGGTGGTGGATTCGGACGGCGCGGTGAATTTGATTTTGGCGTGATCGCAACCCGTGTCGCCATGGCGATGCCCGGCACGCCGGTTCAAACCACATGGAGCCGCGAAGAGGACATGCGTCATGACTTCTACCGCCCCGGCGCGATGGCCCGGATGCGCGGAGCGGTCAAGGGCGGAAAGGCTGTGCTGATTGACGGCAAAGTCGCCTCGCAGTCCTGCACCCATCAGGCAGTTGAACGGATGACCGGCATGGCTGGTGGTGGCCCAGACAAAGTTTTGGTCGAGGGCTTATTCAACCAACCCTATGCCGTGCCGAACTACCGTATCAGCGGCCATATCGCGGACTTGCAGGTTCCTGTTGGTTTTTGGCGTTCAGTCGGTAACAGCCATAACGGATTCTTCCACGAGACATTTCTGGATGAAATGGCCCATGCTGCGGGCCGCGACCCTCTGGAATTCCGGCTGGAGCTTACCAGCAATGAACACGCCCCATCCGCCGGTTGCCTTAAAGCCGTGCAAGAGATGTCCGGCTGGACAGGCAAAACTCCCGATGGTGTCGGACGCGGAGTGGCGCTGACCTACAGCTTCGGCACACCTGTCGCGCAGGTGATCGAGGTAGTGGATGAGGACGGAACAATCCGCATCAACAAGGCCTGGATCGCATGCGACATGGGCCTCGCGCTGGATCCAGCCACAGTCGAGGCTCAGATGATCGGTGGCATGATCTATGGTCTGTCCGCCGCCGCCCACGGCGAGATCACATTCGCCGACGACGAGGTCGAGCAGTACAACTTCCCTGACTATGACGCGCTGCGCATGCATTCGACGCCGATGACAGAGGTCCGCGTGCTGGAAACCAACAAGCATATGGGGGGCGCTGGCGAGCCGGGCACGCCGCCATCCATGCCCGCACTCGGCAACGCTCTGTTCGATTTGACCGGCGAACGAGCGCGCAAATTGCCGTTGAACAAGCAGTTCAACTTGCTGGTTTAACGAAGCCCGAAGGACCGGTCTTTCCAGCGGGCCGGTCTTTCCGCCGCGGTCAAGCCAGTCGCTTCAGATGTGTTTTGCGACTGCAGTTCGCCCAGGCTCGCACCGCATCACCGAAGGCCTCGAACAGCGGGCGAGACACGGGGTCGTTTGCCGCGTCCCATTCCGGGTGCCATTGCACAGACAAGGTGAAGCCCGGGGAATCCTTAATATAAATTGCCTCGGGGGTCCCGTCCGGCGCGTGACCATCGACGACGATATTTTGTCCAACGGTTTTGATGCCCTGCCCGTGCAACGTGTTTGTCATCACCTCGCAAGCACCAAACAACCGATGGAACTCGCCACCTTCAGTCAGGGTCACGACGTGCCGCAGGGCGAATTTCTCTTCCAGCGTTCCATCGGGCGGCATGCGGTGGTTCTGGCGCCCTGGAAGATCGCGGATTTCCGGATACAGGGTTCCCCCCATGGCCACGTTGACTTCTTGAAATCCACGGCAAATCCCGAAAAATGGCTGGCCACGCTGGGCGCAGGCTCGCACCAGTGGTAGAGTGATGGCATCCCGCGCCCGGTCAAAATCGCCATGCGCGGCGGTTGCAGCTTCGCCATATTCCTCAGGGTGGACATTGGGGCGACCACCGGTCAGTAGAAAACCGTCGCAGACCTCCAACAACTCCTCAACCGAGACAAAACGCGGATCGGCGGGGATCAACAACGGGATACAATCAGCCACGTTGGACACGGCATCCGAATTCATCGTTCCGCCCGCATGGGTCGGATACTGATCGTTCATCAGGTAGGAATTGCCGATTATTCCAACAATCGGACGCATTATGTAATCCTCTCCCAGTTTCGAGACGGCTCGAACCTTAATGCCAAAATCGCGTGATGTTTCAAAGTGCGTGGACGCAGCTTGCACTGTGAATTTCTCAACATCTGCATAACTGCATCAAAGATATGACCTCAAAAACGGTTATTGAGGCAAAAGGCGAACCAATTGGGCACTTTGCAACAGTCCTATTTCTTGTGTTGACGGGCCGCTCTGTTGCGCCCGACCGCGTCCTATTGGCTGGAGTTCTGGATCTGTTGCTGACAACTCTATCTGGCGGCTAGCGCTCAGCGCCGGGCTTTCGGTGATCCGCAAACTGCCGTTCGACGTGCAAAATCACTATGGCTTTTCACAAATTGCACCTACTTCGAGTCTATGCGCGGACTGATAAATCAGTGTCAGGGCGTGAATTAGACTTAGGACATTGTGGAGGTTATTGCACTTCCATCTTTCCACGCGGTGATAGCGTGGCTGGCCTTCTGCTATCTACGTAAAACTGTTTTGTTCATCCAACGCTGACCCTGAATACGGCCATCGACCCGGCGTTCCTGTTTCCAAGCATTCACCACCTGGCTGAAATGTTTGGCGATGTTATTGTAAATTCTGTTGCGTCACGAGTTGCGGCGCGGCCATGGTTTAACCGCACCGCAGACTAAAACTGATCAAGCATTCAGATTTCGCCGGTCAATCCTGCGGCCTCGATCCCCGCCAAGGCGGCAGCGGCGTCATTGTCCGAGGTGTCACCTGTCACACCCACTGCACCAATCACCTCTCCCTTGCGGTCGCGCAATAGAACACCGCCCGGTACCGGTATGACCTGACCGCCATACACACCGTTCACGGCTGCCATGAAATAGGCCTGGCCTTCTGCCCGCTGCATTTGCGCCGTTCCTGCCATACCCAGCATGACCGAGCCAAATGCCTTACCGTGCGCAATTGCGAACCGCCCCGGGGCCGCGCCGTCTTCACGTTCGAATGCGATGACATGACCACCGGCATCCAGCACGACGATAGATAAAGGCTTCAGCTCTTTCTCGCGCCCGTTTTCAAGGGTTTTGCGAATTATGGTGCGGGCCTTCCGCAATGAAACTGCCATGTGGGTGTTCCTCTACCTGATGTGTTCTTGCAAAGTGTCTCGGGTCTTGCCCCGCTACTATCACTGACTGGCCTTCAACTCCAACCGGCGCGCGTGGAGGACAGGCTCTGTATAGCCCGATGGCTGTACCCTGCCTCGGAACACCAAATCACAGGCCGCTTGAAAGGCGATGCCATCGAAACCCGGCGCCATGGGCCGATAGACCGGGTCCGAAGAATTCTGGCGGTCAACCACAGCGGCCATTTTTTGCATCGCCTCCATGACCTGCGCCTGACTGATCACTCCGTGATGCAGCCAGTTGGCCAGCGCCTGTGAGGAAATCCGGCAGGTTGCGCGGTCTTCCATCAGGCCGATATCGTTGAGATCCGGCACTTTCGAACAACCAACACCCTGATCGACCCAGCGCACGACATAGCCCAAAATGCCCTGTGCGTTGTTCTCGATCTCGCGGGTGATCTCATCACTTCCCAGGTTGCGGCCACCCAGCAGCGGAATGGTCAGCAGATCGTCCAACGTACCGCGAGGCCCACCATCCGTGATTTCGTTCTGACGCGTCAGAACGTCAACCTTGTGATAGTGGGTCGCATGCAGTGTGGCCGCCGTCGGAGATGGCACCCACGCACAGGTCGCGCCCGACATAGGATGCCCGATCTTGGCCTCGAGCATTTCGCCCATCCGGTCAGGCATCGCCCACATACCCTTACCGATCTGCGCCTTGCCTTTCAGGCCGCAAGCCAGACCGATATCGACGTTGCGATCCTCATAGGACGCAATCCACGGCGTGTTCTTGATATCGCCCTTGGGCAGCACCGGACCGGCTTCCATCGCAGTGTGAATCTCGTCACCGGTCCGGTCCAGAAAGCCGGTGTTGATGAAGGCTACACGCGATTTCGCAGCTCGGATGCATTCCTTTAGGTTCACCGAGGTCCGGCGTTCCTCATCCATGATTCCCAGTTTCACGGTGTTGCGTGGCAGACCAAGTATGTCTTCGACCATATCGAATATTTCGACCGAGAACGCGACTTCCTCGGGCCCGTGCATTTTGGGTTTCACAACATAGACCGAGCCTGCGACCGAGTTTCCTCCGTCATGCTTCAAGTCATGCATGGCGATCAGCGTTGTGCAAAGCGCATCCATCAGCCCCTCGCCGATCTCGTTGCCCTCACTGTCAAGAACCGCAGGGTTGGTCATCAGGTGTCCAACATTCCGCACCAGCATCAGCGAGCGGCCTTTGAGCGCGGCAGGCGCGCCGTCAGCAGTTGTGTATGTCAGGTCATCTGAAAGCTTGCGGGTGAAGGTTGTGCCGCCTTTGGTCACATCCTCCATCAGATCGCCCTTCATCAGGCCTAACCAGTTGTCATAGGCCACAACCTTGTCGGCAGCATCAACACAGGCCACAGAGTCTTCGCAATCCATGATCGTGGACAGCGCTGATTCCAGTAGTACATCTGAGATACCCGCCGGATCGGATGCACCGATGTTGCTGGACGGATCGATAGTGACCTGAATGTGCAAGCCATTATTCTTAAACAGCACGAACTCAGGCGCATCGGCATTGCCACCAAAACCAACGAACTTGCCAGCATCCACAAGAGCGGGAGTCAAAACACCATCGTTGACGCTTACGTCTGTGACATCGGCCCACGAGCCACGTGCCAATGGTACCGCCTCATCCAGAAATGCCTTGGCCCACGCAATGACACGGGCACCGCGCGAAGCATCGTAACCACCGGCCACAGGAAAGTCTCCCATCGCATCAGTGCCGTACAGCGCGTCATACAGGCTGCCCCATCGGGCATTTGCAGCATTCAGGGCAAAGCGGGCATTGGTGATCGGCACAACCAATTGCGGCCCGGGTATCAGGGCGATCTCGGGATCGACATTGGCGGTTTCGATCTGGAAACCCGAGCCCTCCTCGACCAGATATCCAATGTCACGCAGAAACGCCTCATATGCGACGGCGTCATGCTTCTGTCCCTTGTGCGAGACATGCCAGCCATCGATACGGCTTTGAAGATCAGCCCGTTTTGCCAGCAATTCGCGGTTTTTTGGGCCAAGCTCCTCCACCATGCGCGCTAGACCAGCCCAGACTTTCTCGGTCGAAACACCGGTTCCCGGCAATGCCCGGTTTTCAATGAAATCCGCCAGCTCCCAGGCAATCTGCAGCCCGTTCCGGGTTTCTCTGCCGCTCATTTTCGCCTTCTCCCGCGATTGTGTGCCACTGTATACGGACTTCAATTAGGACGAATATTTCCGATAGGCAACTCGGCACATCTCGGTTCGGCGAAATTCCCGTGGGTCATTTCGAAAGAACCACCCATCCGACGCCAAAGCGCCCGCATCGCTTGCAGCCCAGGACCAGAGTCCATAACGTCGCGCCAGCAACAACCGATGCGAGGCCCCCCAATGCGCGATGCTGCCCCCACAACCATTTTCCTGAAAGACTACACGCCATTCGGTTATGTGGTCGACAGCGTCCACTTGGTGTTTGACCTTGCCCCGAACGCCACCCGAGTGACGTCCCGCATTGCCTTTCGTCCGAACCCCGAAGCCGCGGACAAGACATTCTTTTTGCATGGCGAAGACCTGAAACTGATCCGGGCATCGATTGATGAGGCTGAAATTGCACCCGAAGTAACGGACAAGGGCCTGACAGTCGAAGTCCCAGATGGCCCTTTCGTCTGGGAGGCCGTGGTCGAGATTGATCCCGGCAACAACACCGCGCTCGAAGGGCTATACATGTCGAACGGCATGTACTGCACCCAGTGTGAGGCGGAAGGTTTCCGCAAGATCACTTACTATCCCGACCGGCCAGACGTTATGTCAACGTTCACTGTGCGTATCAACGGTGATCTGCCGGTTCTACTGTCGAACGGGAACCCTACGGGCAGCGGTAATGGCTGGGCTGAATGGACCGACCCATGGCCGAAACCGGCCTATCTGTTTGCGTTGGTGGCCGGTGAACTGATCACTCATCCTGGCCAATTCACTACACGCACTGGTCGTGAAGTTGAACTGAACCTCTGGGTTCGCCCCGGCGACGAAAACAAATGCGCCTTTGGCATGGAAGCCTTAAAAAAGTCCATGAAGTGGGACGAGGACGTATACGGCCGCGAATACGATCTGGATGTCTTCAACATCGTCGCCGTCGACGATTTCAACATGGGCGCGATGGAGAACAAGGGGCTGAACATCTTCAACTCATCCGCTGTTCTCGCCAGCCCTGAAACCTCGACCGATGCCAATTTCGAACGGATCGAAGCGATCATAGCGCATGAGTATTTCCACAACTGGACCGGCAACCGCATCACCTGTCGCGACTGGTTCCAGCTGTGCCTGAAAGAAGGGCTGACCGTGTTCCGCGATGCCCAATTCACCTCGGACATGCGTTCGGCCCCGGTCAAACGAATTCACGACGTGATAGACTTGCGGGCACGCCAGTTCCCTGAGGATAACGGCCCCTTGTCGCACCCCGTCCGGCCCGAGAGTTTTCAGGAAATCAACAACTTCTACACGTCGACGGTCTATGAAAAAGGTGCCGAGGTTATCGGAATGCTCAAGCGGCTGGTGGGCGATGAGGCGTACGCGCGCGCACTGGATCTCTATTTTGAACGCCATGACGGGCAGGCCTGCACCATCGAAGACTGGCTGAAAGTGTTCGAAGATACCACGGGCCGCAATCTCAGCCAGTTCAAACGCTGGTACAGCCAGTCCGGCACCCCCCGTGTGTCGGTAGCCGAAGAATGGGCCGACGGTACGTATACGCTAACACTCAGTCAAAAAACGCTGCCGACTCCGGGCCAGTCGGACAAGCTGCCTCAGGTGATTCCCGTGGCGGTGGGGTTACTGGGCGCAAACGGCGATGAAGTACGCGAAACTGAAATCCTGGAATTAACGGAAGCTGAGCAACGCTTCACCTTCACCGGGCTCACGGCTAAGCCTATGCCGTCAATCCTGCGGGAATTCTCGGCGCCCGTGATACTCGAACAGGATCAGTCCAGCGCAGAGCGTGCCTTTCTGCTGGCACACGACACCGATCCGTTCAATCGTTGGCAAGCCGGACGCTCCTTGGCGCAGGACGCGCTGATTGGAATGATCCTTACGGATACCGCTCCGAATGCGGACTATCTGGAGGGGCTTTTAGCTGTCTTGCGCGACGACGGTCTGGACCCGGCCTACCGCGCATTGATGCTAGGCCTTCCGACCCAATCGGAACTGGCTGCTGAGCTGCATCAACAGGGCGAAACGCCGGATCCGATGGCAATCTGGACCGCGGTCGAGACATTGCGTCAAGCCACAGCGCAGCATGTTCAGGATCTGTTGCCGCGCCTGCATGGTGAAACAGTGGTAGCTGCCCCATACAGCCCTGACGCCGAGCAATCGGGCAAACGGGCGCTTGGCAGTGCTGCTCTGGCGCTGACGTCTCGGTTGGACGGCGGGGTCAAGGCGGCCGAAGGCTTTGCCAACGCTGACAACATGACCTTGCAGCTGACGGCCCTGTCCTGCCTGTTGCGCGCGGGCAAAGGCGAAGCAGAACTGGCGGCATTTTTTGAGCAATGGCGGCATGATCGGTTGGTGGTGGACAAGTGGTTTGCGTTGCAGGTGTCGATGGCCCACCCGGAGACTGCTGCGGATATCGCACGCAACTTGACCAAGCATGCGGATTTCAACTGGAAAAACCCCAATCGGTTCCGGGCTTTGATGGGATCTCTGGCCATGAACCATGCAGGGTTTCACCGCAGCGACGGGTCGGGCTATGCCTTGCTGGCGGATTGGTTGATCCGACTGGATCCGGTAAATCCACAAACCACAGCCCGGATGTGCAGCGCTTTCCAGACTTGGAAACGATATGATGAGGGCCGGCAGACGCTTATGCGTCAGCAACTGACCCGCATTGCGGAAACTCCAAACCTGTCGCGGGATACAACCGAAATGGTATCGCGCATTTTGGACGCATGACAGACGATTTGAACCCGTTCACGTACACGCGCAGGAATCGCTCATCCTACACGGTTGTGATCCTGATCTTCGTTTATGCTGTGCTGATCGGATTGGTGATATTTCTGGGTGCCGCCTGGTGGCTGATGGCGCTGTTGGCGCTGCCTACCCTGCCAGCCGTTTTAGATATAGCGCGGGACACCAGCGCGGGCCTCGTCTTGGGCCCCAATACCATTCACTGGTACACCGGCAACCGGCAAGGAGAGCTTGACCTGTCAGAGATTGATCGGTTCAGGTTCGACACCCGCTGGGATCTTTCCGTCCGCGTCTCGGCGATCCTTCAGTCCGGCAAAAGGGTGAGACTGCCGGACGAGTCACTTCCACCGCATCGTCAGTTTGAGGACATCCTGCAAGAAGCTGGTTTCGCTGTAGAGCGCCATCATTTCCTGATATTTTGAAACGATCCCCCCTTTTGGCGCCGGTTTGTCCCAAAGTCAGGCAGAATACACTGCATTTTCTTGAATTTTTCACGAATTTTGGTCAAACTGGATGGGTTACAAGTTTGTTCAAGTTCGAGTTTCGCCATGTTTCGGTCTATCAGGGCGTTTTCTGCCCGCATTTCTGGCTCAGCTCCTTCTGCGGTACCGCAAATACCAGTGCCCAGAGAGGCAGCCCTTCTCTATGAAGATGGAAAGCTCAACATTCCGGTCGCAAAACCGGGATCGGATGAGCTGGTCGGTCGTCAGGCGATTGAGCGCGGGCGGCATCTGGCTCGTCAGGACTTGTGGACCGAGTTGTCGCAGGAAATGCACGCTGCAGATCAGGCGCGCAAAATAGCGCCATGCGGGCAACCCGTTGCCGACTTGCTGGCCTATGGCGCCCGGGCCGACGTCGTGACGGCCGTTGAACATGCGCTGTCCGAAGGCGCCGCTATCATCGACTATGACCTGCTATGCGGAATTTCAGAACTTGAGACTGAATTGTTGGATCATGAAGGTGATCCGATGATCGGACTTGTCGTCGCGCTTGCGCATATCGATCTGGCCTGGGCATGGCGCGGTACCACGCGGGAGACGTCGTTGCACCCACAGCATTGGTCGCGTTGCGCAGCTCATTTCGACCGGGCCGCTGCCCTTATTCCCGCTTGCCGCGCCGCCGCACCGGATAGCCCGGCGATTGCCGCAGCAGAATGCGCCCTTCTTGCAGGTCAGAGCCGAGCTCAGACCCGCGTAGCCGACAAGTTTGAGGCCCTGATCGCGTTGGATCCGCACAACTATCGGCACATGCGTGCTATGGGCAGTCACCTGTTGCCCAGCTTGTTCGGCGGCTATCAGGAACTTGAGGTTCAGGCCTTGCGGAATGCTGCACGCACGCATGGTATCTGGGGCGCCGGAGGTTATACTTGGGTACAATTTGATGCGATCGCGCTGGATGCAGAAGCCTGTGCACGCGTGGATGTCGAGTATTTTCTTGAAGGTCTGCAAGACATAGTGGCCCGCCGTCCGGATCAGCAAATGATCAACCTGTTGGCGGCTTACTGCGCGATCACCTTGCAGAAAGATATGGGCCAGAACGATCAGGCTGATGACGCTCGATTGCGGATCTGTGAAGCCGCCGACTGGTTGATCCGGGATCATCTAACCGAGCTGCATCCGCTGATCTGGGCCCACGCAGCAGATGGGTTCAACAACAGCGTCCGCATCCATTCGCCCGAGCGTTTCGCCGCACGAGGTCACCGCGACGCGATGCGAGCAATTGCCAATCTATTCCGCGACGAGCTACGCAGCGGGAAAAGCGTAACCTTCACGCCCACTGGGTTGCAGTTTTCCAGCAACTGAATGCTCCGTTTCTGAGCGGTGGGAATTCAACGATTTGCACCCATTCCCCCTTGCCCCTTGGGTCTGGCGGGCCTAATACGCAGGCTTAGACTTCTGCGGAAATGAGGCGCGCCATGCTCGACCTGACATACGAAATGCCCAAACCCAAAACCATTGCCGGGGCCAAGCACGATTGGGAACTGGTAATCGGGATGGAGGTGCATGCGCAGGTCTCGTCCAATGCCAAACTGTTCTCGGGCGCGTCGACCCAATTCGGGGCCGAACCGAACTCGAACGTGGCCTTCGTGGACGCGGCGATGCCGGGAATGCTGCCGGTGATCAACGAGTATTGCGTCGAACAGGCGGTCCGGACCGGTCTGGGCTTGAAGGCGGACATCAATCTGAAGTCGGCCTTTGACCGCAAGAACTATTTCTACCCCGACCTGCCGCAGGGATACCAGATTTCCCAGCTCTACCACCCCATCGTGGGCGAAGGCGAAGTACTGGTTGAAATGGGTGACGGTACCGCTCGGAAAGTGCGGATCGAACGCATTCACATGGAACAGGACGCGGGTAAATCGATCCACGATATGGACCCTCATATGTCCTTCGTTGATTTGAACCGCACGGGCGTTTGCCTGATGGAGATCGTCTCGCGCCCCGACATTCGCGGCCCCGAAGAGGCCGCCGCGTATATCGTCAAGCTGCGTCAGATCCTGCGCTATCTGGGCACCTGTGACGGCAACATGCAAAACGGCAACCTGCGCGCGGACGTGAACGTGTCGATCTGTTTGCCCGGTGCATACGAGAAGTATCAGGAAACGCAGGATTTCTCGCATCTGGGCACGCGCTGCGAAATCAAGAACATGAACTCGATGCGGTTCATCCAGCAGGCCATCGAGGTCGAAGCACGTCGCCAGATCGCCATCGTCGAAGCCGGTGGTAAGGTAGATCAGGAGACCCGCCTATACGATCCGGACAAAGGCGAGACACGCTCAATGCGGTCGAAGGAAGAGGCGCATGACTACCGCTATTTCCCTGACCCCGACCTGTTGCCGCTTGAGATCGAACAAGCATGGGTGGACGACATCGCCGCCAAGCTGCCAGAGCTGCCAGATGACAAGAAAGCGCGGTTTATCAGTGAGTTCGGGCTAACCGACTATGACGCCTCGGTTCTGACTGCCGAAGTGGAATCGGCCACGTATTTTGAGGAAGTCGCCAAGGGTCGCAGCGGCAAGCTGGCCGCGAACTGGGTCATCAACGAGTTGTTCGGCCGTCTGAAGAAGGAAGACCACGACATTACCGAGTCGCCCGTATCTCCGGCGCAGTTGGGTGGCGTAATCGACCTAATCGCATCCGACGCCATTTCGGGCAAGATTGCCAAGGACCTGTTCGAGATCGTTTACACAGAAGGCGGTGATCCGGCTCAGATCGTTGAAGAGCGGGGCATGAAGCAGGTGACCGACACTGGCGCGATCGAGGCGGCCCTGGACGAGATCATCGCCGCCAACCCGGCCCAGGTCGAAAAAGCCAAGGTGAACCCGAAACTGGCGGGTTGGTTCGTCGGTCAGGTGATGAAGTCCACCGGCGGCAAGGCGAACCCGAAGGCCGTTAACGAATTGGTCAGCAAAAAGCTGGGGTCGTAATCCCCTTATCGTTGAAGGGTTTTTCGGAGTCAGGCCATCGGCTTGACTCCGTTTCTTTTTGCGCTCTTTCATCGACACCAGAGAGGTAAGGTATCATGCAGAACAGATTTGATCAGGAACTTGAAACCCGATTGGTGCGCTATGCGGCCATCGACAGTCAAAGCGATGAGACCTCGGCCTCGACCCCCAGCAGTGCAATCCAGCTCGACATGCTGAACTTGCTGCAACAGGAACTCACCGAAATGGGCGCACAGGACGTTGAGATCACGGGTGACAGCGTTGTGGTGGCGACCATACCGGGTACTGCCCCCGGGCCAACCATCGGGTTTCTTGCTCATGTGGATACCGCGCCCCAGTTTAATGCAACCGGGGTCAAACCGCGGGTGATCAAGGGTTACAACGGCGGCGAGATCACTTTCCCCGACGACCCCGAATTGGTGCTGTCTCCTAAAGATCATCCTTATCTGGCAGAGAAAATGGGGCATGATCTGATTACCGCCTCAGGCACCACCCTGCTGGGCGCTGACGACAAGGCGGGAGTGTCGATCCTGATGACTCTGGCGCAACATCTTCTGAAGAACAAAGACAGCGCCCACGGCCCGATTCGCGTTGCCTTTACCCCGGACGAAGAGATCGGGCGCGGCGTGACCGAGCAACTACCCAATGATTTGGGTGCAGATTTCGCTTATACGCTGGATGGCGGCGAAGTCGGCGAGATTGAGTATGAAAGTTTTTCGGCCGACCGTGCGGTGATCCGGATTACCGGTGTATCGATCCACCCCGGCCTAGCTAAGGGCAAGATGGTTAATGCAGCGCATCTGGCCGCGAAAATCGTGCAGACCCTGCCTCAGGCGACGATGACGCCAGAGGTGACTGACGAACGTGAAGGTTTTATTCATGTCACTGACATGAATGGCGGGTCATCCGAGATGGAGATCAAGCTGATCCTGCGCGATTTCGAACTGGACGCGCTGGAGGCGCAGGGCGATTTGGTGCGACAGGTCTGCGCCGCCGTACAGGCCACCGAACCACGTGCCGAGATTTCCTGCGAGGTCTACCACCAATATCGCAACATGCGCTATTGGTTGGAAAAAGATATGACACCGGTCGATTTGGCCCGTGATGCGTGCCGCGAATTGGGAGTCGAGCCTCTTTCGGTTCCGATCCGCGGTGGCACGGATGGCTCACGTTTAACCGAATTCGGCACGCCCTGCCCCAATATCTTCACGGGCATGCAGTGCATTCACGGACCGCTGGAGTGGATTTCCGTGCAGGATATGGCGCTGGCAACCGAGCTGTGCCTGTCTCTGATCGGCAAGGCAGCGCAGGGTTCCGGCAACAGTGCGGGCTGAATTTCGCCTGTACGTGAAGTTCGCTTTTACCTGCGCTACAAAATGATAACGTGCCGGGAAATGGAAATCAGGACCTATTGATGCAGCGCTACGAATACAAAGTTGTTCCCGCCCCGCAAAAGGGCACCAAGGCCAAGGGCGTCAAGACTCCGGAAGGGCGGTTCGCCAACTCGGTCGAGCAACTGCTGAACAAGATGGGTCAGGACGGCTGGGAATATCAACGCGCCGAGTTGCTGCCCAGCGAGGAACGCGCTGGCCTAACCGGATCGGCCGTGAATTGGCGCAATGTACTGGTGTTCCGCCGGGCACTGGAGCCAGCTGTTGCCGAGCTTGAACCAACCGACAATCTGGTCGAGGACGCGGAAGCCCCGCAAGTCCGCCCCGTCCCCGGGCCGGGTGAGGCCAGCGAAGATGCAGATTCTACGGTAACTGCCCCTGCCCCCATTGCAGCCGAGGTGAAAGACCCACCTCTGACGCTTAGATCATCCGGCGGCGAACACGCGCAGGACGATGAGGGCGCAGCCGAAAAAACCTGACAGGGTTTACCCAGCACTAACCAATTGTGGCTCTGAGCCAAGCCCCGTCACGCCACGGTCACGCGGCTGTGGTGTGAATGTGAGCGAAAAAACGTGCAAGCTGGGCATGGAACCCTTGGGAGGATGCCATGTCAGTCACGCGTCGCCAATTTGCAGGTTTACTAGGAGCCGGTCTCATCTCTCCGGGTGGGCTCAGGGCGCAAGAGGACCCGGTACTCAAAGCCGTTCGGTCTACTCTCTTCGGTAGTCGCGCTGATTTCGAAGCGGGCATGGCCTTCCTGACCCAGCGCGGCAATCCGGATGTGGTTCCCGCACTGCTGACGGCAATGCGGTACGGCAGGCGGCGCGAGCGCGACATCGCCAAGGTGATGGACGCGCTGGCAGGCCAGAACCTGGGAACAGACTGGTTCGAATGGATGCTTTGGCAAGAGCGCAACCCACAGATCGTACCGCATCCGTCGCTCATCCCCTTCAAGCGTGAAGTGCTGCTTGGCATCGATCAGGATTTCGACCTTTTCCTGCGCCCGGAGTACCTACAACGCAACCGAATGAAGATCCGGTTTGAAGAAATCGCATGGGGCGGGGTCGCTAAGGATGGCATCCCGTCACTGGACAATCCTAAGCTGATTTCTGCGAAATCCGCCACCTATCTGAAAGATGACGACTTGGTTTTCGGCGTAGCGATCAGAGGTGATATTCGGGCCTATCCGCTGCGGATTATGGGCTGGCATGAGATGTTCAACGAAGTGATCGGCGACGTCCCGGTTGCGTTGGCCTATTGTACGCTTTGCGGGTCGGGCATTCTGTTTGAAACCCAAGTGGCTGGGCGGCAGAAGCCGTTGATCTTCGGCTCGTCCGGGTTTCTCTATCGATCCAACAAGTTGATGTTCGATCGCGAGACCCATTCGTTGTGGAACCAGTATACCGGTAAGCCAGTCGTTGGCCCTTTGGCTGACAGCGGTATCGAACTTAATCAGCGCCCGGTCGTTATCACCGAATGGGGCAGTTGGAAGACCTCTCACCCCAGCACAAAGGTGTTGTCCTTGAAAACGGGGCATCGACGCAATTATGGATCTGGCGTGGTGTACCGGGATTATTTCGCCTCAAACGACCTGATGTTCCCGGCATTGGTCGATCAATCCACGCACCGCCAAAAAGATTACGTTTTTGCCGTGCGCCAATTCGGGGCCGCCAGAGCGTGGCCACTTGAGGTATTCAAGGGCAAGCCGGTACTCAACGACGCCATTGCAGGCCGCCCATTGATCCTGATAGGCGATCCGTCCAAGCGAACTGTCAGGGCCTATGAACGCGCCTCGCACCGGTTCGAGGCGTCGGCCGACGGATTGCAGGATGAGGTGGGTCAAATCTGGACAGTGACCGAAGGGGCCTTGGTTAGCCCGGATGGCGTGCGCCTGCCGCGGGTCGCTGGCCACATCTCGTACTGGTTTGCCTGGAACAATTATCTGGGAGATGCTGCAAGCGTTTATGGCGATTGATTACGAGTGTTCCTCGGCCGCCGTCGCCGCCAACGCCCGGTTATAAGCCTTGAGCGCATCGACATGAAAGAGCGCTCCGACGGGGTCTTCACCACCGTTTTTGTCCCTGACGACAACCGGAATACAGGGAACGTCCGCTCGGTCAAAATAGGGCATGGCGGCTTCAAGCGTGGCGCTGGCTTCAACGCAGAGGCCCTGTTCAATCAACGCTTGCGCCTCGTCTTTGGTGATCGAACGCGGATCCCCTATGGGCCGCATTACCGCGCCCGCGCGCAGCATCGCCAGCAGATAGGCCTGCGGGCCCGCGGCAAGGTGAACGTTGCGCCGCTCTAGCTGGGTCAGGAAGAATGAACGGTCCACAAGCCGCGAAGCAAGTGCAGTGGACATCGAAACCGATACCATGACGGCCAGACCGATTTGCCAGTCTCCGGTCAGTTCAAACACGATTAGTGTGGTCGAAATTGGCGCGCCCAGCACTGCCGCCGCCACGGCCCCCATTCCGGCAAAGGCATAAAGCGTGTGGGTGCCTGAAACGTCCGGTAGCAGGCCGGTGGCAATTAGTCCAAAGGCCAACCCGGTCAGTGCGCCGATCATGAGCGACGGCGAAAAGACCCCGCCCCCCATGCGCCCGCCCATAGTGATGGCCACTGCTATTGTTTTAACCACAGCAAAAAGTATCGCTGTGGTCAGCAATAGATCGCCGGCCAGCGCGCGGGTTGTGGTTTCGTACCCAACGCCGATGATGTGTGGGAACCAGATCGCCAGAAGCCCAAGCATGGCCCCCGACACTGCAGGGCGTAACCAGCGCGGCAGAGACAGCCGGTTTTGGATATGCGAGCCTATGTCTTCAGCGAAAAAGATAGACCGCATAAGCAGCAGGGAAACCAGTCCGCAGATCAGGCCCAAGATCAGAAAGGCCGGTAGCTCGACATAGAATTGCAGCGACCCGGGGGTTTCCAGCGTGAACTCAGTCACGTCGCCGTACGCCAGACGGTTGATCACGGTCCCCGCAACCGATGCAATGACGATGGGGGCGAATGCATGCACGGCGAAGTGACGCAACACGACTTCGAGCGCGAAAAGCGCCCCGGCGATCGGGGCATTGAAACTGGCCGATACGGCGGCTGCAACGGCGCATCCCAACAGGTCGCGCCCGGTGATACCGTCTGCATGGATGCGATTGCTAACCCAGGTCGAGATCACGCCTGCCATATGCACAACGGGCCCTTCGCGTCCTGTCGATCCGCCTGAACTGAGTGTTATGAGCGAGGCAAGGAACGAGGCGATGCCCGCCTTGGTTTCGACCCGACCGTCAGTGAGAGCTGACCCTTCAATCACGTCGGCAACGGATCGAACGCGCCCGTCATCGGTAAACTTGTGCAGGATAACCCCCACGACCAGCCCGCCGATAATGGGAGTAATCAGGATCAGTATCCAAGGTAGTTTCTCGGCGTGACTGTGCAGCAGCAATATGTCTTCGGTATCGTAGATATAGGCCTGCAGACCAGCGATGGCTTTTCGGAATCCCAAGGCCATGAAACCCGCCGCAACCCCGATGGCCAGCGCAATGAACCAGAACTGGACCTGGCTGGGACCGCGGTGTCGCAAAACCCGCCACGCGTCTTTTAGCGCCGCGATGGCCTGATTGAACTGATTACGCAGAACAGTGCGGGTGGATTGGGTCATCTGAGCCCTTCGGACATCTCGTACCTCTTACTAAGCCACGCGAGGGGCATAGAAAAGTCGGATCACGCGCTTTTGCAGCAGGTGTGGTTTCAAGCGTCCAGCAATGCGCGGGCGGCGGCACGGGCCTGTTCGGTGATCGTGTCGCCCGCAACCATTCGGGCGATTTCATCTACACGGTCGGCGTCCGACAATGGCAGGACGGTCGACAATGTCTGCCCGTTCGCCACCTGTTTCTGAACGCGCCAATGATGCGCCGCGCGGGCGGCAACCTGTGGTGAGTGCGTCACCACCAGCACCTGCCCGCCCTGAGCCAGCGACGCCAGCCGTCGACCCACCGCATCTGCCGTCGCACCACCAACGCCACGATCGATTTCGTCAAAAATCATTGTCCGGGCGCTGTCGTCACCTGTCAGGCAAACTTTGAGCGCCAACAGAAAGCGGCTGAGTTCGCCGCCCGACGCGATCTTGTTTAACGGCCCAGAGGGCGCGCCCGGGTTGGTCGCAACGGTGAAGGCGACGGCATCGGTACCTTCGGGGCCGGGATCGGTAGGGGTGAGTTCCGTCTGAAAGACTGCGCGTTCCATTTTCAACGGTGCAAGTTCGGCCATGACGGCGGCATCCAATTGCCCGGCAGCCTGACGGCGCGCGGTGCTGAGGGCCCGCGCAGCATCGTTATACGCTGTCTGAGCAGCCTCTACCGCAGCCCGCTTTTCCACCAGATCGGCATCGCCGGCCTCAAGTCGGCTCAGGCGGTTTCGCAGGGTTTCGGCAAATGTGCCCAGCTCATCCGGGACTACATTGTGCTTGCGGGCCAGGGCCCGGATTGCAAACAGGCGTTCTTCGGCCTGTTCCAGTTCCACCGGGTTGAAGTCCAGCGCCTGAAGGCAGTCGTTTACCCCGTCCTGTGCCTCGCCCAATTCGATCAGGGCGCGACCCAGGGCGGCGATTGGGTCCTCAAGCTGGCCATTAGCGTTGTCAGAAACACCTTCGAGCCAGCGCACAGCATCCGCCAAAGCGCCCTCGGCTCCGTCGCCACCCAAAAGGACAAACGCCCGAGCAACATCATCACGGATACGTTCCGCCCCCTGCATCATGCGGCGGCGCGCGTCGAGATCCGCATCTTCGCCTGGCTGTGGGTCAAGTTGATCCAGTTCAGCGACCGCGTGGCGCAGGAATTCCTCTTCGCTGCGAACGGCGGCAAGTGCCGCTTCGGTCTCGGCAAGTGCCTTACGGGTGCGGGACATTTCGTTCCATGTTGTGCGAACGGTGGCCAGTCGATCCTCGGCCTCGGCGTATGCGTCCAGCATCGCGCGATGGCCGCGCGGGTTTAGCAGGCCGCGGTCATCATGCTGACCGTGCAACTCGATCAGAGTTTCCGACAGCGCCCGCAGGACTTCGCCCGAGCAGCGACGGTCGTTGACCCAGGCGGTCTTGCGACCCTCAGCCGTGTTGACGCGGCGCAGGATCAGTTCCTCGCCACCGGGCAAACCGGCCTCAGCCAGCACGGCATGAGCAGGGTGATCATCAGGCAGCTCGAATTCAGCTACCACTTCCCCCTGCGCGGCGCCCTGCCGTACCAATTCGGCGCGACCGCGCCATCCCAAAACGAATCCAAGCGAATCCAAAAGGATCGACTTTCCCGCGCCGGTTTCGCCGGTCAAAGCGTTCAAGCCCGGCTGGAACGTTAGTTCCAACCGGTCAATAATCAGCATGTCGCGGATATCAAGGGCGCGCAGCATCGGGTCTTTAGCGTCCCAAGCCAAAAGCCATGGCGATTACAACCACTCACCTTTGATCGTCTGGCGGTAGATCTGGCTGAGCCAATTGTTACCGCGGCTCTTGAGGTCCAGACCGCGCGATGTCAGTAACTGATACCCTGCATCGTACCATTCAGACGATTGGTAGTTGTAACCCAGAATCGCACCAGCCGACTGCGCCTCATCCACCAGACCCAGCGAGAGATATGCCTCGATCAGACGATAGAGCGCCTCGGCTGTGTGGGACGTCGTCTGGAAATCCTCGACCACGACACGAAACCGATTGATTGCGGCAGTGTAGTGATCCTGACGCAGATAGTAGCGTCCGATTTCCATTTCCTTGCCGGCCAAATGGTCAAAGGCCAGGTCAAATTTCAGAACCGACGAGGTTGCATATTCACTGTCGGGATAAACCTCGATCACCGTGCGTAGCGCCTGCAACGCCTGAAAGGTCAGACCCTGATCGCGCCCGACCTCATCGATCTGGTCATAATAGCTGAGCGCCAGCAGATACTGGGCATATGCCGCATCTTCATCGGCGGGATAAAAATCAATATACCGCTGAGCTGCTGCGCGGCTTTCGGCATAGTTCCCGTCCGCATGGAACGAAAACGCCTGCATGATCAGCGCTCGCTTTGCCCAATCGGAATATGGGTACAGACGTTCGACTTCGGAAAAATACCAAGCCGCATCATCCGAGCGATTCTGTGACAGCTCGTATTCGCCGCGTGTGTAAATCTGTTCGGGAGTGTACCCTTCGAGGTTCTGAGTGCGATCGGCGCCCTTGTTGCCGAACAGGCCTCCGGCACCGCCGCATGCCGTCAAAGTTGCTGCCAGAAGAACCGCGCCTGCGAATCTGACTGCCGCTTTGGTGCCAACCATTCCGCCCATCCTTGTCGTCTTGCTTAACGGGGTTCGCCCCGGATCGGGCCTTGGTCTAGCACATAAAATTCCGGTGCAAAACGCCTTATGCGCGCTGTGACGCAATTGTCTTTCAAGGTGATCAGATCACGCAACCTGTGGAATTTCGCTGCGTACAAGGCCCTGCCCCGGCAAAAGTGCAGCCTGTTCGGGGGTGCACAGCACCGGACGCACCGCACCGGGCGTTTCGAACAGCTTGCGCAGCAGGGTGTTCGTCATCGAATGGCCGGACTTTTCACCAGTAAATCGTCCTAGAATCGGTCCGCCTGCCAGATACAGATCGCCCAAAGCGTCCAGCATTTTGTGTCGCACGGCTTCATCGGCGTGGCGGAACCCACCGGGGGTCAGGACTTCATCGCCCTGCACAACGACAGCGTTGTCCAGCGTTCCACCCAGGGCCAGCCCGTTTTCGCGCATCGCTTCAACATCGGTGCGACGGCAGAAGGTGCGACTATCACATAGTTCGCGTGCAAACGTTCCGTTGCGCATATCCAGCGTTTTGGTCTGGCTGCCGATGGCATCGTCTTCAAAGTCGATGTGGAATTCGATTTCGAGCCCGTCGGACGGAACGATCCAGGCTCGTGCGCCTTCCCGCTCTACCATTACTGGTTTGAGGACCTCGTAGGCCAGAACCGGCGTGGCCTGACGGCGCACGCCCTTGGCCATAATGCCACGCACAAACTCGACCGACGACCCGTCCATGATCGGAACTTCGGGCCCATCAATCTCGATCAGTGCGTTGTGGATGCCACAACCGGCCAGAGCGGCCATGATGTGCTCAACAGTCGACACCGAAACACCCGCATCGTTGACCAAACGCGTACAAAGCGGTGTACGTTCGACTATGTCATAGATCGCAGGAACCAGCGCATTGCCCAGCTCGATATCAGTCCGTTTGAACCAGATTCCGTGCCCGGCAGCTGCCGGTTTCAGAACCATCGTCGCAGGCTTGCCGCTGTGCAGCCCGACGCCATTGAACGTGACTGAAGATTTGAGCGTATGTTGCAATGTGAACCTCAGCGAGTGGTGTCCAGCCTTCATCGGGCTGTGTTGCACTCCAACTAAGGAAGAGGGCGCCAAGGCTCAACTCACTCTTTGTAACCGAATGAAACATGCATGTAACAGATCGGCAAAACCCTGCTTACCGCCCCCCAACAGGCTGTTTTACAACAAGAAAGGGCCGCCAAATGGCAGCCCTTCAATGAGATTTTGTGACCGGTATCAGTTGGCCTGACGGCGCAGGAAGGCGGGAATTTCGATGCGATCCTGCTCGGGGTCGGCCTCTTCCCGAGCGGGTGCCGTAGCGTCAGCTTGGCGGAAAGAAGGTTGCTGGCGCACTGGCTGAGCCGGTGTATCCGCCGCGTGACCTGTCATCCGGTCGATCAGACGATTGAACCCGAAACGGGGGCGATCTTCGGCTGATTGCTCGGGCTGAGCCGCAGGTTCTTGTGGCTGCTCGGCTGCCATCCGCGCCCGGGCAGCAGGAACGTTCTTTACTGCTGCCTGCAAACGCTGAAGCGCTTCGGGGGACGGTGTGCCAGGCAACTGGCCACGAGGCGCTACAAAGCTCTCTGGCGCAGCCTGTTCAGCTTCTGGCTGCGGTTCAAATTCCGCCACGGCTGGCTGATAGGCCGGCGGCGGCAGGCCATCATCATCCTGCGCAACGGCTGCGGGCTGCTCATCGCTCCACCCGGGATTGAACTCGACATCTTCGATCGATTCAAACAGCGAGGGCGCGATGTTACTGTCCCCTTCGGATGCAGCGGCCTCAGCAGCTGGAGCCTCTGCCTGTGCGGTCTCTTCCGCCGAAACAGTACGCGTCAAAGGTGCCGACATCGAGCGGCGGGCGACCGGCACTTCTTCGTGCTTTTCGTTTGCGTCGATACCGGTGGCCACAACCGAGACCCGCATGCCGCCTTCCATCACGGTGTCCAACGTCGAGCCTACGATGATGTTGGCCTCGGGGTCTACTTCCTCGCGGATACGGTTGGCAGCCTCGTCCAGTTCGAACAGGGTCAGATCGTGCGAACCGGTGATGTTGATCAGCACGCCCTTGGCGCCCTTGAGGCTGATTTCGTCCAGCAGCGGGTTGGCAATCGCCTTTTCAGCCGCCTGAACAGCGCGATCTTCACCGGTGGCCTCACCTGTACCCATCATTGCCTTGCCCATCTCGTCCATCACCGCGCGAACGTCGGCGAAGTCGAGATTGATCAGACCCGGGCGAACCATCAGATCGGTCACGCCTTTGACACCCTGATACAGAACGTCATCAGCCATCGAGAATGCTTCGGTAAAGGTGGTTTTTTCGTTGGCGAGACGGAACAGGTTCTGGTTCGGAATGATGATCAGCGTGTCGACAACCTTTTGCAGCGACTCGACCCCATCTTCAGCCTGACGCATCCGCTTGGCGCCCTCGAACTGGAAAGGCTTGGTCACAACACCAACAGTCAGCACACCCAGTTCCCGCGCGGCCTGTGCGATGATCGGAGCGGCACCTGTACCAGTGCCCCCGCCCATGCCTGCGGTGATGAAGCACATATGCGCGCCAGCAAGGTGGTCAACAATCTGCTCGATGCTTTCTTCAGCTGCTGCTGCACCAACGGTGGGTCGCGCACCTGCGCCCAAACCTTCGGTTACTTTAACCCCCAGCTGCACCCGCGCCGAAGACTGGCTTTGCTGCAATGCTTGCGCGTCAGTGTTGGCGACCACAAAATCGACGCCGTCCAGCTGTTTTTCAATCATGTTGTTGACGGCGTTGCCACCTGCACCGCCTACGCCAAATACTGTAATCCGAGGCTTCAGTTCGTCGTGCCCGGGCATCGAAAGATTCAATGTCATGCTCTGTCCGCCTGTTTTTTGACCCGCCAAAGCGGTGTTTTTCTTACCTATCCAAGTTCGATTCTACATTTCGAATCCCCAAACGTCACGCCAAAAATCGCGCAAATCCACAAAATATGGAGGAATTAAGGCGCAAAACAGCGGCATTTCGCTTTCATCGCCAGATGTTGCGGGACAACACTAACCCGGCACAACACAAGCGGTCGCGACATCACGGATCAGGCGACACGTCATGTGATTTAGTTTTTCGATTATCGCGCAAAACTGCTCGGTGTCCTGCCGCGGGCCTCTTGCGGGCCTTGTGGATATTTTGAGGGATAAACCCGTCAGCCGCAACCCATTTCTTTAACTGATTGGGGCACTTGGGCAGTTTAGCCCCTGCTCTGAGATATTGCGCACTTCCTGAATCTCTGCGTTTGCAAAAGTGGCCAGCCGCACCATCAGGCGATCCTGATGCAGAAATGGCCACCAGCAGACGGGTACTCTGTCGGGGTCATCGTCATAGAGAAAGCAGATCTGTCCGTTCGGCGTTGTGATCTGACCATAAACGCAATCCCGGTTCGGCATGCGCCAGACCGAGACTGTGCGGCTTAGGAATTCTTCGGTTCCGACCAGATCGCCGCTGCGCACCTCGTAGAATTGCAGGGTTTTGCCGACCGCTGCATTCAGAAACGCTTCTGGTGAGATCGCCGTCTGAGCCATCGCAAACGCGGGCATCGCGACGAGCCATGCTCCCAGAGCTCTGCAAAGCGCCCTACCAGTTGTCACGGAACCAGCGCACAGCGCGCTTAAACGGGCGGGCCGCATACGTATCTACCGGGATCTCGAAGTCCCACCATTCATCCTGCGGATGCGCTGCAAACAAGCTCAGACCGACAGCCGACGAAAAGCTGGGTCCGGTTGCAGATTGCGGCAAGCCATGGACGCGAAGCGGGCGGCCCAGGCGCACACGCTGACCCAGGATCCGGCTGGCCAACCCGTCAAGACCCATGATTTGGCTGCCACCGCCAGTCAGGACGATCTGCTGGCTCGGCATATGGTCAAAGCCTGCGGCATCCAGTCGGATACGGACCTCTTCCAGTATTTCCTCGACACGGGGACGCATGATGCCGATCAGTTCAGCGCGGCTGACGGTACGGCGATCGTGCTCCCAATCGCCGGTGTCGCCACCAATGTCGATCAAATCGCGGTCGTCGGCGCCGGTTGCATGAACACCGCCGTTGAAGGTTTTAATCCGCTCGGCCACCGCAGCTGGAACACCCAACCCCATCGAAATGTCCGAGGTCACGTGATCGCCACCCATCCGCACGCAATCGGCATATATCATGTGCTTTTTCATGAAAATCGACACGCTGGTCGTACCACCGCCCATGTCGATGCAGGCTGCACCCAGCTCCTGCTCATCCTCGACCAACGCCGAGATGCCCGAGACGTAGGCCGAGTTCGCAATACCAGCCAGCTCCAGATCGCAGCGCTTGATACAGCGGACGATGTTCTGAATCGAAACAGCGTCCACAGTCAGCATGTGCATGTCCACCGCCAGCGACTGCCCCAACTGCCCGCGCGGGTCGGTCAGCCCCGAACGGTTGTCGAGCGCAAAATTCACGGGCTGCGCATGCAGTACTTCGCGCCCTACCCCGTAATCCGGCACATCACAGGCGTTCAGAACCCGGCCAACCTCGGCTTCGGTAACCAGTTGCCCTTCCAAATCGACCTGCGCGTCCAACCCGTAAGAGCGGGGGTTTGCCCCCGAAAAACAGGCGATGACATGATCCACGCGAATATCGGCCATTTTCTGCGCCGCTTGCAGTGCGGTGCGGATGGCGCGTTCGGTCTCTTGCATGGCGGTGACTTCGCCGAACTGCACGCCACGCGACCGTGTGGTTGCCGCACCGATCACGCGGAACCCGGTCTGCCCGGCCATCGAACCGATGGCGTTGTCCTCGCTCAGCGAACCTGCGCCATCGAAACGCAGTACAAGGCAGGCGATCTTCGAGCTGCCAACATCCAGAATGGCGACGACGCCCCGCTGCATCGCCTGCCGGCGCATCTGGCGCATGGCGCGTTGGGACTGATAAAGATCGGTCATCATTGTCGTTATTGCCCGTTATCCACTGTAACTTTTGTATTCCACCAGGCTTCGCTGGCTGTTTTGTTCATTCTGATTGTCGGTCGTTGCCCGAGCCGCATGTCGACCACGGCAACGTCGCGTTCCAGAAGGTTCTGTACTTCGTTCACTGCCAGCACCCGTTCCAACGCACGAACCGGGCGATCGGTCGGCAGCATGATGCGCTGACCGCGATCCAGAACAAGATCCCAACGCCGTTCGCCAATGCGCACAAGACCGCGAACACGGCTGCCCAGATTGCTGGCGGTCTTCAGAACCTCAAGCGCCTGCGGAACATGCTGATCCGCGCCCTTGCCCGCAATCAGCGGCAAGCCCGCGTGGTCGGCACGCGACGCGACGCGATCTACATGAGCACCGGTGTCGTCCAGCAGCTCAATTCCGTCGCGAGTTCGCCAGACAATGACCGGTTGCCGCTCGACAACATCGACTTGAAGAATGCCTCCAGGACGTATTCGGACTGTCGCGGATTTCACTGGGTCGAGACCTGTGATCGTGTCGCGGATCAGCTCGACATCCAGGTCCCAGGAACTGACGGGGAAATCCAGCGGAACAACTTCGCGGATATCATCCGAGAGCCAGGTGCCCGCACCGTCGATTGCCATGAGGTTAACCATGAATTCAGGGCGTTCCTGAATCGAGGTCTTAATATCGGCCACATATGCCTCAAGCGCATGGCGCCGCTCTTCCGACGCCAGGTAGAGACCAATCCCCGATACCATGACCAGGACAGGCAGGCCGATTTTCAATCCTCGCCGAATACCTGGCGTCAGCATCCAACGCTGGAACCGATAGCTCAGGCGCGACGGGGCTGGATCGGATCGCCCAGCCGAACGACCGAACAACCTGCCTCCGCGTAGTCGAAACTTTGGTTGCACCTCAGGCTCTGCCGCTGCAGCCGACCGGAAATCCGCATCTGGCCCTGCCAGAGGTTTGGCCCGGTGGATGACTGGCGCACGGGTGGCGGTCAACGGTCGCATGAGGCGTCCTCCACCATCCAGGCGCAGAGTTGGCCAAACGTCATGCCCAGATGGGCTGCCTGCTCGGGGGCCAGCGACGTGGGCGTCATGCCGGGCTGCGTATTGGTTTCCAGCAGGAACAACCCGCCCGCCCCTTTGCTGTCATCCCAGCGGTAGTCCGTTCGACTGACACCCCGGCATCCCAGCGCGTCATGTGCACGCACGGCATAATCCATGCAGCGGTCAAAGATGTCCTGCGGAATATCGGCAGGCAACACGTGCCACGAGCCGCCGGGCTTGTATTTGGCGTCGTAGTCGTACCAGCCGCCGTCGGTCATGATTTCAGTCACGGTCAGGGCGCGGTCTCCCATCACCGTTACTGTCAGTTCGCGGCCTGCAACATATTTCTCTACCATCACCTGATCCGGCATCTCTTCCGAGAGCTGTGGCGGACCATTGGACCCTTCGTGCACGATATAGATGCCAACGCTGGAACCTTCGTTGTTGGGTTTGGCCACGTAGGGCGGCTCCATGACGTGAACCTCGATCACTTCGACCTTGGGAACGATCACGCTGGGTACAATCGGCAGACCTACTGTCTGGTAGATTTCCTTGCTGCGCTGTTTGTCCATGGCGAGCGCTGAGGCCAGAACCCCGGAATGCGTATACGGAATGCGCATCCATTCCAGCAGACCCTGCACACAGCCATCTTCGCCCCAGCGGCCGTGCAGGGCGTTGAAAACCACATCCGGTTTGATATCCAATAGGCGTGCATAGAGGTCGGGACCCGCGTCCAGCTCGACCACTTCAAAGCCTTCTCCCCTGAGGGCGGCTGCGCATTCGCGCCCGCTGCTGAGAGACACCTCGCGTTCCGCCGAGGGCCCACCCATCAATACCGCCACTTTGGGGTTTGTCCTGCTCGACATACCCACGTTCGTGCGCCTCAATGTCCCCGGACCTTATGTGGTGGTCCGTACTGCGTTATGCCTTTGATCCGTCGCCTGAATTGCCTGTTTTTGGTCTAACGGTCGGGGCTTCAATCTGTCAGCGGATCACCGACCCGCATGATTTCCCACTCTAGCGTGATGCCGCTTGTTTCGTAAACCTTTTTTCGCACTTCTTCGCCCAGACCTTCGAGGTCCGCGGCCGAGGCATCGCCGGTGTTGATCAGGAAATTCGAGTGCTTTTCACTCATCTGCGCGCCGCCCAGGATTGCGCCGCGCATCCCGGCATCGTCGATCACCTTCCATGCCTTGAGGTCGTGCACGTCATCGGCCCGGCCTGTAGAAGAGAACCCGGCCGGGTTGCGGAAAGTTGACCCGGCGCTGCGATCTCTGGTTGGCTGGGTTTCATCGCGCTTTCTCAACTGAGCTTCCATTCTGGCGTGCAATTCTTCAGGATCGCCTGAAGGGCCGGCGAACTGGGCCGATATCAACACCGCGCCATCTGGCAGGTCGGATTGGCGGTAGCGGAAGTTCAGGTCTTCGGGCGCAAGATCCACGACCTCTCCTTGCCGCGTGACGATAGTCGCCTTGCGCAGAACATCAGCCGTATAGCTGCCATAACAGCCTGCGTTCATTCGAACCGCTCCGCCAATGGAACCGGGAATAGTGCGCAGAAAAGTCAGATCAACCCCCGCATCCGCCGCCTTGCGCGCCACATGTGCGTCCAGCGCGGCAGCGCCTGCGGTAACCGTGTTACCCTGAACCGAGATATCGTTGAACCCGCGCCCCAAGCGGATAACTACAGCGCGCAAACCACCATCGCGAACGATAAGATTCGACCCCACGCCCATAGGAAAAACCGGAGTTTCGTCGGGCAAGGCGCGCAGAAATGTTTGCAAATCATCGATGTCCGCAGGTTGGAACAGATAATCCGCCGGTCCACCAACGCGCAGCCATGTAATATCCGACAGCTTTCGCGCCTCGGACAAGCGACCGCGCGTAGTAGGCATCAAGTTCATGCGCCCGCCCGTGCCGCCAGGCTGCGCCCGCCTACTCCGCCCATGATTACGGCGAACAGGAAGGGAAGGACACCGGCGGTCAGCCAGACAAGGGGTCCAAAGGCTTTTTCTTCTTCACCCGTTCCAATGCTTGCCAGCATGACGATCAGGACCAAACCAGCCGCCGAAGTCAAACCGATCAACCACAACAGGCCGCGTAGACCGATCCAGCGCCCCGCGACGAAGCCCGCGCCCGCACCGAGGACAAAAGAAATGAGAGGCAAATATGCAAGTGTGGTGGCGTTCACCATGGCGGTTCTCCTGAAGCTGGCCAGCTATTTGTCGGTCGCCTTCATGCCCTGCATTTTCGTCTTTGTCCAACGGGTCATGTAAATCACCGGCCAACGCAGCACAGACATGCCGGCGGCCAGAACGACCAACCCGATCCAGGGACCGTTCTCATAGGTGACAAATCCCAGAATTGGCACTCCCACGGCAATCAGAAAATAGGCGCGGGTCCAATGGTTGTCTTTACTGGGAATCATCGCCAACACGTTGGCGACCAACCCCCACAGACCGGCAAGCGCAATCGACCAGCTCATTCCGGCACCTCTCGTCCGGTCCATTTGCGCCAGTAATACCGGATGGGATTGCGGAACATCGAGACAAAACCGGCGAAGCCCAGAACCGAGATGAACCAGCCATAATCATAGCCCAACCAGACAATCAGAACCGGAGCACAAATCAGCAGAATCAGGCCCGGAGGGAATTGCATGCGCATCGGCAGCATCGCCACGATGGTAGCGAAAATAACCCAAAGGGCTGAAAAGACGACAGATAATTGCATTCGCCCCTCCGAGCCCGTTGCTGGTTATCGCAAGCGCGAAATCACATCCCAAAGTTGTGCACCCAAATGGCCCACAACGTCAAACGGCTTGTTTCCTCTGCAATCTCACAGGCAACCCATTCGCCCAGGCACTGATGGTACCGGCACCGAGACAAACAACCATGTCGCCGGGACGAGCTTGCTCGCGTACGAGGCGTTCGAGGTCATTTTCATCCAACAAGGCCCGTGCGTGGCGATGACCATGGCGGATAAGCCCTTGCACGAGGTCATCTCGACCAGCCCCTTCGATCGGATCCTCACCAGCGGCGAATACTTCGGCGATAGCCACAACGTCGGCGTCGTTGAAGCAGGTGCAGAAATCGTCAAACAGATTTGACAGGCGCGAGTAGCGGTGCGGCTGGTGAACTGCAATCACGCGGCCATCTGTCGCTTGACGGGCGGCCTTAAGAACGGCAGCAATTTCGACCGGGTGGTGGCCGTAATCGTCGATGATGGTAACGCCGTCGATCTCGCCGACCTTGGTGAAACGGCGGTTCACCCCGCCGAAATTTGCCAGCGCCTCGCGGATTTCCGACGCTTTCATACCCAGATGACGAGCAACGGCCACAGCCGACAAAGCGTTCGAGACGTTGTGATCACCGGGCATCGGCAAAGTGCAGCCTTCAATCATTTTGTCTTCATACTGCAGGTGGATGTCGAAATGCGCGACGCCGCCTTTGTACGTCAGGTTTTCGGCGCGAACATCGGCTTGCGCGTTGAATCCATAGGTACGTACGCGGCGATCTGTGATGCGCCCTACAAGCGCCTGCACCTCGGCATGGTCAGTGCAACAGACAGCAAGGCCATAGAACGGCAGGTTCGAAACGAACTCGTGAAAGCCGTCGCGCAGCTTATCGAAGTCGCCCCAATGCTCCATATGCTCGGGGTCGATATTGGTAACGATGGCAATTGTGGCTGGCAGGCGGTTGAAGGAACCGTCGCTTTCGTCAGCCTCGACCACCATCCATTCGCCCTGCCCCATTCGCGCATTCGAACCATAGGCGTGGATGATGCCGCCATTGATCACGGTCGGGTCAAAATCGCCTGCCACCATCAACTCGGCCATCATGGTCGTCGTGGTGGTCTTGCCATGCGTCCCGGCGATGGCGATGTTCGAGCGCAGGCGCATCAGTTCCGCCAGCATGTCGGCACGGCGGACAACCGGCAGGCCCTGCGCGCGTGCTTCATCCAGTTCCGGGTTACCCGGCTTGATCGCGGTCGAAGTGACGACAACGGCGGCGTTCTTTAGGTTCTCGGCTTTTTGCCCCACGAAAATTTCGGCGCCCAGCCCCCCCAGACGGTCAGTGATCTTCGAGGCCTTGAGGTCGGACCCCTGAACCCGATAGCCCAGATTCAGCAAAACCTCGGCAATGCCCGACATCCCGATCCCGCCAATCCCAACGAAGTGAATCGGCCCTACGTCTTGCGGCAGTTTGGTTGCTGGATTCATGTGGTCTCCTTCTGCGCCAATTGCTCGACGAGGGCGACCAGACGCTCGGTGGCATCGGGCGCCCCGACCGACAGGGCGGCATGGGCCATTTTTTGTGCGGCTTCGGGGTTTGTCAGAACGGCGGTGATTTGCTCTGTCAGCGCCGGAACGTCAAGCGCGTTTTCGGGGATCATGATCGCCCCCCCTGCCTGCACCAGTCCGCGTGCATTGGCGGTCTGGTGATCGCCAGCAGCAGCAGCGAAGGGGATCAGGATCGACGGGCGACCGATGACCGAGATATCGGCGACACTGGAAGCACCCGAGCGGGAGATGACCAGCTGCGCCTCGGACATACGGCGAGGAACATCCTGAAAGAAAGGTTTCACCTCGGCCAGGATACCGTGATCTGCGTAGAACGCGGTGACACGCTGGCCATCTTCATCGCGCGCCTGGTGGGCAACGCGGACATGCGCGCGCAGCCCATCGGGCAACGCTGCAATGGCGCCGGGCACCTTGTCGCTGAGGATTCGCGCCCCCTGAGAGCCACCCATCACCAGTATCGACATCGGATACTCACCCGGCGGGATATATCCCGCAGCCGCACGGTCCAATACTGCGGCGCGCACCGGGTTGCCAGTGTGAACGCCACTCGCGCCTTCGGGCAGGTCAGTAGGCCAGGCGCCGCAGGCGACATGCGCGACGCGGGTAGCAAACAGCTGGTTCACCCGGCCCAGAACGCCGTTCTGTTCGTGGATCATGCGAGGGATCTTAAGCATGGTCGCTGCGCCCAGCGCCGGGATGGACGGGTAACCGCCAAACCCTACAACCACGTCCGGCCTGTCGCGCATCATCTGGTAAGCCATGCTGGTGACGCCCGCTGCGATTTTCGGACCTGCCATCGCCTTTGCAGCCAGCCCGCCGCGCGCGAAGGTGGCAGAAGACGCCTCGACAATTTCGGTGGAATGCGGAAAGCCGCTGGTATAACGCGCACCACGCGCATCGGTGGACAGGCGCACCCGCCAGCCCTTGTGAAGCATCGCCTCGGCCAACGCCTGAGCGGGGAACATATGGCCCCCGGTACCGCCAGCCGCAATCAAAAGGTAAGGTTTCCCCATTATCCTCTTCCGCGCAGAATATCGCCAAGTTCGCCCTGCGGGCGGTTTCGGGTAAACGCCAGCAGCATTCCAACCGCGATGCCACCGGCAATCAGGGATGAGCCGCCGTAGCTGACAAACGGCAGTGTCATACCCTTTGCAGGCAGCAGGCGAACTGCGACGCCCATATTGATCATCGCCTGAACACCGAACATGCAGGCGAGACCGGTACCCGCAAGACGGATGAACATGTCGCGTTCCCGCATCAGGCGCAGCAACGAACGAACCACGATGATCGAATAGAGTGCGATGATGATCAGCACCAAGATCAGGCCGTATTCCTCGGCTGCGACAGCGATGATGAAATCGGTGTGCGCATCCGGCAAAGACCATTTCACCTGCCCTTCACCCACGCCGACACCGAACAGTCCGCCTTCGCGGATCGCGTTTGTAGCGTAGCCAAGTTGGGTGGTTGGGTCGACCTCCTGATTGAGAAAGCCGTCGATACGCCGGGCAAAGTGTTCCGAGTTCGAATAGGCAAACATTCCGCCAAGAACGACGAAACCCGCCATACCGACCAATAGCAGCATGGGCGCTCCGGCCACGAAATACATCACACCCCAACCAAACAGGATCAAACACGCCTGACCGAAATCGGGCTGCATCACCAACATGGCAACGATGGCCATGCACAGGGCAAAGGACCACAGCCGCCCCGGAGGGCCGTTTATCTCTTGCGACGCAGCCAATAGCCACGCAGCGACCACGACAAAGCCGGGTTTCAGAAATTCCGATGGCTGAAGCGAGGCAAAGCCGAGCGAATACCACCGCACAGCACCTTTGCCGAAATCGGTGCCGAAGATCGGTAGGAAAACCAATGCGACGAACGCTGCCAAAAAGCCCAGAACAGCCAGACGCCGCACCAAAGTGGGCGACATCATCGAGGTCAGAAGCATAGCAATCAGCGCCAACCCGCCGAACAGCGCCTGGCGTTCGACATAGTGGAATGGATCGAACCCGTTCCGCCCTGCCAGAGGCGGCGATGAAGCTAGCCCCAGCAACAGCCCGATGACAAACAGGATCAGCACGCAGGACATCGTCCAGCGATCAATCGTCCGCCACCATTTTGGTAGAATCGGTTCGCCGCGCTGGTTCTGGACCGCGCCATACACCATCTCAGTCATGAGATACCGCCACTATCTGCCTCGTCAACGTCCCGTTTTCGGGATCTGATTGAGAGTCTACAGCGAAATTCGCGTTCAGGCCAGCTTCTTGAATGAGCAGCCCTGCAAAAAAACAACCACCTCGCGGATGACCAACGCAGGATCACAGCCTGCCGTTGTGCCAGACTTCCGATCGAAACAGAGCGTACGCCCAAAGCCGCTTCACGTGTAACGCTTCGAAATGAGGCCTAGCCGCTTCGTTTTTTTGTCAGCCGTTAAGGGTTAATGAGCATCGACACCAAAACTCTAGTCAGGCTCCGGTCACCCAATTGGCGCGTCGAACGCACTGTCACTCGACCGAGTTTTCCGCCCCACTTCATTACGGCTTCAGGAACCGAATGTCCGGCATGTTCTGCAGACGCGCCAGGTCCTGTTCGTAAAGCTCAGTGAAGGCCTCGACGATTTCTTCGCTCCAACCCGGCAAGTGCAATTCTTCTTCGATCGCTTCCGGCAAGGCGTGCGCCTGAAAAACTCCGACCAGCGCATCGCGCAACTTTTTGCCACGTTGTGTCGGCTCATGCTCGATCAACTGACGCAACTGGTGTTTGCCGGAATCCGACAATAAGGAAGACAGCAATCCGTACTCGTTTGTTAACGGAGTGTCGTCCGGCAAGCCTACCATGGCACGCAGTATGTCACCCAAAATCAGCGGAGAATCTTCGTTACTCCATAAGGTGATTTTGATGTCAGGAGCTAGATCACGAATATCTTCAATCACGGTCAGCCAGCTGAGACAGCTCAGATCGGTTGTGCTGAGGACATTGCGGCGTTCCTGCTCGGGAAGCCACATCAGCACCCTTGGAATGAAGGTGCCGAGATTACGTAAGCTAATAAATAACTCAACGGGAAAACCGTCCAACAGATGGCCCAAATGCGCCATGCGTTTACCGGCCAGAGGATAGAGCTGACCGCCGTCAATAACCGACGATTGCTCTCCGATGAAAGCGGCGCAGGACAGAATCGCCCGATCAACAGCACGTCCTTCGGGCATGAGCGATAAGAAGCGCGAAAGCGTATTGGGTTCTGGGTCGCCGCCGCCAGGCACGTTCAGAACCGGTCCGAATATCTGCTTGTAGCGTCGAGGACCCCAAAATGAACCGCCATTTTGGCCAACTAACGCAGCATTCGCCTGGAGCAGCTTGATGAGCCGCCCCTCATCGGTAAACAAAGCGCCGGCGTGAATAGCCACATGCATGTTTGATTTAGCCCCAATTTCTCAAGCGTCTCTGTCCGAGTTACAGCCTGCGCATAACGCAGTCAAACGCACCCCCAAAAGCGGTTCGGCAGCGGGTTAGAAAAAAATCCGTCTGAGGCTAACAATGTCTGAAATTCGGGCTTGCAGACTCTGTGCTGAATCAGTAATCCACGCCAAGTGCCCCTATAGCTCAGCTGGTAGAGCAACTGATTTGTAATCAGTAGGTCCGCGGTTCGAGTCCGTGTGGGGGCACCATTTTCAAGAGAAAATCCTCCAAAAATCGTAAATTTTGTAGGTTTTCAGCAGAGTAACCCCAAAACTGTCACACAGATTGCCACACAAGTCGTGCACACTTCCCCAGTACGCCTTGCTGAGTTTAGAATCTGTATCATTCGGCGGCTTGTTTACTTCACCGGACACCTGTGTCGCATGACGCCTGAATTGGGAGCTTCATACGACATTAAGCGTGCTCGACGATCACAAGGTTGAATTTGCAAATGGGTCGCCGCTCTGGATCCTGCGGACTTGTTGAATGGTCTCGGTTTCTTTGCAGACGTGCTGCGAGAAGAACTCGACTGGATGGGAATTCAATTTGTTCAACCGGAACCGGTTGAGTAGCGTATAGGATACCTTCCACGATCAGGCCAAGTTGCTGACGGCCTGATCGATCTTTCCGGACAAAGCCATCTTCCTTGCAATCGAATAAATGGAAAGTAAGGTGCGAATTCGCAGTCCCGGTACCGTCTCGGGCAATCAACCAACGAGGTGCAACAGCGGCCACACCGCCAACACATTGCTTTTCTTGGAGAAAAGTGGTGCCCGGGGGCTGTGTTCTATTCCCGTTACAGGCACCCTCGTTAGGTCTCCC